>CAYTME010000367.1:1241-1504 GCA_964438415.1 uncultured Pleurocapsa sp. | reverse complement strand
CATCTCTAAGGATTTGACTCCAATGACAACAACTCAAGAGACGTTTCCCTTTCGTGACGCCGCGCTGCCAGTCGAAGATCGCGTCGCGGATCTGTTGGGCCGGATGACGCTGGATGAAAAGCTTGCCCAGATCGGCAGCGTGTGGGTCTATGAGCTCATGCAGCGGGGCGTATTCTCAGTCGAGCGTACCGCTGCCCGCATCCCAGATGGCATCGGGCAAATTACACGGATTGGCGGCGCGAGCAACGCATCTCCACGCGAGA
>CAYTME010000367.1:0-1231 GCA_964438415.1 uncultured Pleurocapsa sp. | reverse complement strand
GCTTGCCAACACTATTCAGCAGTACGTGATCGAACACACACGGCTGGGCATCCCGGTGATGGTCCATGAAGAGAGTTGCAGCGGCTATATGGCGATGGGGGCAACGTGTTTCCCGCAGATCATCGGCGCAGCAAGCACCTGGGACCCGATGTTAGTCGAGCGCATGGCGCAGGTGATCCGCGCGCAAATGCGAGCCGTTGGCGCACACCAGTCGCTCGCGCCCGTGCTGGACGTGGTGCGCGATCCACGCTGGGGCCGCGTTGAGGAAACGTTCGGTGAAGATCCGTTCCTGGTGTCGCAGATGGGCGCAGCCTATGTGCGCGGCCTGCAAGGTGACGATTATGGGACCGGTATCCTGGCAACGGGCAAGCATTTCGTCGGGTATGGTGTCACGGAAGGTGGGATGAACTGGGCCCCGGCGCATGTTGGCTGGCGCGAACTGCGCGAAGTCTTTCTGCCACCATTTGAAACCGCGATCAAGGATGCCGGGCTGGCGTCGGTCATGAACGCCTACCACGAGATCGACGGCATCCCCTGCGCTACATCCGAGGACATGTTCCGCAAGCTGCTGCGCGACGAGCTTGGCTTCGATGGCATCGTCGTCTCCGACTATTTCGCCATCGACATGATTGGCGCGTATCACCATGTGACGCAAAACAAGTCCGAATCCGCTGCTATGGCCCTGAAGGCCGGGATCGATGTGGAACTCCCGAGCATCGACTGCTATGGTGATCCCCTCCGACAGGCGCTCGAAGCCGGACAGATTGATCTGGCGCTGGTCGATGAGGCGGCGGGCCGTGTACTGCGGATGAAATTTAAGCTTGGACTGTTCGAGAATCCGTATGTGTCGGTCGAGGACGCCACCACCGTATTCGAAACACCTGCCCAGCGGGATCTGGCGCGCACCATCGCTGAGAAGTCCCTTGTGCTGTTGAAGAACGACGGCGATATGCTGCCGCTGGCAGCTCGCGCTCAGCGTATCGCCGTCATCGGTCCCAACGCCGATTCCGCCCGTAACCGCATGGGTGATTATTCGTATCCGGCACACATTGAAACCATCATCGAAAGCCGCGCGTTAGAGGTCTTCAGCACGGCGCTGCCGGACCAGATTCAGGAAGTTGAGCGGCCTGTCGAGATCGTGACAGTGCTTGACGGGATTCGCGCCCATGCCGGACCGGAGACAGAGATCATCTATGCACGCGGTTGCGAGGTGTTGAGCGACGACACAACC
>CAYTME010000366.1:0-1506 GCA_964438415.1 uncultured Pleurocapsa sp. | reverse complement strand
GATAGCGTTGACGCCGAACGCGGGGCGGCCCATTACGCGCACTTCGGACTCGTGGAAGCGGATGCTCTGGCCCGCATCCGTTGCCAGCACGACATCTTGATCGCCGTTGGTAAACTTCACCCAGTGGAGCGTGTCGCCGGGGTCCAGGCTGATAGCGATCAGGCCGCTGGGGCGCACATCCCTGAAATCAGCCAGATGTACTCGCTTGATGCGCGCATAGCGAGTCGCCATGATGAAATAGCCCTCGCCCTCAGCCAGGGGGTTGAACGGCAGCACCGCCGTAATTCGTTCGTCGCTGTCCAGCGCCAGCACTGTATGAACGAGCGTGCCTTTTGCGGCGCGGGCCGTCTCCGGGATGTAATAGGCCCACTCGCTGTAGACCTTCCCCTTGTCGCTGAAGAACAGCACCTTGTCGTGGCTGCTGCACGCGAACATCTCGACCAGCACGTCTTCTTCCTTGGTCGCCATGCCGATCACGCCTTTGCCGCCTCGCCGCTGGGCGCGGTAGGCGCTGGAGGGCACGCGCTTGATGTAACCCCGGCTGGTCAGCGAGATAACGACCTCTTCTTCGGCCACAAGATCAGCCTCGTTGAAGTCGGTCAGCACATCGTACTGGATTTCAGTGCGCCGGTCGTCGCCGAAGGTTTGCGCCAGATCGGTGATGTCCTCACGGATGAGAGCCAGAATCTTCTGCGGCGAAGCAAGCAGGTCCTCAAGATAGGCGATGCGCGCCTGCACCTCATCGTACTCATCGCGCAGTTTCTGCTGTTCCAGCGCTGCCAACCGCCGCAACTGCATCTCAAGGATGGCGTTGGACTGTATCTCCGACAGGTCGAACCGGTTCATAAGTTGCGCCCGCGCCGTTTCGACATCCGGTGACGACCGGATTGTCTGAATAACCCGGTCCAGGCTGGAGAGCGCTTTGAGCAGCCCTTCAAGAATATGCGCTCGCGCCCGCAGCCGTCGCAGTTCGAATTCGGAGCGCCGGACAACTACTTCATAGCGGTGTTCGATGTAAATCTGGAGCGCGCGCCGCAGACCCAGCGTGCGCGGCTCGCCGTTGACCAGTGCCAGCATCTGGATGCTGAACGTGCTCTGCAGCTGAGTGTACTTGTAGAGCTGGTTGAGCACCTTCTGCGGCTGCGCCCCGCGCCGCAGTTCCACCGTGAGGCGCATCCCGCGCCGGTCGGATTCATCGCGCAGGTCTGAGATCTGATCCAGGCGACCCTCGCGCACCAGAGCCACAATGCGCTCGATGATCGCGGTCTTGCCTACCTGGTAGGGAATCTCGGTGAAAACGATGCGCAAGCGGTCGCCACGCATTTCCTCGATAGTGGCGCGGGCGCGAACCACCACCCGTCCCTTTCCTGTCGCGTAAGCCTCTTTGAGTTCGTTCCCAGCCACGATGATCGCGCCGGTCGGGAAGTCCGGCCCAGTGACAAACTGCATCAGTTCGTCAACGGTAATGTCTTCCACTCGGTCATAGTGATCAATGATGTAAGCGAT
>CAYTME010000365.1:0-1510 GCA_964438415.1 uncultured Pleurocapsa sp. | reverse complement strand
TTCGCCCGCGTCGTTCTGCTGGACGTAGTAGACGCCGTTGCTCCACAGGTAGTAATTGACCAAAAACCACATGCCGCCGCTCGCGCCGCTGCCCGCCGGGAAGCAGAAGCCATACTGATCGATGCGACCGTTGCCATCGGTATCGCGGGTGAGCTGCGCGGCTGCGGCTTGCAGGTCTGCCCAGGTATCGGGGAATTCGGTGACGCCCGCTGCTTCAAACAGATCGGGGCGATATGCCAGCACGAACGTATCGACCGTCCACGGAATGCCGAAGACGCCGCCGTCAAATTCGCCCATGTCGCGTCCCAGCATTTCATCATACGGGCTGGCAAATGCTGCCGGGTCGGCATCGATGTACGGGCGCAGGTCGGTGAGCAGATTACCGCGCACCAGGTCACGGGTCATGACGAAACCGAGATGGATGATGTCGGGTCCGCCGCCTGCCTGGGCTTCGCGGCTGTACTGCGCCAGCGCATCCGACCACGGCACGGTTTCAACGCGGACGCGAATCCCCATCGTGTTGGTGGCGTTAAATTCGTTGATGCGCTCCGACAGTCCTTCAATTTCAACTGGCGGATCGCCCTGACGAAAGACGATTTCGATGATTTCCTGCGCCGAGATCGATGACGAACCGATCATCAGCAGCAAACTAACGATCAAGAGAAATTTGAACTTTGTACGCATGGTATCTGTTAACCTCTATTTGAATAGACCTGTTTTTGCGGAATTGTAGCTCTTGGCATCATACCCTTGTTGGAGTCAGGCTGCTGGCGTCATCCTTTCGCTATGCCGAGCCGCGCAAGTGCAGCTGCCAGGGATTGATATAGCGCCGTCCAGCGACGGGCGCTTCACCACGCAAACGAGAGAACAGCAGCGCCGCTGCTGCGCTGTAATCACGCGAGACCAAGCCGACAGTCGTCAGCGGTGGCACGCACAGCTCGCCCTCCACGATGTTACCCGTGCCGATGACAGCGACATCTTCCGGCACGCGCAAGCCGAGATCGCGCGCCGCGTGAATGGCGCTGATCGCGGCAATGTCCGCCAGCGCAAAGATCGCCGTCGGCGGGTCGGGCAGTTGCAGCAGATGGCGCGCGCTGGCGTAGGCATGTTGACATGCCACCGCGCCGTCTGTGATCAATGCACGATCTAACGGGATGCCTGCTTCAGTCAAAGCATCGATATAGGCTTGAAAGCGTTCAGGGACATAGCGCCCTTCATGATCCAGCGCGATCATCCCGATGCGGCGGTGTCCTTGTGCGATCAGGTAGCGAATGGCTTCACGTGAGGCGTCCCCCTCATTGGTGCTGACCACATCGAAGCCGTGCGGCTCAATGGTGTTGCTCAGCACGGTCACCGCGACATTTACGCTCGCCAGTTCTTCGAGCATGGGCGTTAAAGCGCGCTTGTCGCTTTCCAGAAGCAGCATCAAACCATCGGCAAGCCCGCCGCGCATCTGCATGAGGATGATCTGCTCGTCGTTGGGATAGCCCGTGATCGCGGTGATGAAAGT
>CAYTME010000364.1:1299-1524 GCA_964438415.1 uncultured Pleurocapsa sp. | reverse complement strand
GGCATCATTGATCAGCGCGTGCTGAACGGCGACGGCGGCAACTATCTGCTTCCGGTCAAACCGACGACGGGCTACGCCGAGAGCGCCCTGACCGAACCCTGGGCATGTGTCGTAGCAGCTTACAGCCTGCACTACCGCACGCAGCTTTTGCCAAAGGGCACAACCTGGATGATCGGCACGCCGGACGATCCCACACCCTACACGCTCAACGCGGGCTTCGACGCC
>CAYTME010000364.1:0-1258 GCA_964438415.1 uncultured Pleurocapsa sp. | reverse complement strand
GCGCGCTGGCTGCTGACCTCAAGGCGCGTGCCGCCGCGCTCGGCATCGAAGTGATCGAGGCCAGCGACATCAATAACCCCGGCGTGGATAAAGCCGATGATATCATCGTGCTCGGCGCGCTGCCCGATGCGGTCGAGCAGGCCAGCCCACGCCTGGCCGATGGCGGCGTGTTCGCCATCATCAGCGATCAACCGCTGCCGCGCAAGGTCAATATTGACATGGGGCGCGTGCATTACAACCGCTGGGTGTACGTCGGCAGCACGACGCCAGATATCGCCCGCGCCTATAGTGATGTGCCTGTGCGCGCCGAGTTCAAGGCAGGCGGACGGGCATGGTTCGTCGGCGCGGCAGGCCCGATGGGGCGAATGCACGTCCAGCGCGGGATTCAGGTGGCGGACGGGCCAAAGCTGATCGTGTGCACCGACGTGAGCGAACACCGTCTGCAAGACCTGTACGACAGCTTCGCGGCGGAAGCGCAGGCGAAGGGTATCGAGTTCGTGTGTATTAACCCAACACAGCCCGACGGCGCAGCGACGCTGTCGGCGTACAAAGCTGAGGGCTTTGACGATGTGATCGTGCTTGCCCCTGTCCCGGCGCTGATCGCAGATTCAGCCACCTACCTCGCGCCGCAGGGTGTCATGAACGTGTTCGCGGGCGTCGGGCGCGGCACGATGGTCAACATGGATATCAGCGATGTGTACCTCAAGGGGGTAAGGTACATCGGTCAGTCCGGTTCGCTGATCGAAGACCTCAAGCTGACGCTCAGTCAGGCCGAGTCGGGCGAGCTTTCGACCAACCGCGCCGTTGCCGCCATCGGCTCACTCAGCGCCACCAAGAAGGGTCTGGAAGCCCTGCGCGACGCGGTCTACCCCGGCAAGGTCGTCATCTATCCGCACATCAAAGAGATGCCGCTGACCTCGCTGCCGGAACTCAAAGAAGCCATGCCGACCGTCTACGAGAAGCTCAAGGACGGGCGCGAGTGGACGAACGAAGCCGAAGCCGAATTTCTGCGCCTGATGCTGGAGTAAATACCATGCCTCGCACTCTCGAAGACAAAATCGCAATCGTGACCGGCGGCGCGCAGGGGTTGGGGCAGGCGCTCTGCCTGCGGCTGGCGCGCGAAGGCTGCCATGTCGTGGTGGCTGACCTGAAGGAAGAACAGGCCGTCGAAACCGCGAATATGGTCTGCCAGCAGTTCCCGGATCGGCGGTCGCTCGGTATCAAGGTCGATGTCACGAACGAAGAGCAGGTCGCAGCG
>CAYTME010000363.1:0-1553 GCA_964438415.1 uncultured Pleurocapsa sp. | reverse complement strand
GCGCCTGCTCCTTCGCGTAGATGCGGTCTTCGCCATAGCTCGGAAGGCTGGCGACGGTGTACGGCTCCTTCACGCCGGTGATCGGATGTTTGATATTATGGATGACTTCATACGGGCGAAATGGCGCATTGACCCAACCCATCGACCACTGCAAATATGCACCGCGAAACGTTGCGTCGCCTTCCCATCGCCGTTGAATGAGGTAATCCTTGAGGCGCTGACGGGTGCGGTCATACTCGGCGTATACATCAGCATCGAGTTCAACGGGCAATGCAATCTCTTCGTACTGAGGGAGTGCCTTGCCCAAGTCACCGAGTGAGAAGAAGATCGCATGATCCAAGACTTCCGCGACCAGCAGCGGGGAGATGCCCGGTGCTTCCTGATACGGTCGTTCGTAAGTCGATGTTCCGGTGTATGCACCTGTGTCACGATCATATGACGGGCGTTCTTCAACGACTTGTTCCCTCACCCCCATGTCCGCCACCCAGCGCGACTCGGCACGTCCGCGCTGGTTTGAAGTCTCGCTCACGACCTCCTGAAATGCGCGTGAACCCCGTTTCTTTCGCTCGAAGCGCTTCCCACCGCCCCAGTTGTAGCGCTGGCGCACGCGCGGGTTCAGCGCATACTCTAGGTTGAAGATCGATGATGCCCGACCGTTGAACGGCGTGCCAGTCATCGCCAGCACCTTCTTCGCCAGCCCCGCCATGCGACTGAACGCCTCGCCGTTGCCTGTGTCGCCGTGCTGCGCCTCATGGCACTCGTCCCAGATCAGCAGATACACCCGATCCGGGAACATACGCTTGAGGTACTCGTCCAGGCGGTAGCGCGGGTTCTTCGGCGGATACTTCTCACCAGGCTTCGGCTGCGAACCGCGATCCCGGCTCTCACGCCAGAGCGGTACATGGCACACCGCGCAGGACCGCTTGCCGCCTTCGAGCCACGACTGAGACGCGGGCGCGCTCACACCCTTCTTCTCCTGCATTACGACCGACCCGCAGTGTGGACATTTCGGCACGCGCTCCCGCCGGATGCGCTGATGGGGCAGATACCCATCCGGCACCGGTGCGCCGAATCGCCACAGCGCGACCGCTTCGCTGCGCCACACAACCGACGGTTCCCACGCACAGCCGAGCTTGGTCAGGTCGCGCTTGATGAGTCCGATCTTCGGCACGATCGGCGGCAGCGCATCTGCCTGCTGCATGAACTCCCTGACCTGCTCGTGTCTATCCAGTCTTTCAATGCAGGCTTTTGGCGCAATGCTGGCGAGTTCCCGCTTCCACTTCTCGATCAGGTGCGGCGGCGCAACGATGATCACGACCTGATCCGGGCGCATATCGTTCGCCAGCGCCTTCACAATGCCAGACGCGATGCTGACGGCTGCTGATCCGCCCATCAGGGTCTTTCCTGTCCCCATCGAACCAATCAGCAGAATGCTGTCACGGGACTGAAAGCCACGTGCAATCGCGCCGACGACGTGCTTCTGCGCCGTGTACATCGTGTGCTTACCCTTGAGCCGGATGCGCTCCAGCCAGCGGCCGAGCCCCGCGAAGGCA
>CAYTME010000362.1:0-1593 GCA_964438415.1 uncultured Pleurocapsa sp. | reverse complement strand
CAGCGCGTCGGCCCCGATGGCGGCCTGGTCTTCCAGCCAGTTGCCGCCGCCTTTGGTGAAGACGATGTTGGGCACGCGGCGGCCGTCGCGTTCCTTGGTCAGACCGGCGACGATCCTTTGCATGTAGGCGAGCGAAAACTCCCGGTAGGCCGCCGGGGTGAGGCTGCCGCCCCAGGAATCGAAGATCATCACTGCCTGTGCGCCGGCTTCGATCTGGGCGTTGAGGTAGTCGGTGACGGCGGTCGTCGTCGCGTCGGGGATGTGGTGCAGCGGACGGTCGATCAGTACACACTGTCGGCGCGGGCGCGCAGTACCCAACTGCACACATTCCCGACCGAACACTGTGTCATGGCCGACCGCCGCCTGCTCATGCAGGTTTTGGGCAATCTGGTCGGCAATGCGCTGAAATTCAGCCCACACAACAGCGTCGTCATGATTTGGTCGGAAGGCGATGAGCATTGGGTGCGCATCAATGTCGCTGACCAGGGACCCGGCATTCCCTTCGAGGAGCGCAAGAACCTCTTCCAGATGTTCAGCAAGCTGAGCGTGCGCCCGACGGGTTCCGAGACGAGCACCGGGTTGGGCTTGTGGATCGTCAAGAACTTGGTCGAGATGCAGGGCGGCAAGGTTGGCGTCGATTGTCCGCCGGACGGCGGTTCGATCTTCTGGTTCGAGCTGCCGGGCTGTCTCAGCACGCCGTAAACCGGCAGGCGAAAGCAGTCCACGAACGGTCGAAGCGATTTGTCTCGTAAGACCTCTCGCCCTGGTCGTCGAGTATGTGGCGATCGGCGCGTTCAAACGCTGCAGGGTCAAAGTCGCGTCAAGACGCGATCTGGTCAAGGGTCGTTGGGATTTCCGACCGGCAGGTAAATCCTGACGGTGGTGCCAACCCCGAGCGCGCTTTCCAATTCGATATGCCCCTCATGCTTAGTGACCGCATCGCGCACGATGCTCAGCCCCAAGCCCAAGCCAGCCCGCTCATCGAAATTGCTGCCCCGAAAAAACGGTTCGAACACGCGCTGCTGCTCTGCGGGCAGGATGCCGATCCCGCAGTCACGAACGGTGAGCACCAGCTCGTCCTGCTCGACCACCGCCGACAGCGCGATCGACGTGCCCGCGTCGGAAAACTTGACCGCGTTCGAGAGCAGATTCTGCAGGATCAACCCGATCAGGCGGGCGTCGGCGTTGACGATGGCCGCGTCGTCGCTGATCGCGATCTGCCACTGGTGCTTAGCCCCCATCCCCTGGCGGAACCCATCGACAATCGCCGAGCATAATTCAGCCAGGTTGAAGCGGTAGCGGGTGAAGGTCAGTGGGTGCGAACGCGCCTGCACGACCAGCGAGATATCCTCCAGCAGGTTGATCAGATGGCGCACGCGGTCGAGGATGTGCTGAACGCGCACCGCTCGGTCACTGGCCGACATGCGCTCGGCATAACGCTCCAGCATCTGCGCCGAAAGCTGGATAGTCGCCAGCGGGGTGCGAAACTCATGCGAAATCCGCCGCATCATGCGCGATTTGAGTTCACTCAGCTCCTGCTCTTTCTGGAGCATCGCGCGGATGTTTTGAATTTCCATCATCGCCTGTTCCATA
>CAYTME010000361.1:1271-1598 GCA_964438415.1 uncultured Pleurocapsa sp. | reverse complement strand
TGGCGCACGGATGGTGAACCGCTCTTGCCTGGATGCGCGTCCGCCTCAGCCGATCAATCCGCGCGCCTGACGCCGGGGATCGTGTAGACGAAATCGGGACCGAACGCCTGCGACGGCGTGCGCGCCCCCGCGCCGCCATCCGCCAGCGCGCGCTCGACCGCCAGCAGCGCCGCGTGGCGCGTGAACTCATACGCTTCTAGAGTCTCGATCCAGGCCGATGCGCCGCGCCCATGGGCGTCGAACGCCGACGCGCCGATCAGCATGCGGCCTGACCGGCGGCGCGCCTCGCTCGGACCGGTCACGCGGCGCTCGAACAGCCGGTCGAGC
>CAYTME010000361.1:0-1238 GCA_964438415.1 uncultured Pleurocapsa sp. | reverse complement strand
AGCGCCATCTGGATCAGCAGGCCGCTGGCGCGTAGGCCGTGCCAAGCCCAGCGCGGCAGGGCGACGTAGGCGGTGATGTTCGGGATGCCCGTGCTGTGGTAGGCCGTCAGCACATCGCCCCAGGGGATCGGCATCGCGTGCCGCGGCCCATCGGGGAAGCCGATGACCCTGCCGCCCGCCCCCAGGTCGTAGGGGAGGAGCTGCCCTCCCCGGCGCACACGCGACCCCTGCGGCAGCATGACGATCATGCTCTTGAGCGTGCCGGCGGTGAAGCCGATCTCATCCGTCATCAGCAGCGCATCGAAGACGATCTCGAGCGAGACGGCATCGGGCACCTGCGCGGCGACCTGCGCGCTCAGGCAGTCGGTCGGCACGATGTCGAAGCCGGCACCGGAGATCAGCAGCGCGCCGCGCGCGCGCGCCTGGGCATCGAGCGCAAACGTCTGCTCGAAGACCGGCATCTCACCCGTGATGTCGAGATAGTGGATGCCCGCGTCGAGGCAGGCCTGCTGCATCGGCAGCGCCGTGTGCACGAAGGGGCCGGCCGTGTGCAGCACCGCGCCGACGCCGAGCGATGCCAGCGGCGGGATCGCATCGAGCGAAAAGGCGCGGTACTCCAGACCGAGCCGCTCCGCCAGCGGGCGCAGCTTCTCCGCCGACCGCCCGGCCAAGATCGGGCGGTGACCGCGTGCGACCGCCGTCTCGGCCACAAGCTGTCCCGTGAAACCGGTCGCGCCGTAAAGCAGCCAGGGTTGCGTCATGCAGTGTCTCCTCATGTGTGCAGACGGAGTATAACGCGCCGACACGCCGCGCCGCGAGCCGACCTTGAACCGCAGCTCGTGTGCACCCCGACTGCCGAGCGCACGGTCGAGTCTCAATTGACGCTTGCGCGCGCCGGATGCCGAGGCCAAAATCACGCGCAGCATCGGACACAGGATAGACGGCGGCGATGAGCGATAAACTCAATACCATGCGGCTGCTGGAGCAGCACAAGATCCCCTACGAAGTTTTGAGCTATCCAGACACGCTGCGCGACGCGGAAGCGATCGCCGAGACGCTGGGGCTGCCGCCCTATCTCGTCTACAAGACGCTGGTCGCGCAGCCGGAAGGCAGCGACAAGCCGCTGCTGGTCATGATCGCTGCCGACCGCGCGCTCGATTTGAAGAAGCTGGCAGCCATCAGCGGGCACAAGAAGGTGCGCATGGACTTCCGCGTCGCGATCGCCTGCAAGGGAGACG
>CAYTME010000360.1:0-1620 GCA_964438415.1 uncultured Pleurocapsa sp. | reverse complement strand
CCGACGCGGACGGAATGCCGACGGGAACGCGCACATTGGTGACTGCCGCATATCCTGTTGAGCAGGAACTCGGACGGATGGGCGAACTGATTGGCGCGCTGGCACAGCCGGTTGCAGCCGTCACGCCAACACCGCTTCCGACTGCCACGCCGACAGCGATCCCGTTCATTGGACTGGATGTACAGATCATCAACGTGACCACGCAGGCAGGTCAGATTACAACGCAATTTCGGCTCTACAACGGCGGCGCGACGGTCATCCCGATTACACCGGACGACGTGTGGCTGGCACTCGGCTACGCCGAAAATCCGCCCGGACCGCGCGCACCCGCTGAGGGTCTAACGCCGTTCGACCTGCTGCCGGGTCAGGCTGCCGATCTGACGCTGGTGTGGGCGTGGGCGGGAGAACCATTTGGAAGTTTTGGCGCAGGCGCATGGCGCTTCGCCGTGCAATTTTAAATTTTGCGTAACGCAAAAAACCGTTCATAACCCTACATACCGTTCATCCACGACAGGACGGTATGCAGGGTTTTTGATTGCCTGTACAGCGAAACCGGAATCCTCCATTCGACGACCAGAATCTTCCTACCCCTGAACCGGAATCCTCCAGAAGTTCACGACCTCCGCTTTGCTACCCTGAAATTGTGTCAGGGTGAAGCAATCCCGTGCCGGATGACCACCACGCGAACGCGCTGCGACCGGAGCAGTTGCCAACGTGTCACCGCGCACATCGCTCCACCCCGACGCGCTCGTCTACTACTTCAAGGAGCCGCGCTCGTGGATCTCAGTACCGCTATTCAGGACTTGTTCGGAGACATTCAGGATGTGGCGCAGATCATCGCGCCCATCGCCGCCATCATCGGGTTTATCGGCTTGGGCATTATGTACATGGGTTCGAGCTGGCCCCTGATCGGGGACTGGAAACGCGACAACCCGAAGGCTGCCAACCAGGTCGTCATCGGGCTGTTGTTCGTCGTTTTCGCCTCGTCCGTCACTGCGTTGATCACCTTCACCTAAACCGATTCGTCCGCCGTGCGCGGGGGTGTCCGCCTCCGCGCTGTTTTCTTCTGGAGAACCAATGGCTGCCGACTTCAAATCACACATCCTCAGCCGGGACGAGAAGGGTTTCGGGGGCATCCCGTTCAAGCGACTGCTGTTCGGCGGCATCGCAGGCGGCTTTACGTACACGCTGTGCCGCTTCGCGCTGCCTGACGTTGCAATCCCCGCTGGCGTGATCGTCGCGCTGGTCGTTGTCGTGCTGACTGCGCCGCGCGGCGGGCTGCCGCTGTGGATGCGGCTGTGGCTGAACCTGCGCGGATCGCTCCTGCTGGCCGCCGCGTCGAACCCGACGGGAATCGCCGCAGAACTGGCGAAGCTGCTCAACCTGCCGCTCGATACTGCAAAACTGGACGGGCGAGCGATCTTCGCGCCGCCTGCTGGGCTGGTCGAAGTCGATCTGTCGGAGTGGGTCACGTTCGCCCGCGCTCGTGATCTCGACAAAGGGGATGGGCTGGTGTTCGTGCCATCGCCGTTGGCGGAGGACCCACTGTGACCCAGCTTCGTTCCTTCCTGATCGAACCGTTCGACATCATGCTGCACGCCACCGAAGACGGTGTGACCG
>CAYTME010000359.1:608-1625 GCA_964438415.1 uncultured Pleurocapsa sp. | reverse complement strand
GCAAGACGGCGCTGCATCAGGACGAGATCATCACCATGATCGCCGTGCCGGATGGCTTCGAGCGCAGCACATTTGAGAAATACGCGCATCCCGCGTCCCTGGGCGCGATCATCGCGGTCGCGGCGGCGGTCACGCTTGACGCTGACGGCAAAGTCACGCGCTGCGGTTTGGGCGTCAGCGGCTCTGTGGCGCGGGCAGCGCGGTTAAACGCGGCGGAGACGGCGCTGATCGGCGCGGCACTCGACGAGTCCGCCATTGAACGGGCGGCAGCGCTGGCTGCCGACGGGGTGGCGTGGCTGCCTGAGCCGCTCGCGTCCCCGGAATATCGGAGTCACCGCCTGGGCGTGATGACAGCGCGAGCGCTGCGCCGCCTGATCTGAGGCGCTGCAACTTAAACACCCTTGAGACCATCCCGAATCACCTGGGATGGTCTTTTTTTTTCGATCATGATGTAAAAAATACTTGACACAAAGATTGCTTCATGATACTCTGTGTATAGTTTACTTTACATTGTGTCGCAATCACCAGACATTCGGAGAACGTGATGTCCTACCAAGAATGGCGATCGCTTGTGTCGCTCATCAGCGCAATTCTGATTCCTGTTTTCTACGCCGCGTTTCGGTTTCAGTCATATCCTAATGCGGATGCCTATTCGCCGGACGTGTTCCGATTCTGGGGCGAGTTTTTCCTGATTTTGGTCGGTGTCTCCATCGTGGCGCGGATCGTCATCGTGATTCTGTTCACCATCCTTCACGCTGTCGTCACGCAGCAGTCCGAGTCGGATATCACGGACGAACGCGACCGCCTGATCGAGCTGCGCGCAACGCGCTTCGGGCTGTATGTCTTCGGCGCGGGTTTCCTGCTGTCGATGGCGACGCTGGCGCTGGATATGCCGCCTACCGTGATGTTTCTCGCGCTGCTGCTCACCGGCATGATGTCCGAGATCGTCTCGGACGCCGCGCAGTTGATGTACTACCGGCGGGGGTTCTGAGCATGGGCAAGTCCCGCATTCGCAAT
>CAYTME010000359.1:0-526 GCA_964438415.1 uncultured Pleurocapsa sp. | reverse complement strand
GAGAAATACGCGCCGTCGCTGGAGCTGGCATTTCTCATCGCGCGCACCTTCAACCAACCGCTGGAAGCAGTCTTTGTCTTTGACGATGAAAACTAACCCAATACCAGACAGGAGCAGCATCATGAAAGCAGTCGTGTACACACAGTATGGTTCGCCGGATGTCCTTCAGGTCAAAGAAGTGGAAAAGCCGACGCCGAAAGACAACGAAATTCTCGTGCGGATTTACGCAGCATCCGTCAACTATGACGATACCATCGTGCGGAATTTTCGTGACAGCCGCCGAGGTTTCAATATGCCCGTCGCGCTCTGGTACTTCGCGCTGCTGTCGCTCGGCGTGAACAAACCCAAACACCAGACGCCCGGATCGGAATTTGCCGGTGAAGTCGCGGCGGTCGGCAAAGCGGTGACGCGCTTTAAGGTCGGGGATGCCGTCTTTGGCTATCGCGGGATGACCTTCGGGACTCATGCCGAATATGTCTGCATCGCTCAGGATGGGCTGGTCGAACACAAGCCGTCGAACATGAGC
>CAYTME010000358.1:0-1643 GCA_964438415.1 uncultured Pleurocapsa sp. | reverse complement strand
AGCCGCTCCCCTCGATCGCGCGCGCCTGTGGTACACTCTAGGCCAGTTTCGCCGTCGATCCGGTCTCAAGTCATATCCCGATAGGTAGAGTCCACATGAGCGATTGGAAACCGATCATCGGCTTGGAGATCCACGCCGAGCTGCTGACGCAGAGCAAGATGTTTTCGAACTGCCCGGTGGTGGACAGCGTAACCGCGCCGCCGAATACCGCCGTCGATCCGGTGTCGCTGGGTCTGCCCGGCACGCTGCCGGTCATCAACATGCAGGCGGTCGAATACGCGATGATGGTCGGGCTGGCGCTCAACTGCGAGATACCGCCTTTCAACCAGTTCGCGCGCAAGAGCTACTTCTACCCCGACCTGCCCAAAGGCTACCAGATCAGCCAGTACGACCGGCCGCTGTGCGTCAACGGCTGGGTCGAGATCGAGCTGAGCGATGGAACGAGCAAACGCATCCGCATCCGCCGCGCGCATCTGGAGGAGGACACGGGCAAGCTGACGCACATCGACGGCGAGAGCTTGGTCGATCTCAACCGCGCCGGCGTGCCGCTGCTCGAGATCGTGACCGAGCCGGATATCCACAGCGCTGAAGAGGCCGAAACCTACGCGCGCAAGCTGCGCAGCATTCTGCAGTATCTGGGCGTCAACGACGGCGACATGTCGAAAGGTGTGCTGCGCTTCGAAGCCAATGTCAGCGTCATGAGCCGCGACGGCACCGGCTACCGCACGCGCACCGAGATCAAGAACCTGAACAGCATTCGCAGCCTGTTTCGCGGCATCGAGTACGAAGTCGAGCGCCAGATCCGCGCCTGGGAAAGCGGCGAGGGCGTGCGCCAGGCGACGATGGGCTGGGATGAGCAGCGCCAGCGCACGGTCGTCCAGCGCTACAAAGAGAGCGCCGATGAGTACCGCTACTTCCCAGAACCCGACCTGCCGATCCTGGAGATCAGCCGCGAGTGGGTCGAACGAGTGCGCGCGCGCCTGCCCGAACTGCCGGACGCCAAACGCGATCGCTTCATCCGCGAACTCGGCCTCAGCCACTACGATGCATCCATCATCACCGCAGAGCAGGCCGTCGCCCATTACTACGAGGACGCCCTGGCGGCGGGCGGCAGCCCCAAGACGACCGCCAACCTGCTGACGGGCAGCCTATTCGCGCTCTGCAACCGCGACAGCGTCGAGCGTGAGGACATCCCGGCGCGCCTGAGCGCCAGCACACTGGCGAAACTGGCCAAGCTGGTCGATAGCGGCACGATCAACAAGAACACCGCCGCTACGCTCGTGATCGAGGTCTGGGAGACGGGCGGCGACCCCGATCAGATCGTGGCCGAAAAGGGTTTGGCGCAGGTCAGCGACGAGGACTCGATCGGCACGGCCATCGACGAGGCACTCGCTGCCAGCGCCGATCTGGTCGGGCGCTACGTGGCGGGTGAGGACAAGCTGCTCGGCCCGATCATGGGCAAGGTGATGGGTGCGCTCAAAGGCCGCGGCAACCCGCAGATCGTGCGCGATCTGCTGACGCGCAAGCTGGAGGCGCTGCGCGGCGGCTGACCGCGTGTCAGGATGCTTCTTCTTGGATCGTGCGCAAGACGAATTCGCGGACTTCGGACGGCGGGATCGGCTTGGTGAAATACAAGTCACCAT
>CAYTME010000357.1:0-1670 GCA_964438415.1 uncultured Pleurocapsa sp. | reverse complement strand
GTTCCATACGCCGCCGCTCTGTGATATCTATCCCCATGCCCAGCGCCCCGATCAGGCGCTCTTGCGGATCGTAGAGGGGGGCATAGTAGGTCTGGTAGATATGCCCGCGGTACTCGCGTTCACGTTCGATGGTGTCGCCCGCCAGCACCTGCGCCGTATCGTTCAGGAACTCTTCTTGATCTGGGTACAACTCATAAATCGAGCGTCCGATGTTTTTGCCCAATGGGAAGGGAGAAGGCTCCATTGTCCCAGCGGCAAACGTGATGATACCTTTGAGATCGATGGTGAAAACGACCAGCGGCAGATGGCGGATCACGTTGTCCAGGCGGCTTTCGCTCAGGCGCACCCGTTCTTCGGCGCGCACCTGATCGGTGATATCCTGCACGGCACCGAAAAAGCGATGGACGTATGGGTCGTTCAGCTCGCGGACGGCGGTTGCCCATGACCGCACCCATCGTTGATCGCCGGAGGCCCGCGTGATCCGGTATTCGACGACCGCTTCGTGCTGCGTGACCATTGCGTGATACTGCTGGTTCAGAATCGGCACGTCGTCTGGATGCACGATCGCCACCCAGCTCGCCATCTCGCGCATATCCTCGACGGCATATCCGGTCACATCGACCAACGATGGCGAGATCCACTCGTTGATGATGCGGCCGTCGGGCAGGATCGACGAGGTGTACTGAAAGCTGGATGTCAGCCGCGCCACGATCTGGTCGCGTTCGTGCTCGCTGATGATCTGCTGCTGAAGGGCGACTTCGCGGTCGATGCTGCGCATGGTGATCAGGCGCAGGCGCGGGGCATCCGCGTCGATCTGGGTGCTTACCAGCTCGAACCAGCAGGTATTGCCAGTCGGCAGCAGCAGGCAGGCGCACAATACAGCCTCGGCTCCATCGGGCGGCGCCAGCAGATCGCGGATGAGGACATGATCGTGTGCCGCGAACAAGACCTGCAGCGGCTGTCCGACCAGATCATCCGTCAGTCCCAGGGTGCGGCAGGCACGGTTGATCCGTTCGATCGTCCCGTCGTTGACGAGCAGCAGCGGCGCATGAATGGCGTCCCACAGATCGTGCTTTTCCAAATCCATCCCAGCCAACATCTATTATATGCCTTGCGCACGAATACCCCCATATTTTATCCTATGGACTGCTTTATGCAGAATTCGTAAAGGATCGCATTTCGGCCTTCACGCGCGCCGTAAGACTGTGGTCGCGATATCGCGCAGCGCCTGCGCCGCCAGCAGGGCGAAGAGCGGGATCAGGGGCAGATAGTAGCGCTGCCAGGGCAGCGGATTGGTCATCAACGCCGCCGCGCTCACGAGCGCCCAGGCCGCCAGCCCGGCAGCCGATGCCTGCTTCTCACCCGCACCGCGCCAGACGCGCACGAATTGCCCGATCAGACCCGTGCCAGCCAGCAGCATGATCAGGCCGCCGCCGAGCGTGCCTGCCGGGATGCCGGCAAACCCAGCAGCACGGTAGCGCGCGATCTCCTGCTGCATGGGCGGTACATCGAACGGCGGCGCTTCGAAATACTGCGGCGCAGCGATGAACGGCTGGATGATGATCGCTTCGGCGCGCTGCGCCAGCGTCAGCGCCGGGTCGGGCGACACGGAGACTTGAATATCGAGCAGTCGGCTCCGCTCGTCGAGCAGATCTTGCAGGCGCGCCGCC
>CAYTME010000356.1:0-1689 GCA_964438415.1 uncultured Pleurocapsa sp. | reverse complement strand
CCTCCGCCCTCTACTTTACCCCATTCTCTGTCCACTTGCCGGATGAGGCACTAAGCATCAGCGCTCCATGTTGTCCACCATGGCCTGCAAAATACGGGCTGCAGCGAGATCGAAAAGCGGCTGTGGCGCTCGGTTGGCAGCGCGCAGCGTGACAATTCCGTGCACTGTGATCCAGGCATGAAAAGCCATCTCGACCGCGCCGTAGCCGGGTCGAGCTTTGAACGCACCCGCCCGGATACCCGCTTCGAACAAGTCCATCATCACCCGAAAGGCATCGTCTGCTGGCGGGGCATCGCCTCCTGAGGGATGCGATCCGGGCAGAACTACGCTGAACATGACGGCGTAGAGCTGTGGATTGGCGTAAGCGAATGCCAGATAAGCCTGACCAGCGGCGCGCAGCCGGTCTGGAAAGGTCTCCTCACTCTCAACCGCCGTGCGCAGCACTGCCGCCAGTTCGTCCAACCCGTGCAGCGCGATAGTCTTGAGCAGGTCTTCTTTGCTATCGAAGTACTTGTAGAGCGCCGAAGGGCTGTAATCCAATGCCTCCGCGAGTGTCCGCATCGAGAGGTTTTCCACACCGCCCTCAGCGACCATGCGGCGCGCCATGTGTAGGATGGCATTCTGATTGCGGTTATGGCGGCGTGCGCCGGGTTTGAGGGTCATTTCCGAAGCCGTCACTAGATCGACATGCAATAAGTGTACAACGTTCGTAAAATGTACACTAGTGACATTCGTCATGTCTCGCATGACTGCTGTGCTTTTGCGCATCAATAGGCATGTAGACGTTTGAGGCCTTCGACCTCATGCAAAACCATGACTGGCACGTGCTGAACTCGATGCCGTGAGAGACAGTAGGAGCAAATCGGCCAAAGTCCGCTTGGGGAGAGATCTATTCGAAAGCCCAAGAGAGCGAAAGCACAGGGGGCGCAGTGCACCGCGCCCCCTTTCGACCGATTTCCGGCGTTGATGAACCGCTCGCGCTACCTCGCCATCGCCGCGCCGAGCGTGATGCAGGCGAGGCACTGCCCACCGCGCACAATCGCGTAGGCCGCCTGCGGATCGGGACCAACCAGCGTCGAGTCGACGTTCCAGACGATCAGCAGGCGAACACGCCCACCGCTGCGCGCCAGCCGCACCGACTGCGCCAGCCACTCGGCCTGCTCCTGCGCCGTGTTGCCCTGCCCCCATTCGAAGCCCGCTGGGAGCTGTCCGCCCGGGTAGCCTTCCGGCGTGATGTAGCCCAGCTCGGTAAAGCAGAGCTGCCGGCCAGGGAAAACACTGGCGTACAGGTTGACCATGCTAGGGAAATAGCGCGAGTAATGTGTGCTGTTCCCGCGTGGATCGCCGCTGGTGGCGCTGGGCGGCAGGATGCCCTCGTTGTAATGGATGCCGATACAGTCGGCGAACTGTGCTGCACCCGCCGACGCCATCTGCTGGATGAACACGTTGTCATCGCAGCCCTGCGCCGTGCAGCGCCCGCCGAAGAAGCCGGTCGGTGCGGGCGCACCGCTGATGACGAGCACGTTCGGGTTGGCGGCCTTGATGGCGCGGTAGGCGGCGCTGAGCATCTGCGCGTAGTTCTGCCCGCTGATCTGCCCCGCCGGCCATTGGCGGTCGATGTTCGGCTCGTTCCAGACCTCGATCGCGTCCGGGTTCAGGCGGGCGGCATCGGCCAAGAGCGAGGCGAGA
>CAYTME010000355.1:1262-1694 GCA_964438415.1 uncultured Pleurocapsa sp. | reverse complement strand
GCTTCCGTTTTCCAGGCCGATGACGCGCCGCGAGCCGGCGCTCCATGCCAGCGCCGCGAACTTGAGCGCGCCGAAGCGGGTGCTGAAATGATGAAAGATGAGCGTCGTATCGCAGCGGCTGCGTCGAAGCCTGAGCGCCAGCGCCAGCGCGCAGCGCAGGTTGGCGGGTTTGAGCAGCGCCTTGGGGCTGTCGAAGGTGTGTTTGTCGAACAGGATCACCTCATCGACCGCCGGGTGTCCCTCCAGGATCGGCGCTGCGTGGGCAGTCGTCAGCACGGCGATGTGCGCGTTGGGGTGGGCATCGCGCAGGGCAGCCAGCGCCGGCAGCGAAAGCACGAGGTCGCCGATGTCGGCCAGTTGAACGACGAGGATGCGGGATGCGTCTTTCACTGTTGACCAGCTTTCGGATTCATCATACGCATCGTTCACGCA
>CAYTME010000355.1:491-1252 GCA_964438415.1 uncultured Pleurocapsa sp. | reverse complement strand
CCAGCTTTCGAGCACCGCTGCCGCCGCCTGCGCCCAGGTGAAGCGCGCCGCCTGCTGCCGCCGCTGCGCGCGCAGATCCTCGCGATCGCGCTCCGCGAGGACACGATCCATCAGATGCGGGAGCTGGTCGGCGGCGGCATCGGCGGCTTGGGTCAGCGCATGCGGATCGCCAGGCTGCACAGGTGGCAGATCGACGTAGTACGCCGCATCTCCTCCCAGCTCGGGCAGGCTGGCGCTGCGGCTGCAAATGACGGGGACGCCGCACGCCATCGCTTCCACCATCGGGAAGCCGAAGCCCTCGTACAGCGAGGGAAAGAGCAGCCCCAACGCCCCGGCGTAGAGCGTCCACTTGTCCGCCTCATCGACGAAGCCGGTCTCGATGACGCCGCTGACGCCCTGCGTCCAAGCGCCGTCGTAGAGCCAGCCGTGCGCGCCCGCCAGCACCAGCGCCGCCGAGTCGCCGGGATGGAGGGCGCGCCAGCGCCGGTAGCCCGCCGCAATGCCGGCGATGTTCTTGCGTGGCTGCAGCGTGCCGATGTACAGCCAGTAGCGCTCCGGAAGGCCATAACGCGCGCGCACCGCGGCGGCATTTTCAGGTTGACTTCGGTAAGCGGCTTCGGGCACGCTGACGCCGGGATAGACGACGCGGATCCTGCTGGCGGGCGTGCCGTAAAAGCGCGTCAGATCGCGCGCGGTCGCTTGGCTGTCGGCCAGCACGATCTCGGCGCGCGCGGCGCTGTAACGGGTCGTCAAATCGAGAT
>CAYTME010000355.1:0-481 GCA_964438415.1 uncultured Pleurocapsa sp. | reverse complement strand
GGCAGGTGCGCGGACGGAAACAGGCGATAGCCCAGGTCATGCACGGTCACCTGCGCGCGACCGGGGAAGAGCGCGGGCAGGGTATGCGCGGGGACGAACGTCAGGTCGGGACGAGCGCGCCAGAGTTCAGCGGCGAAACGCACATGAGTCCACATGCGTGCGAACGGGCAGATATAGACTGCGACCCGCGGCGAGCTGGGCAGCAGGCCGGGCGGCGGTGCGTCGCGGAAGAAGAGCAGCAGATCGTGTTCGGTGTTCTGCGCGATGATGGCGCGCAGCAGCTCCAGCGCGTAGCGTTCCGTTCCAGTTGTGCGGGCAGCGGTCGTGCGGCTGGCATCGATGGCGATGCGCATGATCAGGCGCGGCGGCGAAAGATCAGCGCCATCAACCAGAGAGCGAACAGGACGACGCCCGCGATCCAGCCGTACTGGGTGGCCAGCGGCAGGATGAATGCGGCTTTGCGCGATATGAGCGTGCTGGC
>CAYTME010000354.1:1042-1712 GCA_964438415.1 uncultured Pleurocapsa sp. | reverse complement strand
GCCTTCGGACGGTGTGGGCAGTGTCAGCGTGATGATTGTCGGCGGCGCAGCCGGTTGGGTGCTTTGTTTCTTGTCGGACATGGTATGCTTTTTCCTTTCTACATTAGCGATATACGCCGCCGTAAGTGGCAGCGTCGATACCCAGAACAGAACACAGGTCGGTCAGCCGCAGCGTGCCATGTCGTCCATGACAGCGCCCGCAGCCGATGGTGGGATTGAAAAAGAAGTGTGCGCCCGGTGAATCACGGGCATGACCGCAGGGACACAGCGCTGCCAGCCAGTCACTCCGCCGCTGCTCCCGCGCTGCATAGTCGCGGTACAGAACCGCCGTAATCGCGTGAATCAACGCGACGTTGAGCGTTCGACGGCCTGTGGAATAAGCGGTTTGTAGGGTGGATCGTCGCGCTGTCGGACAGGGCGTTGGCGGGATGAAGGACTGGAAGTTAGACAGCAGATAGCGGCGGTCTGAGAGTTCGACCAGACGACATACTGCCCCACCGCGTTCGGGCTTGTGATTCACGCTTCCCGGTAATCGCAGCGATTGCGCCGGAGATAAGCCATCCCCGCCAAAGGTTCGGGCCAGCCCCTGTAAGACCTGCCGCGCTGTATTCAGATCAGCCGTCGGTTCATCCAGCAGCCAGTAGGCGTGATAGCCACCGCCGGAATGGAC
>CAYTME010000354.1:0-1014 GCA_964438415.1 uncultured Pleurocapsa sp. | reverse complement strand
AAGGGGGCAGCCGAGCGCCGCGCAGTTGGATGAGCGCCGCATCCGTCGGGTCGTCGATGTCGGTGTAAAACGCGGGCAGCGCGACCACTTCCGCCGCGCCGCCCCGTTTCCAGCGAGACAACCCCGGCTTGCGAAGTCCCACCGCGAAGTAAGCCCCCCAGCCCATCCGGTTTGTGTCCGACAGCCGTTGCAGCGTGTCGAGCAGAGCCACACGGTTATCCAGGGGGATATGTCGAGACGGGGTTGGGAACTTGCCATTGGGATGAATGACCGTGAACGTCAGACGAGCAGATGAACGCACCGACTCACCGCGTTCATAGAGGACATCCAGAAATGCCAGCGTATCGGGGTGCATGGACGCACCCCCTTAGAACAATGCCAGTTGCAGCGGCGTGGTTTCATCCACCTGTTCATGACGCTGGCGTTTATGCTGTGGCTCTGGCATATCATCCGGCGCTGCCAGCAGATCGAGCCGTCGCGTTTTGGAAGCGGCGGATTTTCTCGACTTTGCGCTGACCGCAGCGGGACGCAGGGGGATGATGTTGACCGGATTGCTGTTGGTTCCCTGCGCCAGACGGAGGATGTGAGCAGCGACTTCGGCCTCACAGCCGGGAAAGACGACCCGGTTATCCCGCAGCCACTCAACCAGACGCGCCGAAGTTGCTGGCAGCAGGTCGAACAACTCCGCGTGCAGCGCTGCGAGTTTCGCTTCGTCGGTGACGATGTGAACCCCATCAAGATAGCGGATAATCGCCTCTGTGATGGAAGTATCCACAACCTGCTCACCTGCTCGGTTCGGCTCAAGCGGTTGGTTCTCGATTTCAGTCACCACGCCGCCGAGTCGAATGGCTTCCCGAATCAGCGGATCGTCATCCAGCGCCGATTGAAGTTCGACCTGCATGAATGATGTATCCGACTCAGCAGCCAGTGGTTCGCCTTCCGGTTCGTTCAGTTCGACGTTCCAGTAGGCGGCATCTTCGCTGTCGATCTCGCCCTGCGCTTCCGATTTCCTGA
>CAYTME010000353.1:0-1713 GCA_964438415.1 uncultured Pleurocapsa sp. | reverse complement strand
ATCGGGCGCTTTCTGGATGATGTGTATACCCGCAAGCGCATTCACTCGGCGTTGGACTATCTCACGCCTGCCGAATTTGAAGCACGTTGGTTGATGCAGCAACCAGAACTGGTGCTAAAATAAGCATAGGCACTTTCGTATCCAACTTTTTGGGGTCACTACAACCTCAAACCCCATGACGCACCTAGGCGCAGTGATCATCTTTGTAGGGTTCGCGATCGCGGCGGGTGCGATCGCGCTGCTCACATACGCAGGACTGACGCGCTGGCTGAGCAGCCTTAACGCACGAGCTTTGACTCAACGCGGCGTGCCGACCGATGCCGTCATCACTGCGCTGGAGCGCAGACGCGGTCCGCGCGGTGCTCCCTTGTGCGGCATGAAGTACCGCTACCAGGCGCGGACGACGCGCGGTATTGCGACACTTGAAGGCCGCGAGTCGATCCGCGAGGACGAGTACCATCGGTACGCGGTCGGCGGGGTCATCTTCGTCCACTATCTGCCCGACCGGCCGGAGATCGTCCGCCGCACCGAGGTGCTGGCGCGCCTGCCTGGGCGTAAGGTGGGCTGAGGTTTCACGTTTAATCCAGCAGCTTGAGATTGGCAAATTCGACCGAGAGGCGCTTTAGACCGGCGGACTCGAAGGCGACGACGACCTCGATATCGCTGCCCGCCCGCTCGACCTGCTGGATGACGCCCTCGCCGAACTTGCTGTGCTGCACGCGCCGCCCAACTCGATAGGGCATCGATGCCTGTGCACCGGGAAACGGGATCACCTTCGGTGAAGCGGACGTATCCCACGTGGTCATGCGGTTGAAAGCCTGGCTGTCGCGCAGGCTGCCGACCTTGACCGACACGCCATCGATCAGCTCAGCGGGGATATCGCCCAAAAAGCGTGAAGGCTGGCTGATCATGCTCTCGCCGAAGATCGAGCGGCGGAAGGCATAGGTCAGGAACAGGCGATCCTTGGCGCGAGTCAGCCCGACGTAGAGCAGCCGGCGCTCCTCAGCCATCGCATCGACCTCGTTGAACGAGCGGGCGTGCGGCAGCAGGCCATCTTCTAGTCCGGTGATGAAGATGACCGGAAACTCCAACCCTTTGGCGGAATGCAGCGTGAGCAGCGTCACACTGTCCTCCTCATCGCTGAGCGAGTCCACGTCGGCGACCAGCGAGACCTCCTCCAGGAAGTCGCCAAGCGCCAGATCTTTCTTGGCATCGATAACAGCGCGCAGCTCGTCCAGATTGCCTTTGCGGTCGGCGAACTGCTCGTCGGTATCGCTGATGCTGGTCGTCAGGTAGCCGAAGTAGCCCGTCTGCGCCAGGATGTCGTCGTAAAGCGCCGTCAGGTCGCCCTGTCCGGCCAGTTCGCGCCAATGCGCCAGCATATGGCCGAAATCGATCAGGCTGCGCGCGGCGCGCCCGCTGATCGGGCTGGCGCTGCCCTGCATGAGCAGACCGAGCGCCTCGCCGTAACCGATGCCGAGCTGGGCTGACCACGCCTGAAATGTCTCGATCGATTTCTTGCCGATACCGCGCCCCGGCACGTTGACGATGCGGGCAAAGCTGACGGTATCGTTCGGGTTGTGGATCAAGCGCAGGTAAGCCAGCAGGTCTTTGACCTCCTGCCGCTTGTAGAAGCCGACGCCGCCCACCAATCGGTACGGGATGTGAGCCGCAACCATC
The DNA here is from genome assembly GCA_964438415.1 of uncultured Pleurocapsa sp. GTDB lineage: Bacteria > Chloroflexota > Anaerolineae > Aggregatilineales > Phototrophicaceae > Flexifilum. Next base: position 33 of record CAYTME010000353.1, on the reverse strand, counting down.
GCATCTTCGAGCGCGCGCGACTGTGCGTTGGTG
>CAYTME010000352.1:1452-1715 GCA_964438415.1 uncultured Pleurocapsa sp. | reverse complement strand
CCGCGAGATGGTCGATGTCACCGGGCTGATCGTGACCAAGCTCGACGGCACCGCCAAAGGTGGCATGATCTTCGCCATCCAGAAGCAGATCGGCCTGCCCGTCCACTACATCGGTCTGGGAGAGCGCATCGACGACCTGGTGCCGTTCCGACCCGACTTTTTTGTAGACAGCTTATTCGACGAGGAAACGTGAGGATACCGCATCGGTGGAACCGCTCATCGCCGCGCTGCGCGGCATGAAAACGCAGCTCGAACGCTTGATG
>CAYTME010000352.1:0-1411 GCA_964438415.1 uncultured Pleurocapsa sp. | reverse complement strand
CAAATCGGCCTCGACCGAATTCTGGGCGAACGCCGAGCTGGCGCAGAAAACGATGCAGGAGCTGTCGCAGCTTCGTGCCGAAGTCGAGCGCTGGCAGTCTGCGGCGCGGCGCATCGACGAAGCGCTTGAGCTGGCGCTGCTGAATGATGCCAGCCTGATCGACGAGCTGACGGCCGAGACGAACGAGATGTCGTCACTGGTCGAGCGGCTGTCGCTGGAGGCGATGCTCTCCGGCCCCTACGACCGTGAAAACGCCATCCTTGCCATCCACGCGGGCGCGGGCGACTCGCAGGATTGGGGTCAGATGCTGGAGCGCATGTACCTGCGCTGGGCGGAGCAGAACGGCTACAAGGTCGAAATCCTCGAACGCAGCGAGGGCGAAGAAGCCGGCATCAAGAGCGTGATGATGAGCATCCGCGGCGAGTTCGCCTACGGCTACCTGCAAAGCGAGGCCGGCGTGCATCGTCTGGTGCGTATCAGCCCGTTTGACTCGGCGGCGCGCCGTCACACGTCATTCGTCAAAGTCGAAGTCTGGCCGGATATCCAGGGCGAGATCGATGTCGAGCTGAACGAGAAAGACCTGCGCATCGAAACTTTCCGCTCCAGCGGCGCGGGCGGCCAGAACGTACAGAAGAACGAAACGGCCATCCGCATCATCCACGTCCCGACCGGCGTGGTTGTCGCCGTACAGGATCAGCGCAGCCAGGCGCAGAACCGCGAACGTGCGCTTCAGGTGCTCAAGTCACGCCTGTTCGAGCTGGAGCGCAAGAAACGCGAGGCACAGCTCGCCGCGCTCAAGGGCGAAAATGTCGATGCCGCGTGGGGCAACCAGATCCGCTCTTACGTGCTGCATCCATACCAGATGGTCAAAGATCACCGCACCGACTACGAAGTCGGCAATCCGCAGGCGGTGCTCGATGGACGTCTGAACGATTTCATGGAACACTACCTGCGCGCCAAGATCAACGGTCTGCGCTCGACAGCCCAGCCTGCGCCTGAAGCTTAACGCACCCCAACGAGGCGCTGATGACGCATCTCAACCTCGTCTTGGAAGTGACAGCCCTGCCGAGCCAGCGCTACCGGATCAACATGACCGCGCCAGTCGGCAGCGCGAGCGCCGAGGCTGAAGCGCCCTTCTCACCCGCTGAGCGCGATGATTTCCCCGCCATCTTCCACCGGCAGCGCGAAGGCGTCACCCGCGCTCAGGAAGCACAGGCAGCGCGTGTCTTCGGCGGCCGTCTGTTCGACTTTCTCATCCGCCGACATCAAGATCTGAACGCAGCCTATTTCGCCAGCCTGGAACGCGCCGGCGATCGCGGCCTGCGCCTGCGCCTGGTACTCGACCGCGCCGGCGAGCTGGCTGATCTGCCCTGGGAGTTCCTGCGCGATCCGGCGCGCGACTTTCTAGCCC
>CAYTME010000351.1:0-1729 GCA_964438415.1 uncultured Pleurocapsa sp. | reverse complement strand
CCACGATCAGGCCATCTCGGCATGATAGAAGCGCGGCTTTGGCTGCGATGCGCATCCGCTCGATCTGCTCATTGATATCGGTTTGTTTTTCAATATAGAGGTCGTAGCGTGGGACATACGACTCCGGTTGATAATAATCATAATAGCTGACGTAGTACTCGACCGCGTTGCGAGGGAAAAACTCCTTGAACTCGGCATAAAGCTGCGCCGCCAGCGTCTTGTTGTGCGCGAGCACGAGCGTCGGACGCTGGGTGTGCTGCACGACATGCGCGATGGAGAAAGTCTTACCCGTTCCAGTCGCACCCAATAATGTCTGGTGCTTAAGGCCGCTTTCCACCCCATCCACCAATTCGGAGATGGCAGTCGGCTGATCGCCGGTTGGCTGAAAATCGGATACGAGTTCAAAACTGGGCACAGCGTCCCCCTAACAATCGCACACAAGTTCGATGGATATGCACATTTTAGCGTACAGGAGTACCTTTTTCCATCCTGAAGCGGTAGAATGATAGAAATAGTGAAGGGATGTTTTGGCTTGATGCTTTTTGTTTTGTTCACTTCGCCTCGCATGCAACGGAAAACACCTATGGACGCGAGCACAGATCGTATTTTTGCAACGGTTCACCGGGGTCTAGAGCGTCAAAGCCCGCCCATGCGCCTTTTCGAGAAAGCAAAACGGCTGGGCATATGGAACCCCAGTGATATCGACTTTCAACAGGACCGCGAAGACTGGCTCAAATTGAGCGAAGTCGAGCAAGACGTCATCCTACGGTTAACTGCGCTCTTCCAGGCGGGCGAGGAGGCGGTAACGCTCGACCTGCTGCCCCTCATCATGACGATTGCACGTGAGGGACGCATCGAAGAAGAGATGTTCCTGACGACATTCTTGTGGGAAGAAGCGAAGCACACCGATTTCTTCCGCCGCTTCCTCGACGAAGTTGCCCAAGTCAAAGGCGATCTGACGCATTACCACACCAAGCATTATCGCGTGATCTTCCATGACGCACTGCCAAGCGCACTCAACGCCCTGCTGACCGATGCCTCGCCCGCCGCTCAGGTGCGCGCGTCCGTCACCTATAACATGATCGTCGAGGGCGTGCTGGCCGAAACCGGCTACCACGCTTACCACGCGATGCTCGAACGTAACAATCTCATGCCAGGGCAGATCAGCGGGATCACGCACCTGAAACGGGATGAGTCGCGGCATATCGCTTACGGCATCTACCTGATCTCGCGCTTGATCGCGGAAGACGATGCACTGTGGCCGGTCGCCGAAACCTCGATGAACCTGCTGCTTGCGCCGGCATTGGGCATTATCGAAGAGATCTTCGCCCTATACGACCCAGTTCCTTTCGGCCTCAAGGTTGAGGAGTTCGTCGCTTACGCTACGACACAGTTCCAGAAACGGTACCTGCGCCTGATGCAGGCGCGCAGCGCCTCGCGCGAGCAGATCGAAGCTATACATAACGCTGTGATCGAGAGTGACGACGCTTAACACCGCGATAGATCGGCATGAAAGGCGGCCGCAGCGCTCAATTCACCGTTGACAGTGCGCGACCCCGATGCTACCATTCCGCGTAGTGATGCGGGGTAGAGCAGTGGCAGCTCGTCGGGCTCATAACCCGGAGGCCGGAGGTTCGAATCCTCCCCCCGCTATTTTTCATACCAGCGCGCAGCGTACAGCTGGTGATGTAGCTCAGCCGGTTAGAGCGACGCACTCATAATGCGTAGG
>CAYTME010000350.1:1477-1751 GCA_964438415.1 uncultured Pleurocapsa sp. | reverse complement strand
CGAATCGCAGCCGTTCGCACAAACGATTTTCGACTATCTGGTCATCAGTGACGATATGAACCGTGTCCAGATAGTCGAAAATCGTTTGTGCGAACGGCTGCGATTCGGGGTCAGACAGCATGGTTGCGGTTGACTTCCGTTCCGGCTGTTCGATTTCAGTAATCACCCCGCCGAGTCGGATGGCTTCCTGAAGGAGGGGATCATTTTCCAACGCGGGTTGAAATTCAATCTGCATGATCGGTGCGGCGTACTCAGCCGCCAGCGGTTCAGCACC
>CAYTME010000350.1:0-1449 GCA_964438415.1 uncultured Pleurocapsa sp. | reverse complement strand
CCTCACTGTCAATCTCGCCCTGCGCTTCGGACTTCCTGAACAGTTCGGAGGGGTCGAGCAGCGCCTCGTCGCGCCCGATAGCTGCAAGTAGCGCTTCTTCCAGTCCTCCCTCGCCTTCAGTCAGCGCATCCAACCCGGTCAATCCTATGTCGCCGGTCAGCAGCTTGGCAGCCCGCTGTTTGCGGCTCATGAGCTGCACCGCTGTTTGCTCCATTGTTCCCTCTGCAAACAAGTAGAAAGTTTTGCAATGGGTATGGGTCTGGTTCAAACGGTAAGAGCGTCCGGCGGCCTGCATCATCGTGCCGAGGTTGAACGTGATTTCATAGAAGATGAGCGTAGGGGCGAACACCAGATCCAGTCCGGTCTTGACCAGTTCGGGGTTGGAGATGACGACGTTTGTGCCCTTCGCCACTTCCGCTTCGATGACTGCCTCGCGCCGTTCGGCTTCCACTGTGTTTTTCAGGATGAAGGTTCGGGCAAGTGGCACATGCTGTCGGATCAGGCTCTCGATGCGCGGCTGGATGTCGCGGGTGGATGTCTGGCGGATGTAGATGACGCAAGGACGGTTCTGTTCAAGTTCGGCACGCACCAGGTCGATCAGCGCCTGCTCTTTGGCAAAGATGCGGTCTTCGCCGTAAGACGGGATACTGGTGACGACGTGCGGCAGCTTCTCGCCCGTGATGGGGTGTTTGAGATTGTGGATGACTTCGTGTGGACGGTGTGCCGCGTTGACCCAGCCCATCGCCCACTGAAGATACGCGCCGCGAAAGGTCGTGTCGCCCTCCCAACGCCGCGCAATCAGGTAATCCTTCAACTGCTGGCGGGTGCGGTCATACTGTTCGTAGCAGTCGGTATCCATTTCCACTGGCAGCGCGATTTCTTCGTACTGCGGCAGCGCCTTGCCCAGATCGCCGAGCGAAAAGAAAATGGCGTGATCCAGCACTTCCGCCACCAGCAGCGGTGAAATTCCGGGCGCTTCCTCATAGGGTTTTTCGTAGGTAGAAGTCCCGGTGAATGCACCCGTCTCTTTGTCATACGACGGGCGTTCTTCAATCACCTGTTCGCGCACACCCATATCGGCAACCCAGCGCGATTCGGCTCGTCCGCGCTGTTTGCTGTCATCCGACACAACGGTCTGAAAGCCGCGTTCCCCGCGTGTCTTACGGCTGAGGCGCGGTGCGCCGCCCCAGTTGTAACGCTGGCGGGTGCGGGGATTGATTGCATATTCGAGATTGAAAATTGAGGATGATCGTCCGTTGAACGGTGTGCCGGTCATCGCCAATACCTTCTGCGCCAGTCCTGCAATGCGGTTGAATGCCTGCCCGTTGCCAGTATCCCCGTGAGCGCACTCGTGGACTTCATCCCAGATCAGCAGATAAATGCGATCCGGGTAGACCCGTTTGAGGTATTCGTCGATGCGATAGCGCGGATTCTTCGTCGGGTATTTCT
>CAYTME010000349.1:302-1776 GCA_964438415.1 uncultured Pleurocapsa sp. | reverse complement strand
CCGCCGGCCGACCTCGATTTCCTGCGCGAACCCGTCCCCGAAAGCAAGCAGCGGCGCGGCCTCAGCCTCGGCTCGCTCGTGCTCATCGCCGGCATCTTGGCGGTGGCCGCCGTCCTCGGCTTGCAGCTCAGCCGCGTGCAGCGGAGCGATCTGACCAGCGGGCGCGCGCCGAACTTCTCCGCTGTCAGCTTCGACGGCGAACGCTACGCGCTCGAAGACCTGCGCGGGCGGGTCATCGTGCTCAATTTCTGGGCGAGCTGGTGCGCCCCCTGCCGTGTGGAAGCGCCTGTGCTGCAGACGATTTGGGAGACCTACCGCGACGACGGCGTGCTCGTGCTCGGCATCGCCTGGTCGGATACCGAGCGCGACTCGCGCGCGTTCATCGACGAGTTCGGCCTCACCTACCCGAGCGCGCCGGACATCGGCACGCGCATCGCTGACGCATACTTCATCCGCGCCGTGCCGGAGACCTTCATCATCGACCAAAACGGCCAGATCATCGAGCGGTTGATCGGCTCGACGCGCGTCACGGTCGAAAATCTGTCCGCGATCCTCGATGGTGCGCTGGCGGCCAACTCATGAGCGTGCCGGGTTTGATCTTCGCGCTGGTCATCGCCGGCCTGCTGGCCGCCATCATCGTGCTGCCGCTCATGCAGAGCGGCACGCGCCGGGGAGACGATCAAGACACGCGCCAATACGACCGCGCCCGCCTGTACTACGAGCGCGTGCTGCGCAATCTGCGCGATCTCGATGAGGATTACGCGCTCGGCAAACTCGACGAGGTGAGCTATCGCGTCGAACGTGAGCTGTGGACAGAACGCGGCATCCAGGTCCTGAAAGCAATCGACCGGCTGGAGGCAGGTGAGCTGATCGCCGCCGGCGGTGCCAGCGACGCGGAGATCGACCACGCGCTCGATGACACCGTCGAAGCGGCCATCCGCGCGGCGCGGGAACAACTCAAACAGTAGCGAACTCCGCTGGCGCGTGGTAATCTTGTTCGGAATAGATCGCTTCTGCTTGTGAGATTGATTCATGCACAAGATTATCGACCGCGTTTTCACTTTTAGCGGGCTGATCGTCGGCCGTGTTTACCTGCTGGAAGACGACGATGGCCTCACGCTCATCGACACGGGGCTGAAGCTGGCTGCGGGACGCATCTTGCGCCAGCTTGCGCGCAGCGGACGCAGCCCATCGGATGTCAAGCGCATCCTGATCACACACGGCCACACCGACCATGTCGGCGGATTAAGCGCCCTCAAGGCCGCGACCGGGGCGCAGTTGATCGCCTCGGCCTACGAACGCCCGTACATCGAAGGCAAAAAACCGATCGCCAGGCCCAAGCGCGAACAGGTGCCGCTCTTGGCACGCCTGGCGATGACCAGCAAGCCCCAAACCCTGACGCCTGTGCCGGTCGATCGCGTCGTCACCGATGGCGACCGGCTGCCGGAAGTCCTGGGCGGGCTGCACGTCATCT
>CAYTME010000349.1:0-280 GCA_964438415.1 uncultured Pleurocapsa sp. | reverse complement strand
CCATCTCGCCTTCTGGCAGCCGCAAATGCGCATCCTCTTCTGCGGCGATGTCGTCCTGCACATGATCCGCCTGCGGCTGCCGTTCGCGGCTTACACGCCCGACATGAAGCAGAACAAGCGCTCGCTCAAGCGGATCGTCGATCTCAATCCGGAGATCATCTGTTTCGGGCACGGCCCGCCGATCAAAGAGAAGGCGGCAGAACGTCTGCGCGCCTTCGCCTCGAAGGTCGGGGCGCTGTAGATCAGAGCGCTGCCGCTTTTTGCAGCGCCGCCCACAGGT
>CAYTME010000348.1:1082-1781 GCA_964438415.1 uncultured Pleurocapsa sp. | reverse complement strand
CCGCTGCCAGCGCGCCTCGACGCGGACGGAGGGGTCAGCGCCGCGCGTAATCGAGACGACAGCCCGCTCCGCGTGCAGATAGAACGCCACACCCGGATGCAGCGGAAAACGCAGCGTCTCGGCACGCTGCACGGCATTTCCGACCGCCCCCACCGCCGACGATGCCGCGCCCGCCAGTTTGATCAGCCGATCCAGCGTTTGCATGAGGACGATTTTCCTTCGGTTGATGTTCACTTCGGGCAATCTAACTATACCATGTTTCGCCATTGACGCCCCTGCCCATGTCGTGCAAACTACGCGCACTGATTCATAAAGTGCATGAAGGAGTCTCAATGGCAGTTCACTTTCAGGACACTGATAAGCCGTTGAGCAAAACCATGTCCGATATCGCCGGGTCAATTGAAGGCGAGTCTGTCACGGTGCGTCAACTCATGGCGCTGGTCGGGGAACAAGGACTGCTCCTGTTCTGCATGTTTCTCACGATACCGTTCCTGGTGCCAATCTCCATTCCCGGCGTCAGCACCGTCTTTGGCGCGGTCATCATCCTGATCGCTATCGGTATCACGCTCAACCGCATACCCTGGCTGCCCGGCGCGCTGATCGAGCGCCCTATCGCTTCCGCCGGGTTAAAACTGGCGATGGCGCGGGGATCACAGCTTCTCGCGCGGCTGGATCGGATCGTCAAGCCGCGCATCAGCC
>CAYTME010000348.1:835-1060 GCA_964438415.1 uncultured Pleurocapsa sp. | reverse complement strand
GCTGATGCTGCTCTTCGGCGGCATCCTGCTGATCTTTCCCTTCGGTCTGATCCCCTTCTCGAACACGCTGCCCGGCTGGGGCATCCTGTTTCTGGCAGCCGGGATGCTTCAGCGCGACGGACTCGCCATCCTGATCGGCTGTGTCCTGATGATCATCACCGTGATTTACTTCAGCGTGCTGATCGTCGGCGCGCTTGCGGCGGGCGCAGGAGTCATGTCGCTGCT
>CAYTME010000348.1:0-816 GCA_964438415.1 uncultured Pleurocapsa sp. | reverse complement strand
CGCCTCTTGATCAGGCGCGGACACAGCCGCCCCCAAAAGCCTCCGAAGTCGTCAGCCTTCCAGACCATTATCCCTGAACAGCGCGAATGGCATTGACGCCGGACATTTCGTCGGGCATGATTCGTCCGATCATTTTAGGAATCCTGGAGTCACCACCATGCAGCAGATCGATCTTGGCAAACCGCGCACGCCGCAGCAGTATCTTCGGCTTTTCCTGACGGGCTTTGCGATGGGCGCGGCGGACATCGTGCCGGGCGTCTCTGGCGGGACGATGGCATTCATCCTCGGCATTTATCACACGCTGCTCAACGCGATCAAGTCCTTCAATCTGACGGCGATCCGGCTGGCGGTCGGGCTGAAATTCAAGGAACTGTTCGCGCATGTCTCGCTGACATTTCTGATCGCCGTCGCGCTCGGCATTGGGACGGCGATCATCGCGCTCTCAAACCTGCTCGGTAAACGCGCCGACCTTTGTCTTTGCTTTCTTCGGCGGACTCGTGATCGCATCGATCATCGCCATTGGATCGAAGCTGAAATGGACGCCGGTCAATCTTGTCCTGCTGATCGTGGGAGCAGTCGGCGCGTTTATCATCGTCGGACTGCGCCCGATGCAGGACAGCGATCACACGCCGCTGGTGCTGTTTGTCAGTGGGGCAATCGCCATCTGCGCGATGATCCTGCCGGGCATCTCCGGGTCGTTCCTGCTGCTCATGCTCGGTGTCTACGACTATGTGCTCGGCGCTGTCAACGACCGGAACCTCCTGCCGCTCATCGTCTTCGGCACGCCCGCGGAGTTCGTGATGTTCGTCTGGGAGG
>CAYTME010000347.1:0-1793 GCA_964438415.1 uncultured Pleurocapsa sp. | reverse complement strand
CCTCCGCCCTCTACTTTACCCCATTCTCTGTCCACTTGCCGGATGAGGCACTAAACCAGTGGTCGAAAGTAATTCACGACCGAGCAGCGCATTTTGGACTTGAAGCGCTGCTCGCCGAGGTCGTGGATCAGGGACATGTTTCGACCATCGGCTTAGATACGCCCGATCACGTCGTCAGTAAATTCAGCGGTGCTCACCCACGCACCGCCGCCCGCGATATCTGCCGTCCGTGCCCCCGCCGCAAGGGCAGACTCGACTGCCGCTTCAATCGCGCGCGCCTCCTCCTCCAAGCCAAGGCTGTAGCGCAGCAGCATCGCCGCGCTCAGGATCGTGCCGGTCGGGTTTGCCTTGCCTTGTCCAGCGATATCCGGCGCGCTGCCATGCACAGGCTCGTAAAGTCCGAAGCGCCCATCACCCAATGATGCCGACGGAAGCATCCCCAGCGACCCTGCCAGCACCGACGCCTCATCGCTGAGGATATCGCCGAACATATTGCTCGCGAGCAGCACGTCGAAGCTGGCCGGGCGCGTCAGCAAATGCATCGCGCAGCTATCGACCAAAGCGTGTTCGAGGGTGACATCCGCGTAATCCTCGTGGACGCGGGTCACTGTCCTGCGCCACAGACGCATCGAAGCCAGTACATTTGCCTTGTCGACCGAGGTGACCTTGCGCCGGCGAAGCTGCGCCGCTCGAAAGGCCACATGTGCCACCCGCTCGACCTCGGTGACGGTGTACAGCTCAGTATCATAGGCGCTGTCCCCATCACCCTGCTCCTGACGCTCGCCAAAGTAGATACCGCCGGTCAGCTCGCGCACGAACAGCAGATCGACACCTTCAAGCAGTTCCGGTCGCAGCGGAGCGTAGGCTGCCAGCGCCGGGTAAGCCTTGACCGGGCGCAGATTGGCGAACAAACCGAAGTGCTTGCGGATGCCGAGCAAGCCCTGCTCCGGGCGCACGGGCGCTGCGTCGAACTTGGGCAGACCGACCGCCCCCATCAGCAATGCGTCACTGGCCTCGGCTGTGCGCAAAGTCTCCGGCGGCAGCGGGCTGCCAGTGGTATCGATGGCGTGCCCGCCGATCAGCGCCTCATGATACGTGAACGCATGACCGAAGCGGGAGGCTGTGCGATCCAACACACGTACCGCTTGCGCAATGACCTCCGGGCCGATGCCGTCACCGGGAAGTAGGGTGAGAGTCGCTCTCATGATAGCTTGACCGTGCCTTTCAACGATCCTTAAGGAACTCGATGAAAAAAATCGCAAGAATTTGAGTTATAATACCGCGTAAACATTTACTTGTGCCAGAAACGACAGTAAGCGAAGGTGATTATGGCAGCATCAGCCGGCTGGGACACACCCGACAAACTCGCCATTCGGCTCGATATTTGCGGCCATTGGACGTGGGACGAAGTCTGGGATGCGATGAACCGCCTCCACATCCTCGTCAGCCGAAGGCGAGTTTACCCAGCGCTCATCCTCAATGTCGATTCGATCGCGTGGCGCGCCTACCCTGTCCTCAACCTGCTGCCCAATATGCGTGCCCTTGCCTCGAATATCCCGTCACAGATGCGGCCGATCGTCGGCGTGACCGATTATCAGGACTCGTTCGTCGAGACGATGGTCAGGACTGTGCGCCCAGCGCTGCACGCTATCGACCACGTCAGTTGGGTGCCAACGCTCGATGAGGCACGGCGTATTGTCGCCGGGCATATCGCCCTGCCCCGCGCCCACCCTAGGCACTTAGTGCCTCATCCGCTAAGTCAGCAAACTAAACAGCTTTTCGCCACTCGTAAG
>CAYTME010000346.1:1592-1805 GCA_964438415.1 uncultured Pleurocapsa sp. | reverse complement strand
AATCGATTGCCGTGTCGCCGCTGACGCGAATGCGGATGAGCAACGACGCGCGCGAAGCCGCCGAACGCGCCCGCCGCCGTCTGGGCGGTTACACCGCCACCAGCCTGACGCTGCTGGACATCGGCCTGATTAGTTCGCAGGCCAGCCCGGAAGGCATGGTTATGCGCAAGAGCCGCAGCGTCTCCGGCGACGATGACGGCGTGCGCCCGTTCA
>CAYTME010000346.1:255-1529 GCA_964438415.1 uncultured Pleurocapsa sp. | reverse complement strand
TTATCGACCAGAATGGCAGCCGGCGCTATGTGCATGAGATGCGCACCTATTTGCGCGACGGCGAAATGAACATCCTTGCCGATCATCATCTGCCGCTGCTGACCAATGACGATCTGGGACGCAGCGGCGGCGAGTGGGATTTGCGCGTGTCGGTCGATTCGACATGGCTGGGAATGCTGTCGTTCAGCGTCTCGCCGTCGGTGTTCCAGCGCGAGCGCGAACTGGAAGAACGGCTTGTAGATCGCTCATCCAGCACAGAGACCCCGCTCAGCTTTGAAGACCTGATGCGCGGTCAGGAGAGGCGCAAGAGCTAAATCATGCCCAATAATCGCCGTTTTTCAGAAATCATGCTGGGCCTGTTTCTGCTGTTCCTGGGCGTGTCGGCGCTTGCAGAGGGCATCAGCCTTGCTATGATTATCCTGTTCATGCTGGGCATCTTCATGCTGGTGCGCCAGTTTGAAAGTGGACGTTCGTCTCGACGCGCAGCAGTTCCAGCATGCGCCGTTACAGCCCGCCCCCCACACAGGAAGTCGAAATCGAAGAAACCGACGACCAGCGCCGCCGCATCTATCAGCACGCCCTCACGGCAGTTGAGGCCGCCGGGCATGACCCGGAAACGGTGCGCGTGCTGGCGACCGACATCGGCGTGATGGCCTTCAAAGGCGATCAGGAGCCGGTGATCTACCGCACCCGCGATGTGCTGGACGACATTGACTATATTCAGCCCTATGTCCAGCTTCGGCTGCCGACCAAAGCCGTCGGGCGCATCCGTTTTGAAATACTGGATGCCGATGGCGAGACGCTGTTCTCACGCGAGGAGCATCATCAACTGGAGCGTGGACGCAACCTCATTACCCCGGCGGCGCGCATTCCAGTGCATGATGCGCAGGCGATGGATGGTGAATGGGAGCTGCGTGTCAGCGCCGACGATATGCTGCTGGCCGTGCATCGCTTCGGCTGGGAGGAATCCGCGTCGCGTGTTGTCCGCCGCCACCTGAGCGAGGATGGCGAGATCAGCAACGAACTGCGCGCCGCGATGGCTGAAAACCGCTTGCAGCAGATCAGCCTCGATGAACTGCTGGATTATGCCGAAGACGAAGAAGATACCGCCCGGCAGCAGCGGAAGTGAGCGTAACGGGCAGTCGATGGCTGCTCAGGAGCGATTCTGTACGGTTGAGGAATTTGAGGCTGTCGCCCTGCGTCTCGAAAATCGTGCGCGCCGCCTTGAATGTGTCGGGGGAAAATTATTGAGGTGGTATCGAATATCTACACCT
>CAYTME010000346.1:0-245 GCA_964438415.1 uncultured Pleurocapsa sp. | reverse complement strand
ATCGCGGCGAAGATACTGATTGAATTCGGCATTCATCTCAAAGGCAAAAAACTCGGTGATATAACCAGCGTGGACGGCGGTTGTGTTGTATCGGGCGAACGGTACAGGTCGCACCCCGCCTGAACCTTTTGTGACCCATAGTGACCCCCTGATATTGAATTTCTCCCCTGAGTGCATTATACTGGTGGCCGTTAGTTCAGTGAGACATTGATAACCAAAAGAAAAAACAAAAACGGTAGCATCCT
>CAYTME010000345.1:914-1876 GCA_964438415.1 uncultured Pleurocapsa sp. | reverse complement strand
CACCAGATAGCTTGACCAGAGCGGGATCATGACCGCTAGATAGAGCAGCCCGCGTATGCGGTGGCTGGCGTAGCGCGCCATGTAGTACGCCAGCGGGAACGCGATCAGTGCGGCGACGACCGAGACCGCTGCCGCCATCCCGACTGTGCGCAGCACGATATCGAGGTGCGCGGGCGTGGCTAAATCCTGATAGGTGCGGAGCGAGAATTCGCGGATGATGCGCCCGCTGAAGTCGTCGATGTAGAAGAAGCTCTGCGTCAGCAGCGCGCCGATGCTGCCCAGATAGAAGATGACCAGCCAACCGAGCGGGAGCAGGAGCAGCAGGAACAGCCCAAGATTAGGGCGCGTGTAGAAAAAGCGGGAAAGGCGTCGCGGCCAGGATGGTGGTGGCGCTGGAACAGATGGGGTGATCGCTGCCATGAGACCTCGCGATGATTCCAAACTCCGATGAACTGACTTACAGCTCCACCACTCGGTTGAACTCCTGCGGCCAGATGAGTTTGACGCGCTGGCCTTTGCTGCTCAACACGCTCATGCTTGTGGCCTCGAGGTTCTGCTGCACGACGGTCAGATCGCCACCGTCGTCAAGTTCGACCAGATAGCGCGTGTGCATGCCCAGGTAGACGACATCGCGCACAGTGCCGAGTGCCGCAACTGAGCCGGACGGAGCGCTTGCATCGGGCGAGCACAGTTTGATCTTTTCCGGCCGCACGCTGAAAGCGCGGCTGCTGCCCGTCAAATGCTGCGCTGCTGCACCGCTGACGATGTTCGACGTTCCGACGAAACCGGCCACGAATGCGGTGGCCGGGCGTTCGTAGACTTCCGCCGGGCTGCCGACCTGCTCGATCTTGCCGTGATTGAAAACGGCGATGCGGTCGCTCATCGTTAGCGCCTCTTCCTGGTCATGCGTCACGTAGATGAACGTGATGCCGACCTGCTGCTGGATCGCTTTGAGTTCGATC
>CAYTME010000345.1:0-880 GCA_964438415.1 uncultured Pleurocapsa sp. | reverse complement strand
CGTCAAGCAGCAGGACGCTCGGCTTGAGGATGAGGGCGCGCGCCAGCGCCACCCGCTGCCGCTGGCCTCCGGAAAGCTGCGACGGCTTGCGCCCGCCCATACCCGTCAGCCGTACCAACGCCAGCATCTCTTCGACGCGCTGCTGACGCTCGGCTTTTGGCACTTTGCGCACCATCAACCCGTAGCCGATATTGTCGGCAACCGTCATGTGTGGGAACAGCGCATAATCCTGGAAGACGGTGTTGACATCGCGCTCGTAGGGCGGCACGCCGACGACACTGCGCCCATGCAGCAGGATGCTGCCGCTGGTGGGCTGCTCGAAGCCGGCGATCAAACGCAGGCAGGTCGTCTTGCCGCTGCCAGAGGGGCCGAGCATCGAGAAGAACTCGCCGTCGTAGATGTCGAGCGTCACGTCATCGAGCGCGCGTACCGCGCCGAAATGCCGCGAGACGTTCTTGAGACCGATCGCGACAGACTGATTGGACTTGGTTTGAACTTTCATCATCGGCGTTTCATCGTCTCGAAGTTTGTTGGAGGCGGGGTGAGCGGCTCCGAGACCGCTCGACCCGGTGCCTAGTCGAGTTTGATCATCACATGCTTGGTGATCTTGTAATCGCTGACGGCTTCCGCCGACAGGTCTTTGCCAAAGCCGGACTGCTTGAAGCCGCCGTGCGGCGTTTCACTGGCGAGCGGGATATGGTCATTGATCCAGACGGTGCCGAACTCTAGATCGCGGGCGACGCGCATCGCGCGGCCAATATCGCGCGTCCACACGCTGGCGGCCAGTCCGTACAGCACATCGTTGCCGAGACGAACGGCTTCTTCGTCGCTGTCGAACGTGCTGATCGTCAGCACCGGGCCGAAGACCTCGCTCTGGATG
>CAYTME010000344.1:0-2032 GCA_964438415.1 uncultured Pleurocapsa sp. | reverse complement strand
ATACGGCAGCGCTGATGGCGCTGCGCGCCGAACTGAACGCCGAACTGCCAGACGAGCGCAAGGTCACCGTCAACGACTTGATCGTCAAGGCGGCGGCGCTGACGCTGATCAGCTTCCCCAACCTGAATACGCACTTCTACGGCGATAAGCTGGTGCGCCACAAGCGCATCCACATCGGCATGGCGGTCGCGCTGCCGGGCGGCGGCTTGATCAACGTCGTCGCCAGAGACGCCGACAAGACGAGCATCAGCAGCATCGCAGCGGCGAACAAAGCCATGATCGCCCGTGCGCGCGAGGGCAAAGTCAAGCCGGAGGATGTCCAGGGCAGCACGTTCACGGTCAGCAACCTGGGTGCCTACGATGTCGAGCACTTCGTGGCCATCATCAACCCACCCGAATCGGCCATCTTGGCGGTGGCCTCGGCGCGCCCGACTCCGGTCGTGCTGGCCGATGGGACGCTCGGCGTTGGCAGCCGCATGAAGGCGACGATCAGCATCGATCACCGGGTCAGCGACGGCGCGGAGGGCGCGCAGTTCATGCAGCTTTTCAAGACGCTGGTCGAAAACCCGCTGCGGCTGCTGGTATAGCGCTGTCTGAGCAGCGCGTTCGGGAACTAAATCTGCCCATCGCACGTCTTCAGATCGAAGCTAGAATCGCGGTAGGGGATGAGCCGTGCGCTCATCCCCCAGATGAGGAGGCATGAAGACGATGAAGCGATGGAAACCGATCTTGGTCACCGTGCTGGCGCTGTTGGGCGCTGCCATACTCGTGCAGCCGCGCGTCGATGCGCAGGAGGACTCGGCCATGGGCAGCGATGCCGTCAGTTTGACCGTCTACAATCAGGGGTCGGCGCTCGTGCGCGACCGGCGCACCTTCACGCTCGAACCAGGCGTCAACACGCTCGATTTCACCGACGTGGCCGCCTCGATCGACCCGACCTCGGTCAGCTTCAGCTCGCTGACCGACCCCGCTGGGACGGTCGTGCTGGAGCAGAATTACCTCTACGACTTGGTGGACAGCGCCGCGCTGATCAACCGCTACCTCGACCAGAATATCGAGGTCGTGACAATGGACGGTGTCACCCACAGCGGCCAGCTCCTGAGCGGGCGCGGCGGCGAGATCATCGTGCGCAGCAGCGATGGGCGCGTGGTCGTGGTGCGCACCGAGCACATCCGTGACATGCGCTTCCCCGACCTGCCCGGCGGCCTGATCACACGCCCGACGCTGCGCTGGCTGCTGCAGAGCGCGCAGGGCGGCGCGCAGCAGGTCGAGCTGACGTACCTGACCGGCGGCATGTCGTGGACGGCGGATTACATCCTGCTGCTGGCGGCGGGCAACCAGTCGCTCGACTTGAACGGCTGGATCACGCTCGACAACCGCAGCGGCGCGACCTACCGCGATGCGCTGGTCAAGCTGGTGGCCGGGGATGTCAACCGCCTGCCGGAGCCAGAACTGCGCATGCAGACGATGGACGCGGTGGCGATGGCCGTGCCAGCCACCCCACAGGTGACGCAGCGGGAATTCTTCGAGTACCAGCTCTACGAGATCGGGCGTCCGGTGACGGTCGCCAACAACGAGACGAAGCAGGTCGAATTCGTCAGCGGCGCGGGCATCCGCGCCAGCACCTTCTTCGTTTACGAAGGCGCGGGGCCTTTCTACGGATACTACAGCCCGATCGTCGACCAGTACTACATGCAGACCGGCATCACCGATGTGCAGAACTACCTGGAGTTCAGCACCGGCGAGGAGAGCGGCCTGGCCGCCGACCTGCCCGCCGGCCGCGTGCGCGTCTATCAAGAAGATATCGACGGCGCAGCGCTGCTGATCGGCGAGAATCGCATCGACCACACGCCGAAGGGCGAGACGGTACGCCTGTATCTGGGCAACGCCTTCGACCTGGTCGGCGAGCGCCGGCAGACGGACTTCCGCACGATCAGCCGCAATGTGGTCGAGGAGTCGTTCGAGATCCGCCTGCGCAATCGCAAAGACACCGACACGGTCGAGATCCGCGTGCCGGAGCACCTCTACCGCT
>CAYTME010000343.1:408-2049 GCA_964438415.1 uncultured Pleurocapsa sp. | reverse complement strand
TCTCGCATTTCACCGTAGAACTGCGCCGCCCGCATCCCGTTCACTGGCACCGTCAGCGCCATGGATGCAAGCGTGCCCAGGCACGGGATGCTGTTGATGAAGCCAAGGATCAGCCCGGCGAAGAGCGCCAGCAGGACGAAACGCCCCGCCACGTCCACGCGCGCGCGCAGCGCCCCCAACAGACCGCCGAAATCGAGAAAAACGCCCAGCCGTGGGTCTTCGACGAAGCGTCCCAGCGCGAGGTTGTACATCGGCAGGGCGATCAGTCCATACACCAGCAGCAGCGGGATCAAACAGCAGCTCGCCAGCCCGATGAGCGCGCCGCCGCCATCGCCCGTCAGCCATGCCAGCCCGCCCAGGCCGCAAGCCAACAGCAGCAGCGGCAGTCCATACACCAGCCCCCCGATGAGCGCCTGTGTCCCCGTGCTGAAGTATTCGCTCAGGTCGTCCCAGCGCGGCAGTGGATGTTGAATGCCCGCTGCCACGTTGCCCATCAATGCGATCTGATAGCCAAGCAGCACCGCCCAGCCCGCCAGCCCGATCAGCACTGGAGTGAACAGGATCGAGAGCAGGGTGATAACGATCAGTATCGCCAGTTTGCTCACTGCCTGCGGATCGTCGAAAGCGAACTTAAAGGCGTGCGCAATATCCACGTTCACCCCCTTCTGCAGTGCCTCTTGCCATGAGACCGATTATGCTGCGGCGGTGCACAACCATCAATGGCAATAGGCGGTCGCAAGGCACTATTGTTAAATTGAGGTTGTTTATCACATGATTGTAACACGTGTGCGCGCACCAACCGTGAGGAGGGCGATCATGGGCATCATCATTCGTTGTCGATCTTGGGGAGTGTGGCTTCTCGCCCTGATGCTCTTGCTCACACCACAGCCCGCAGCAGCACAGCAGAACGACAGCGAGGCGCGCGCGCTGCTGGCGGCGCTCAACGCATGGCGGCTAGAGCAGGGTCTTGCCCCTCTGCTGCCCAACGCGATCCTGGAGCGGATGGCGCTCGATCAGGCGCAGTATGTGCTTTCGCTGCCGCAGATCCCGGCGGGCGCGGCCATCCATACGGGGCGCCGCGGCGAAGATCCGCGAACGCGCGCACTGCTGCCCGAATACAATTGGCCGACCTTCGGCGGACGCGAACAGATCGTGCTGAGCGAAATCGCCTCGGCGCGTCCGAACGTGGCCGGCGCGATCGCGTTCTGGCGCGGATCGGATGTACACAATCGGGTGGTGACCAACGGCTGGTACCGCGAGGCGGGTGTCGCCGCCGTCCCTTACAGGCTTGGTTTTGTCTACCTGGTCGTCGTCGCGGCACAGCCGAACGTGCTGCCGGCGCTGGCCGATCCGCGCGCGGGTGTCATCTATCTCACCAATGAGACGTATCCGCGCGGGGTGGGAAACTGGCTGCGCAGCGCGACCGAGGTGCGCCTGTTCGACGAGCAGGGCCGTCCACTCACCGACTGGCAGACGTGGCAGCGCGCGCTCCCGCTGCCGCCCACGACCAGCCCGATCCTGACTGTGCTGTATCGCGGCGGTGGGGCGGAGGTGATGACACGGGTCAGTTTGCGCGAGGCGGATGTGCTGCTGCCACAGTACGCAAACGCTTGGGGGAGCGCGCCGCTGGTGGCGGTGCTG
>CAYTME010000343.1:0-253 GCA_964438415.1 uncultured Pleurocapsa sp. | reverse complement strand
AATCGATGGACCGACGGTGACACTGGTCTACAATACCGGCACACTGACACTTTTTGGCGACCGCGCAGGTATCAATGTCGGTACTTTGGTGCTGAAGAACGGCAGCGGTACGCTTTTGATCGGCAATCTCAACTCACAATTCATCCGCGGGACGCTCGCGTCGTTCGGCGC
This sequence comes from uncultured Pleurocapsa sp., assembly GCA_964438415.1. Classification (GTDB taxonomy): domain Bacteria; phylum Chloroflexota; class Anaerolineae; order Aggregatilineales; family Phototrophicaceae; genus Flexifilum. The sequence continues at coordinate 82 of CAYTME010000343.1, read as the reverse complement.
GCGCGACTGTCTGTTTGTGACGGTCGATCCGGCGCAGCGATCTGCCCCGGCAAGCTGCGGCTTCGCCAGCACGACCTTCTTG
>CAYTME010000342.1:915-2077 GCA_964438415.1 uncultured Pleurocapsa sp. | reverse complement strand
CGGCGTCCGGCACATTCAGTATGACCAGGTTCTGGTACTGCACTCCGTGCCGTTGCAGCCACGCTTCGGTCGCGCTCCGGTACTTGTCGAGTCGCGAAGTCACCAACCATCCGATCGGCCTTGTCACCTTGAAGAGCGGGTGCGCCGCACGTAGAAACTCTGCATAGACGGGTCCGTCGTCGCTTTGCGCTTCATCGGGATCCAGGCACAGAACACCGTCGATATCGACGCAGAAGCGGGCCAGGTGCTTCGAGTGCAGAATATTCCACTCGAAGATGCGTGGAGCAGGGACGACCTCCATGAACACGTCGATCTGGTTCGCAGACTCATGGGTGGCATAGATCGCACAGTAGGAGAGGCGATGAGGTACCCGGTGCTGGAGCAGTCGCTCGCGGACCATCTGTATCTGTCGACCCGTGCTAATGCTGTCGTCGACGATGAGAACATGGCGGGTTTGTCCCAGGATGTCTGCATCTTTCCAGCCGAAGTGACGCTTCCCAACACTGGTCAAACGCCCCGCGATGAGCCCGTCGATGTCGGTCAGCGGCGCGTCGAGATGGAGCGCGATGAGCGCGGCCGGGAGAAGGCCACTGCGCGGGATACCGACGACGAGATCGATGTCGCGCGGCAGTTTGTGGAACCCCGATCGGATCGCGCGGTTGAGATCCTCGAAGCCGCGGTAGTTCATGGCTTTGTTCCGCGTGCTCCCAAGTTGATCCAGCCGTGGTCGACGCTGCGCACCTCTGATGGCTCCAGCAAGCGCACGTCGGAAAAACCTGCCTCTTGTAACACCTTGCACAGAAAGCGCGGTGAAAAGAAGGCGTGGTGCCAGTTGCTCTCGCGTACGCCGCCTGGTCCTTGGCCAAAGCGCAAGAGACGGGCGTTGGCCCAGCGACACGGATCCTTGTCAGGGTTGAACTTGTACCAGCCGTCCTCGGAAGTGCGATCGACGCCGTCGAGCTCGTACTCGAGCCAACGCTGGCAGATCTTGACGCCATCGGGGACCCAGACCTCGAGCACACCGCCGGGGCGTAGGACGCGCTTCCATTGGCGCAAAACCTCGGGGACATCGGGCCAGCCGATGTGCTCGAGCACGTGGCTCGTATAAATGATCGAGAATGTATCGTCGGGAAATGGGAGGCGTCGCGACACGTCCGCGATG
>CAYTME010000342.1:595-895 GCA_964438415.1 uncultured Pleurocapsa sp. | reverse complement strand
GCGACGATGTTGATGGTCTCAAAGCCCGGGATGCGTTCGGCTCCGGGGCCGATCTCCAGCATGCGCTCGGGTCGCTTCGCGTTCATCGCGAGCCGCACCTGGTTGTTCACCGCGCGAAAGAGCGGTACGTGTCCCGCGTAGCGCAGGCCTAGGTTGAGGCCCCTTTTTATTTTCCGCTCGATCTTCTTGCCGTCCATTGCACTAGGTCTCTTGCGGCGTGGGTTGAGGCTCTTTGCTCTTGCGCAGGGCTGCCAGGCCCGAGGGGTCGTGCAGTGCTCGCTTGCCGCCCGGGACAAGATA
>CAYTME010000342.1:0-558 GCA_964438415.1 uncultured Pleurocapsa sp. | reverse complement strand
GCACCACGAGACGGACGATCGGAGCAAACTCGGGCACCAGGCGACTCATGGCAAGCAGCAGCGCCCCCGATGCGACGGCCGCTGCCACGCAAGGGCGCCAGATCCCGGAGAAGAAGTCGGCCAGGCGTAGGGAGGTGTCCTTGTAGGCGTAGTGTAGCGTTGGCAAGATCATCACGGTCAGCGATACGCTGAGCGATGCGCCGACTGCCACCGTCCCGAACGGCAGCGCGATCGCATAGCAGGCCAGATAGATCGGGATCGCGATCAAGTTCCAGATGAGCTGACGGCGTACGTGCCCCATCGATTGATACACCCATCCGATCGACATCGTGAAGGTGCTGATGATGGCCGCAGGGCCGAGCGCGCGAAAGATGGGCACCGAATCCATCCACTTGCGACCGAGCAGCACCAAGATGACGTCGTCCGCCACACACAGAAGCAGCGCCGACAGTGGCAGCGAGAGCGTGCTTGCACCCAACAACGCAAGTCTATAGGCGCGCGCGTAGCGTTCGGGTTGATCTTGCAGGCGGCTCAGGATGGGCACCATCACGCTGGTGA
>CAYTME010000341.1:0-2137 GCA_964438415.1 uncultured Pleurocapsa sp. | reverse complement strand
ATCAGCTCCTGGCCGACCGTGGCCCCTCCGCCCGTCACAAAGTTGAACACGCCGTTTCCGTCAGGGTCAATCAGCCATGAGCGTAAGCAAGTCGGATCGTTGTCTTGCGCGCAGCCCAGCTCGCTCTGAAAGTCGCCGGTCGCCACCAGAATGATCGAATTGAAGTTGTCCGTCACCCAGTGTGTCTTGTGATCGTAGTAGAACTTGACGCGCGTCGGTTCATCCACTACCAGCGGGATGTCCGCGCCGCCGGCCTGCGCTTTTGCGCCGTAATTCTCGCTCCAGCTGCCGTTCAACGCGGCTTTGTAGCGCGGCCCTCGCCCGTCTTGATCATTTTTGGGCTGAATCTCAAATTCGCCCGTCCACACGTCCGATTGCGCGTCGTAGGTCAGCGCGGTCTCGTCGCAATCGGGCTGCCAGTCGGCAGCGCAGCCCAGTTCCGATTGGTGCGTGCCAGGGATGACGACTTTCACCGGTGCGGATGTGTCTTGGGCATAGAGCCGTCCCATCGGTAGCAGCGAGACAATTACGGCAACGAGCATTGAAGTCGAGATTAATCGCCGCACGCTGGCAACTCCTTAAGCGCAGATGACCGAATTATACCGCCGATCGCTTTATCTGTGTTACAATCACGGCTCAGTTACGCATGATTCGTCACGCATTGCTCATCATGTACCTCCGTCACCTGTCACTCACTAACTTTCGCACCTACGCCCGGCTGGAGCTTGATCTGCCCGCGCAGGCGATTCTGCTGCACGGCGACAATGCGCAGGGCAAGACCAGCCTGCTAGAAGCGATTTACGTGCTAGCGACCGGCCGCTCGTCCCACACGGCCAGCGATCGACAGATGATCCACTGGCTGGCATCGGCCGAAAGTCGCACGCCCTACGCGCGCATCGTGGCAGATGTGGTGCGCGGCGATCGCCCGTTGCACATCGAGCTGGTGCTGATGCTCGAACCGGCCAACACCGAAGACGGCTGGCGCTTTCGCAAGCAGATCAAAGTGAACGGCGTGGTGGTCAAGGGCGCGGATCTGATCGGTCAGATCGCGGTGGTCATGTTCCTGCCCGACGATGTGGAGATCGTCAGCGGCGGCCCCGGCAATCGGCGCCGTTATCTGGACAATGTCCTGTCCCAGGTCGATGCGGAGTACGTCGAAGCGCTCGATCTGTTCGGCGACGTGCTGGCGCGGCGCAATGCGCTGCTCAAGCAGCTGGCTGAGACCGGCGGCGATCCCGATCAGTTGATCTACTGGGATGAGCAGCTGGCCCGGTCGGGTGCGCTGATCACGCTGCGGCGGCAGGCGGCGATCGCGCAGCTGGAGGCGCTGGCCGATCAGCGGCATCGTACCCTGACGAGCGAACGGCATAACCTGCACCTGCGCTATCAGCCGTCGTTCGGCCCGGATCAGCCTCGGACACCGATCTATCAACGCAGCCTCGACCTCGATCTGCCCACTCAATCGCCGGAGGCGACGCTGGCGCAGGCGCAGGCTGCCTATCTCAAGCAGTTGGCGGCCAGGCGAGGCGAAGAGCTGGCGCGGGGCACGACGCTGGTCGGCCCCCATCGCGACGAGCTGCGCTTCATCGCGGACGAGATCGATCTGGGGACGTTCGGCTCACGCGGACAGCAACGCACTGCCGTGCTGGCGCTGAAGCTGGCCGAGGTGCACTGGCTGCGCGCGAAGATCGGCGACTGGCCGATATTGCTGCTGGACGAGGTGATGGCCGAACTTGACATGAATCGGCGCGGTTTCCTGTTGAGCCAGATCAACGGCGCACACCAATCGATTTTGACCAGCACCGACCCGGAGATGTTTACGGCAGACTTCCGCGCGCACGCAAAGCTGTTGAAGGTGGTCAGGGGGCGGATCGAGGATTGATCTCCGTCACTTGATCGGCTTCTTTGCCGGCACGCCCACTCGTCGCGGATAGTCCTCGGGCGTGGCCGCCAGTTTTTCGATCACGATCAGGTTGCGTTCGTCGGGGAGACCCGGCACGCGCACCGGCACGACCTCGGCGCTGAGGCCGCCCAGCAGCAGAATGGCGGTGTCGGCGCGTTCGATTTCGTCTTCGACCCCTTTGGACTTCTGCGCGACGGCCACGCCGCCCACTTTCACCAGCGGCAGTAGGTATTC
>CAYTME010000340.1:266-2155 GCA_964438415.1 uncultured Pleurocapsa sp. | reverse complement strand
AGTTCAAGAGCCGGGTGGTGCTGGAACTGCTGAGCGGGGAAAAGACGGTTGCAGAAGCGTGCCGGGAGTACGACCTGACAGCACCGATGGTCAACGACTGGAAAATGCAGTTCTTGGCAGCCGCACCACAGGCGTTTGAGAAAGGCGCACCCAACAGCGGGGATGCGGAACGGATCGCGGAGCTGGAGCAGATGGTCGGGAAGCTGACAATGCAGTTGGAGATTGCAAAAAAAGCCTCGCGCTTGCTGGATGGGACGTCGCGCAGAAACAGCAAGCGGTCATGACGCTGCGAGCGGAAGCGTATCCCGTGGCGGAGATTTGTGCCGTCATCGGGCTGGCGCGCAGCACGTTTTACCACGCCGTCGAGGAGCGCGACAGCGCTGAATTGCGGCAAGCGCTGCTGACGCTGGCCGGCGCGTACCCGACCTATGGTTATCGCCGTCTGACGGCGCTGCTGCGCCGAGCGGGCTGGACGGTCACTCACAAGCGCATCCAACGGCTGATGCAGCAGATGGGCTTGCAGCGTCCGGTGAAAAAGCGCAAGACGCGCACGACCCACAGTAACTATCCCTTCCCGCGCTATCCCAACCTGATCAAGGGGGAGACGACCACACGCCCGGACGACATCTGGGTGGCGGATACATCACCTATGTGCGTCTGGAACACGGGTTTGTCTATCTGGCGGTGCTGATGGATGTGTTCACCCGTGCGGTGCGCGGCTGGCATCTGAGCCGCTCACTGGATCATCACCTGACGCGCAAGGCGCTGCGACGGGCACTGGCAGGCGGTCACTGCCCGCTGATCCATCACAGCGACCAGGGGTTTCAGTATGCCTGCCAAGACTACACCGACCTGCTGAAGGAAAACCACGTCCAGATCAGCATGGCGGCAGTCGGCAAGCCGGAAGACAATGGCTATGCGGAACGTCTCATGCGGACGATTAAGGAAGAGGAAGTCGATCTGAGCGAGTACGCCGACTTTCACGACACTACCAGCGCATTAGGCGCTTTTTGGAGGACGTGTATACCTGCAAGCACATTCACTCGGCGTTGGGCTATCTCACGCCTGCAGAATTTGAAGCAAATTGGTTGATGCAGCAACCAGAACTGGTGCTAAAATAAGTATAGGCACTTTCGTATCCAACTTTTTGGGGTCACTACAGTTTCGATACACAGGCGGAAGCGATCGAATTTGCAACTGGTGGCCCGATGTATCTCCTCAGATCAGCGACCTCGGAGGATGTGGCACAGGAACTGCGCGATGACGAGGCGCGCACCATAATGACGCTAGGCAGCGGTGACTAGGGGCTGAGCGTCGATCTATCCTCACCTGGCAAGCACCGAAGATGTGCTTGCCAGGTGATCATGGTTCGCGATCTACCCCCCATGGATCGCCAGGCGCTCGGCGAGGTACGGGCGCAAGTATTGGCCGGTGTAGCTGTGCGCCATCTGCGCGACCTCCTCCGGCGTGCCCTGCGCGATGACGAGCCCCCCTCCGTCCCCGCCCTCTGGCCCCATATCGATAATGTGATCGGCCACCTTGATGATGTCGAGGTTATGCTCGATCACGATCACCGTGTTACCGTTCTCGACCAGCGTCTGCAAGACGGCGATCAAGCGTTTGACATCGGCGGCGTGCAGACCCGTGCTCGGCTCATCCAGGATGTAGAGCGTCTGGCCGGTGGCGCGGCGTGACAGCTCGCGGCTGAGTTTGATGCGCTGCGCCTCGCCGCCGCTGAGGGTCGTCGCCGGCTGGCCGATGCGGATGTAGCCCAGGCCGACCGCATCGAGAGTCTCGAGCTTGGTGCGGATGCTGCTCAGGTTGGCGAAGAATGCCAGCCCCTCGCTCACGGTCATGTCGAGCACATCGGCGATGCTCTTGCCCTTGTA
>CAYTME010000340.1:0-252 GCA_964438415.1 uncultured Pleurocapsa sp. | reverse complement strand
CTGCAGCGTCTCGCGGTTGTAGCGCGCACCGCGGCACACATCGCAGGTGACGTAGACATCCGGCAGAAACTGCATCTCGATCTTGAGCACACCCTGGCCTTCGCACTTTTCGCAGCGTCCACCCTTGACGTTGAAGCTGTAGCGTCCGGCAGTGTAGCCGCGCAGCTTGCTCTCCGGCAGCTCGGCGAACAGCGTGCGGATCGCGTCGAACATCTTGGTGTAGGTGCCGGGGTTGCTGCGCGGCGTGCGCCC
>CAYTME010000339.1:665-2158 GCA_964438415.1 uncultured Pleurocapsa sp. | reverse complement strand
GAAAACGTTGTGCCCAGGTCAATGCCGATGAAAGCGTTCATGAGTAACCGTCAACAGTCTTCAGCGATCAGCTTTCAGTCCTGATGTCGCCAGTCCAGTCCCATGATCTCGCGCGCACGCGCCGAGTCGACGACCTTGCGGCCCACCAGCTCTGCCAGCCTCACCATTTCCTCGACCAGTTCGGCGTTGGAGCGGGCACGGCGGCCATCGGAGAGCAGAAAACTGTCCTCGAAACCGAGACGCACATGCCCGCCGCTTTCCAGCGCCTTGATGAAGTCCTGCGCGCCGCGCGAGAAATGCCGCACCAGAAACCAGAGATGCGCACCGGGCGGCATCTCGTTCAGGAAAAGTTCGATATAACGGTCCGCGTAGGGCAGGGTGTCGGGCACACCGAACACAAAGCCGAACGTATACGGCGGTGTAATCAACTCGTCAGCGATCAGCCGCGCCGCATTGACGAAGTGCGACAGGTCAAAACACATGATCGTGGGTTTGATGCCGCGTCGCTGCATGGCGCTGGCGTAGTAGCAAATGTCGGGATATGGGTTCAGAAAGACCCTCCCCGCCATGTTGATTGACCCGGCGTTAAGCGATCCCATCTCCACGCCGGGCACATCCAGCGCGACACTGCGTTCTGCGGGCGTGCTGTCGCTCAGGCTGCCGGTGGAGCCTTCAACGATGATCGGGACAGCCGCGTGTACGGCGCGCACATTCTGCGCCAGCCAGCGATTATCCGCCACCTGCACGCCGGACGGATCGAGCGGGTGCAGATGCACAACCGCTGCGCCTGCGTTGTAGCAGCGGATGATTTCATCGGTGACAGAAAAGCCATCGGGAAAATCCGCGCTTACGCTCTCGCCCTGATGCGGCGCCACCGCGATGATTAACTCGTCCATTCCAGCTCTTTTCACTTTTCCCAGGCAGGATACTCTCTGCTCTGGCGCTGGCAATCCCCGCCACACTCGACGGATGAATGCTGGCGGCGGACGCCTAGCTGATAACCAACGACTTTGAACGCTCGGCGGCTTTCTCGAGTTCCTCCTCCGACGAGCCAGCTTCGGTCTGGATCGTCACCTCCACCTCGCGCCCGCCTGTGAGTTCGCGTGCGGTCATGTGCAAGCGGCCCTGTTCATCCAGTCGGAAGGTGACTGCGACCGGCGCGCCGGCAGGCAGGCCCGGTGGCAGCGTTAGTTCGGCGTTGCCGATCTCACGGCTGCCGTCCAGCTCGTAGATCGGGTCGCTGGAGAGATTGTCCACGATCTGGATCAGCACGCTCTCCTGGTTGGCGTCACGCGTGCCATACTCGCGAGTAACTTCAGCCGGGACGGGGTCGTTGCGCAGGATGAGGTTGCTCACGACCTGTTTCTGCTGCGATGGGTCCCAGGCCACAATGCCGAACGTGCGGCTGGTCACATTGCGGATGCTCTGCGCCGCCAGCGTCTTGACCGCGCCCAGTTGCAAGCCGCGCGCCTCGGCCACCTCCTGCTGAATCT
>CAYTME010000339.1:0-636 GCA_964438415.1 uncultured Pleurocapsa sp. | reverse complement strand
GTCCACTGCTGCTTCGTCCTCGACGCCCATAGCAGCCGCGATGCGTATCTTGATTTCCTCGTCGAGCGCCAGCTTCTGGCCGTAGATGGCCGCGCCTTTTGCCACCGCCTCATCAGGCTCGTAAAGGCGCGGCTCGGTGTTGAACGCCTCCATCATGCGCGCTGCCACCTGCGGCATACGCGTCGCGCCGCCCACCAGCAGCAGTTGATCGAAACGGGTGTAGCCGCGCTTGGCTGCCTCCGCCAGCGCCTGCCGCGTCAGTTCGACGGTGCGGTCGAGCAAATGCTGTGTCAGCTCGTCAAATTTCTCGCGTGTCAGCGTGACGCGCGCCGTCAGGCCGTTGTGGACGACGCGCACATCGGTCTGCGCGCGCGTCGTCAACGTCTGCTTGGCGACCTCCGCTTTCAGCAGCAGGTCCTCCAGTGTTTCCAGTGAGTCGGTCGGGTCGTCAGCCGAGCCGGTCTCGCGCTGCCATTCGCTCGCCAGATAGGTGACTACGGCCTCGTCCCAGTTGCGTCCGCCCAGGAAGTGATCGCCATCGGTAGCGATTACGGTGATGTTGCCGTCCTTGATCTCGATCAGCGTCACGTCGAACGTGCCGCCGCCCAAGTCGTAGACGATCACCTTCTCCTCCTT
>CAYTME010000338.1:0-2162 GCA_964438415.1 uncultured Pleurocapsa sp. | reverse complement strand
ATGAGCGCGATATTGATGAACGACTCGATCGTCATGCCTGCAGCATCTTCCGCCGTGAGCGCGATCGTGAGCGGCGCGGTCGGGATGCCGGCAATCTGCACCGTGCCGCTGGCTCCGTAACTGCCGCTGAGCGGAGAAGGGGTGAAGCTGTCCAACCCGCTCAGGCGGGTGATGGCCGCGCCTTCAACGCTCCAGTTGAGCGTCAGCGTTTGCACGACATAGCGCACGAGCTGCTGCGGCTCGACCGTGAAGTAGCTCACACTCATCGGCGCGACTACCTCGACGACCTGCACGGCTTGGGCTGTGCCGGCGCGGTTGGCGGCGCGCAGCGTGAGCAGCACGACGCCGGTATAATTGCGGGTGTCGATCTCGAGCGCACCGCTGCGCGGGTCGATGCCGCTGGCCGTGACCGTGCCGTTAACGAGCAGGTCGAGCGTGTCGGCATTGTCGATATCCCAACTGAGCTGAAGCTGCTCCCCGCGCGTGACCCTTGCGCTGCTTGCGCTGAAGGTGTTGATCTGCGGCTCGCTGGCTCCGGGCAGTACGGTGAGTACGAGCGCGGTCAGCAGCGCGAGCGCGGTCAGTGCGATCAAGGCCGCAGCGGGCACCCACTTGGGCAGAGACGGTTTCAGCATGACATAACCGCGCACGGCGGCGGTGTAAGCTGCGGGCGTGCGCGCGCGCACCAAGAGATCGAACGGAGCCTGCTTGGCCGCGCCCCACAGATGCACGCGCTTCGGCTGCGCGCTGCCCTCGACGACGGTACGCTGGCCCGGTGTCAGGCTGATGACTGCGTTCGGCAGTGCGAAGCGGAGCTGACCGCTCAGGTCACGCGCTGCAAGGTTGAGGTCGAGCGGCGCGCTGCCCTGATTGTGCAAGTAGAGCCGAAAACGTTCGCCTGCACCGATCTGCGCCGACTCCAGTGCCATGCCGAAGCCGCCGAACGGCAGAACGTGGAGGATGACTTCGCATTTGCTCGCGGTATCGGGGCTGCGCGCAAGCTGGGTTGTCAAAAAGACGCGGTAGCGCCCAGGCGCGCTTTCAGAGCGGCGCGTCGGTTTGAAATTGATGATGATGTCACCGGTCTGCCCCGGTGCGACCTCGATCTCGCTGCGATCGAGCCGCACCCAGTCGCGCGGCAGCCCGCTGACCGAGACCAGGTAGCGCTCTTTGGTCTTGCCTGTGTTGCGTATGGTGAGCTGTGCGGCCACATGCGCGCCAGGGGCGACCGGTTGATCTGGCCCCAAGACATCGACCACGAAGTCCGGCGCGGCGATCTCGACACGTTGGGTGGCCTCTTCTGGCACGAGCACGGGGCGCGTCGGCGTATCATCGTAGAAATGATAGACGAGGCGCAGATTGCCCATCTGGATTTCTTCGCCACCGTAGAGCGCGCGCTGCTTGCCCGTTTCGAGGCGCACACCATCGACGTATGTCCCGCGGGCGGTGTCCCGGTTGATGATCGCTGCCTGACCATCCGCGAACACGATCTCCGCTTGACGCGGCGCGATGGCGGGCGTGGCGAGCGCGGTGGCGTTCTCTGCCGAGCGCCCGATGCTGGTCGCGGCTGCGCTCAGCGCAAACGTCTTGAAGCTGCCATCGGGGAAGAAGACTTCGATTCGTCCAAAGGCCATGAGCGCACAAGCCCCCACGTCGGCTAATCGATACGCGCCGCCGCTGCCAACTGTCACGCTCGATTGTAGCCGTTGGTGTGCGCCGAGTCCAACACCGGCGGTCAAGCGGCGGGCGCTTGCCTGCCCGCCGTCGCTCAGATCGCGCGGTGGCAGGCTGCCCAGTGCCCCGGCGTCACTTCGACCAGCGGCGGATCAGGGTCCTGATAGCAGATGCCCGCGAGCGCGACCGGACAGCGCGTGTTGAAGTTACAGCCGATCGGCGGGCGTGCCGGGCTGGGGACGTCGCCTGTGAGCAGGATGCGCTGCCGCTTCTTCTCGATCAGAGGGTCGGGCACGGGCACCGCCGAAAGCAGCGCCTGTGTGTAGGGGTGCAGCGGGTTTTCGTAGACCTCGTCGGTCGGACCCAGCTCGACGATCTTGCCCAGGTACATCACCGCCACACGGTCGCAGATGTGACGCACCATGCTCAGATCGTGGGCGATGAACAGGTACGTCAGCCCCAGCTCGTCCTGCAAGTCTTCGAGCAGG
>CAYTME010000337.1:585-2188 GCA_964438415.1 uncultured Pleurocapsa sp. | reverse complement strand
AGGCCAACCCCATCTTGTGCAGGTCGTCGGCCATGCGCCGGACGAAATCGCCATCCTGCGGCGCGAAGGCGATGTAGACCGCCTCCTGCGCTAGCTCGGCGCGGCTGCTTGAAGCGACGCGCACGGCAGTCGGACGGCGGCTGGACTCGTGCAGCGAAGTGCGCCCTAAGCGAAAGACCGTCCCGCCGCAAGTAGGACAGGTGCCCCGCGTGGCGGGCAGCCCCTTGCGCGTCCAGACCGGCGCGGCGTCATCGACCATCACCGTTTCGCGGCAGCGCACACAGTACATTTCGAGCGGGCCGTCGTCGTGCAGTTCGTCCTCGTCGTGATGATGTTCGTCGTGCATCGGCTTGACGCCTCCCACCGCACATTCGTTCCAAGCTGTAGGATAGCGACGAAGCGCCGGCGCGTCAAATGGCGGGGTAGGGCTGTTACAGGGTCAGGTTCGCCAGCTCAACAGCCCTCAACCCTGACTCAATTCTCGAGCTGCATCGGCCGACGAGTTGATGAGTTAACCTAGGACGCAGGCAGGCGAAGCCGCTTCGCGGCGCGCCAAAGGGGACTTCCGTACCATTCTTGTCAAGGATCGGGTTGGTGCAGGCATGAGTCAGCGTGACGATGAGAAACAAAGCACGGAGCACGATGTTATGTTGAAGGATAAAGACCCTTTTCACGAAACGTATACGCTGATCGCCTTCACGCAAATGCCCGCTCGTTCGACCCAAGCTGTCTGCGATGAGACCGATCCGCGCATTGTCTCGGTTGCGCCCTGGCGGCGCTGGATACTGCACATGCTCGCGCTGGTCGCTGTCGGCGCGGCCGCGCGGCTGTTGGGTTTCCTACGGACAGCCTGATCAAACAAAAAACCTCACCGCCGCCTTGCGGAGCAGGGCGGGGCGAGGTTTGCAGGAGCAGCTTAGCAGCCAGATCGCGACCGACTAGTCGTCGCCGCGTTCGTTCTCGTCGTCGTCATCGCCCAAGAGTTCGCTGGCGTCATCGCGCGCGCCCATCTCCTCAAGCGTGATCGAGGGAGCCGCCAGCTCGCGATCTTGGTAGGTGTGGAAGCCGCGCCCTGCCGGGATCAGCTTGCCGATGATAACATTTTCCTTCAGGCCGTACAGCCGGTCGACTTTACCCTCGATGGCCGCGCCGGCCAGCACGCGGATTGTGTGCTGGAAGCTGGAGGCCGACAAGAAGCTGTCGGTCGTCAGCGCGGCTTTGGTCACACCGAGCAGCACCGGCACACCCGCCGCCGGTTCCTTGCCCTCGGCGATCAGGCGCGCGTTCATCTCGATGAGCTGGAGGCGATCCTCCATCTCGCCGGGCAGCAGGTCGCTGTCGCCGCTGCGGGTGATCTGCACGCGCGAGAGCATCTTGCGGATGATGATCTCGAAGTGTTTGTCGGCGATATTGACGCCCTGGCTGCGGTAGACTTTCTGGACTTCCGTCAGCAGGTAGAGGGCGGTCGCATCCTCACCGAGCACGCGCAGAATGCGATGCGGGTTCTTGGAACCTTCCGTGAGCTGCTGCCCCGGCGTGACGATCATGCCGTCTTCGATCTCCGGCAGCAGACGCGCGCTCGACGGGATGTCATACTGCATCT
>CAYTME010000337.1:282-573 GCA_964438415.1 uncultured Pleurocapsa sp. | reverse complement strand
CGAAGCGCAGCCAGATCTTGCCATCCTCCAAGAAGACGCGCCCGGTCTCCAGACCGCAGACGATCTTGTCTCCGCTGTCCTCATCCTGAGCCAGGATATGACCGCGATGCACGTCCTGCCCGTCTTCGACCTGCACTGTCCAGCCGGCGGGGACATCATGTTCCTCGCTCAGGACTTCGCTGTTGATGACGGTGGCGACGCGCACGCCGTCGCGTTTGGTCAGCCGCAGCACACCGCCGATATCGGTGACGACGGCTTCGCCCTTGGGCTTCTTGCGCGCCTCGAACAACT
>CAYTME010000337.1:0-223 GCA_964438415.1 uncultured Pleurocapsa sp. | reverse complement strand
ATGGAACGTGCGCATCGTGAGCTGCGTACCCGGTTCGCCGATCGACTGGGCGGCGATGATGCCGACCGCCGTGCCGATCTCGACCAAATCGCCGCGCCCCAAATCGCGCCCATAGCAGAGCGCGCAGATGCCGTGAATGAGCGAGCAGGTCATCGGGCTGCGCACCGGGAACTCCTCGATGCCAGCCGTGTTCTGCAGCCGCTCAGCCACATCTTCATCGATC
>CAYTME010000336.1:0-2239 GCA_964438415.1 uncultured Pleurocapsa sp. | reverse complement strand
CGCAGCAGCGTTTCTTCGGGGGATAGGGTGGGGCTAGTCTCGTCTTCGCGCTCATCATCGCCGTTCGGCAGCAGTTCGAGGACATTGTTGAACGGGCGACCCCGCTGCCGAGCGGCAATCTGGACGATCTGCACCAACTCGCGCAGCGCCTGTGTCGGTGTCACATGGTTGGTATGAAAGCGTACATGGATACTCTCCGGCAGTACGCGGCGCGGCTGCACCGGGTCGGGACGCACCATCTCCAGCAAGATGCGCTCGACCCGGATGGCGTTATCCGCGAATGCCTGCGGAGAGTCGGTCAGCAGGTCGCTCGTGACGGAGGCAAGCAAGTCGTCCATGCGGCTGGTGTTGCCATTGTTCGGACGAGCCATCATGCACCTGCCTGTGACAGATAGCGCACCAGCGATGCGACGACCTGCACATATGCTTTGCTTGCTGACGCACGCGAATCGTAGGTGAACAGGCTTTGGTGATCGCGGTGGGCATACGACACCGCTTCGTTCTGCGGGATCACGCCGAGCAGCAGCTTGCCGAGGACGGGATGTGCTTTCAATTCAGCCAGCAGATGGTTGTGACCGCGTACCCGGGTGTCCATCTTCGTCACCAGCAGTCCGCTCACACGCAGGTTGGGATGCCGCCAGCCTTCACGAATGTCGTTGATCTTCTGAATGACACTCGTCAGACCGACCGTCTCCAGATAGCGCGGCTCGACTGGGACAATCGCGTCAGTCGCAGCCAGCAGCCCCATCTCGGTCATGAGCGAGAACGACGGGCGCGTATCAATGATGACTGCCGCATACTGGTTGGCGATCTTGCTGAGAGGATCGGCGAGACGGTACGGCGCACCTGCGACACCCATCAGTTCGCGCTCCGCACCTTCGAGCATTGGCGACGCGGGTAGAACATGCAGGTCGGCGTCCCACTGACTCCGCACGATGCAGTTCATGAGCGTCTGCGGCGCATTGGCACGGTCTGCCATCAGCACTGTGTAAAGACTGTCGTCCGCGCCGTAGTCCTTGCGTCCAGTCGTGACCAGCGACGCATGACCTTGCGAGTCAGTGTCGATAATCAGGATGCGAGGATTGGGCGAACCGGCACGGCGAAGCACATTGACCATGCCGAGCGCGATGTTGGTGGCGGACGTGCTTTTACCCACGCCCCCTTTGTGATTGGTGAATACGAAACTGCGAGTCATTGCCATTTCCTCTCAAAACCCAACGAACCGTCAAATTCGCTGTGGCTGGCAAAGGCTCATCAGAGATTGATGTAAACTCTCTGAGGGAGCTTTGCTGGCACGGGCAGCGAGCTTCAAGGTGACTGGGGGAGGGGGCACCTCTCCCTTTCACCGCTAAAGCCGATCTAGTTGGGGTTCACCGTGGAGTAGCGCGTACAAAGTTCGCGCTGAGGAAAGGTTATGACCTGAAAGAATCGGGCGATTCTTTCCCTGTGCATTTGTTCGAATAATAAACAGTCTGTGGAGCTAGTTTGGAGCCAGTCCGAACATCCAGCCAATGCGCTGGATGTTTGCATTTCAGCGGGGAGTGCGCTGCCTCCACCATCCGCACCAGCGCACTTTCGTGATATTTGGCAGCACCATTGGCGCTTCCGTTTGGTGAGCGTTTGGAGGTAGAAGTGCTACGGTGGCAGCGGCGAGGTAGGCGATGGCGAGGTGCGGTTCGCCTTTTCTCGTTTGTGTCCACCCGTCTACCTAAATGCAACTGATAATTGCAGCGGTCGTACAATGATCGAGGCAAGGTAGTGTGGTTAGAAGGTATGACGAATGATGCAGAGTAGATCACGTTATTTCCCTGGACTCAACACACTGAGGCTTTATGCAGCCCTCTCCGTTGTTATCGGTCATATCATTCAAATGCAACTCGTAAGCGAAAACACGGGTTGGGTTATGCAATTTTTTGTCTTGAGCGGCTACGATGCGGTCACACTCTTTTTTGTCCTTTCAGGGTTTCTGAGCACCTATTTGCTGCTGGACGAGCGCTTGCGAAACAGTGACATCAGCGTGCGAGGTTTCCTCATCCGACGATTTCTCAGAATCCAACCGGTATACTTTGTTGTCCTTTTCTTGAGCGTCATTTTCTTTCCCCAGTCGTCGCCTTCCGACCCGCTCTCTTGGTTTTATCTGTTCATCTGGAGTCCCCATATTCCAGAAGCATTATGGGGATTGTCGATCCTGGCTCATTACTGGAGCATTGGTATCGAAGAATGGTATTACTTCGGTCTG
>CAYTME010000335.1:0-2271 GCA_964438415.1 uncultured Pleurocapsa sp. | reverse complement strand
TCGTCTTCGTGGACGATCCGCTTTTCTCGGTTTTGGGCGCGCATCGCATCGATGTACTGGTCGAGCGTCACAGGTGCCGGCCCGGCATACTGCGAACGTTCGATTACCTCGCGCGCCTTCTCGGCCCCGCGCTGCGAGATGAGGAACTGGAAGCCAGCTTCGCCCAAGCCACCCGCGCCGCGCACCTCGACCATCTTTTCCCGCTTCAGGAACTCCATCACATGTTCGAGCACGCCCGTGTAGGGCAGCTTGACGATATCGGCGATTGCGTGCCCGGCGAGATAGCCGCCGAAGTAAAGCACTTTGAGTACCAGATCGGCGACAGTGAGCAGGTTTAGCCCAGTGTCGCTGAGTGAGCTGAGCGGTGGCGGAGACCAATCGGCTCCTAGATCCCCGGTCTGGCGCACCGGTTGGATAAGACTCTTGATCGATTGTACGCGCGGGGGCGTTCCAGATGTATCGGCCATAAATCACAACCTCAGATTGATGACGCAGAACGGAGATCAGTATGCATTCGCTGTCTCATTTTAGCATGAGGACAAAAGTCTGAATGCCACAAGCATTCGTTTCAATCCACGAACAAACGCGATAGCGTTTCGTTTGATTGTGGTTACGGGACTTGGCAGAAGGCGCAGTCTTGGCTAAAGTGAAGGGGTATGTGCCCTTCACGATAGGACTTTTGGGCTAATCTCTGCCAGTAAACCTGAGGATTGTCTATGCTCGAGCGCATTCACTGGCTTGGTCACGGAAGCTTCTTTATCGATGCGGCACCTCGCATCTATGTGAACCCCAGGCGCATCCCCCGCACTGACCAGCCAGCGGACATTATCCTCATCGGACATGATCATCACCACCAATTCTCACCAGCCGATGTCGAGAAGCTGTCCAGCACCCACACGCTGATCCTCGGCAACGAGCGTGTGCGCCGTGAACTGCCGCGCACGACCGTACTGCGTCCCTGGCAAAGTGTTTCCTTCGGACGTGCGTGCATCAAGGCAGTGCCCGCTTATTCTCTCAACGACTCACGCTACCCACGCGAACACGGCGGTCTCGGCTTTATCATCTCGATCAACTATTACGACATCTACTATGCGGGTGACACACAGATCATTCCGGAAATGGCCCAGATACATCCCGATATTGCCCTGCTGCCTATCGATGGCAGGGGAACCCTCACTGTGAGCGAGGCGGCTCAGGTTGTACACCAGATGCGCCCTCGCTGGGTGATCCCGTACAACTATGGCAGCAGTGTAAGCGGAGCGACGCGCATCGATGCCCAACGGCTCGCGCGCGAGGTCGGTGCCGCGGCCCAAGTCATCCTACCAGACATGGCGATGGCACGCGGATAGCGCTGCTGCGAGCCTAATCGCCCGCCTCCTCCAGTGAAACGCTGTACTTTTGGCGGCTGCTGCGCGTGCGGCGGTAGATGAGCACGCCAATGGCGATCACAGCCACAGCGATAAGAACTGGCGTCAGCACCGGCTCAAAACGGCCGATAACGGCCAAGACCTCGCGCCAGTTTTCTCCAAGCAGGTAGCCGACGAAAATCCAGAAGCCCGTCACCAGAAGCGAATTGAGCGCGCTGTAGATCACGAAAAGTGACACGCGCATTCCAGTCACCCCGGCGGTTAGCGAGACGACGCTGCGCAGTACCGGGATCGAACGGCCAATTAGCACGAATGACGCGCCGTAGCGGTTGTAAAGTGCAAACGCTTCATCGAGCTGATGCTCGCTCATTTGCAGCCAGCGGCCGTAGCGGCGCACAAGACTGCGCACGAACGGCTCACCCGCGCGTTTGCCCACAGTGTAAAGGATCAGCGAACCAGCAATCGCTCCCGCCACCGCTGTCACCCAGACCAATGCGACATTGAGCTGCTGCTGCCCAGCTAGCATTCCCGCGAAAGGAAGCAGCGGATCGGTCGGCACCGGCGGAAACACGTTCTCGACCAACATGATCGCAAAGATACCGGGGTAGCCGATCGCAAGGATCAGCGACTCGATGAAGACTGCGATCTTGTCGACGACTTCGGCCATGCTAGATTTAGATCCGCTCGAATTCACTTTCAGAGCACACTCGCAGCACCCCAGCCAGCTCATAGCCGATCAAGGTGATTGAACCGTCCAGGTCGAGTTCCAGCGGTCCTTTAAATGGAGCGTGCGAGACCAAACGAAAGCGCTTACCGGGCTTTAAACCCAATTCACCGAGATAGGCCAACTTGTCAGCATCATGCGTGTGGACACGGCTGATGACATGGATTTCGCCCGCCGTCG
>CAYTME010000334.1:2061-2273 GCA_964438415.1 uncultured Pleurocapsa sp. | reverse complement strand
TGACCGGCGCTTCGTCAGCGTCGGCGGCGCGCAGCATCAGCTCACGGCTGCGCGCGGCGAACGCCGATCGCGGCGCGGGGCGAGCGCCGGGACGGCGGGCCGGCTGACGGCGCAGATGCCGGGCCAGATCCGCACCGTCGCCGTGCAGCGCGGCGAGCGCGTGGCGCGCGGCCAGACGCTCGTCGTGCTCGAAGCGATGAAAATGGAGCTGC
>CAYTME010000334.1:267-1963 GCA_964438415.1 uncultured Pleurocapsa sp. | reverse complement strand
GGCATCAGGCTGAAACTTCAGCCCAGGGGCAGCGCAGGCTCTTCCTGCGCCAGCCGGATCTCCGCCTTGCGCCGCCGGTAGCTGACCGGCTTGGGCGGCATCGTCGTCAGGTAATGCGCGACGACGTGCTCCAGGTAAACGGGCAGCGGTGTGTAGGTCATGCTCAGCTCGGTCTTGCTGAGCGTGTTGTCCAGCTCGGACATCCAGCGCTCGCTGAACGGAGAGCAGTCGGGCAGGAGTCCGTGCGTCTCCAGCACCTCGCGGCGGATGCGCACGATCTTCGGTTTGACGCCGACCGACTCGCCCACCATGCCCAGGAAGTCTTCGAGCGACACCGTCTCATCCTGCGAGATGTTGTAGGCGCGGCCTTGACCGCCGCCCTGTTCGAGCAGCCGCAAGATCGCCAGCACGACATCGCCGCTGTAGACGTGGCGCAGTCCGTAATTAGGCGTCTGCGGGGCGATGATCGGACCGCCGTCGCGCAAGCGCAGGATATAGTTGTAGAGTCGCAGGAACGGGTCGCGCTCGCCGTTGACCATCGGCAGGCGCAAGATGGTCACAGGGAAGCGCCGCTCATCCCAAGCGCGGGCAAAAACATCCTCCGCTGCTCGCTTGTTCATGCCGTAGCGCCACTCTTCAAGCGCGAATGTGTTCGGCTTCGGCTGCGGCATCAAGCGTCCGGCGTAGTCGCTTTCGTGGAACGGGCGCTCGATGCCCTGACGCACGAGATAGACCTGACCGGAGCTGAGAAAGACGTAATGTCCCGTCCGCTCCGCCAATAGGTCGGTAATGGCAGCCGCCTCGTCGGCGTTGTAGAGGCAGGTATCGACGACGGCATCGAAGCTGCGCCCAGCCAGCACCGCACGCAGGGCCTCGCGGTCGGTGCGGTCGGCACGCAGCCGTTCGATCTCTTTTGGCAGCTCGTCACGGCTGAGGCCGCGGTTGAGCAGGGTCACGCCGTGACCGGCTGCGCGCAGGGCCAGCGCCAGCAGATGACCGACATTTCGTGTGCCGCCTATGATCAGTACATTCATGGTGCGGTGCGGCGCGCAGCCGAGGGCAGCGTGTGCGCTGCGCGCTCGATCTCCTTTCTAAATGAGGGCTAACGGTGAGTCTAAGGCATCGGGTTCAAAGACGATATTGTGGGATCTATACATGAATTCCTTGTACATCTCTCATATTGACAGCCGCGCGGCACACAGTCCCCGCCGGGCGCACTCCGATATCCGCGTCCGCCGGCGCTGAACACCGCCGCGCACCCCTGATGCTATACTGTATCACAACGGCAGCATCTGAGAATAAACAGCGGCAGATCAAGATGGGCGACTCTTCAGAATGGTTAAGCTTGCAGCAGGCGGCCAAACTCTTGGGTGTCCACCCGGCGACCGTGCGCGCCTGGGCTGACCGCGGCGACATCCCATCGCGGCGGACGCCCGGCGGCCATCGGCGCTTTCGTAAAAGCGATCTGATGCGGTATGCCGAAGCGCAGGGCGAACTCCAGCCGCTCGAGGTGCAGGTCATCTTGCAGAATGCGCTCGGCCAGATGCGGATGCAAGTCGGCGGCGGCACGCTGGCGCAGCAGGCTTGGTACGCGCGCATGAGCGAAGCCACGCGCGAGCAGCTCCGCAGCCAGGGCCGGCGCGCGCTCGAAGGCCTGCGCGAATACCTCGGCTCCGGCGGATCCGATCGTCACCTC
>CAYTME010000334.1:0-210 GCA_964438415.1 uncultured Pleurocapsa sp. | reverse complement strand
GGTGCGCGGCTATCTCTACTTCAGCGATTTCGTCATCAACGCTGTCCTCACCTGGACGGAGCTGACCCCGCGCAGCCCGTCCGATTGGGTGCACCTGCTGCGCCAGGTCAACACCTACATGAATACGATCCTGCTCTCGATCATCGAGTACTACCAGGAAGACTAGCCGCGTGGTCGATTCCGCCTGGGTCGCGTTGAGCCTGGTCGATC
>CAYTME010000333.1:0-2304 GCA_964438415.1 uncultured Pleurocapsa sp. | reverse complement strand
GGACATCGCCAATGCCGTCGCCAACCAGCTCAAAGCCAACAGTCCCAGCAACCTGACCGAGGAAGAGCGGCGTCAGATCGAGATCGCCAACCTGCAAATCGCGCGGCTGACAGATCAGCTCGATGCGGCGCGCTTGCAGCTTCAAACCCTCGATCAGCGCGAGCAGACGGCCACCGGCCAGGCCGAGCTGGACGCGATCAACGCGCAGCGGCTCAGTCTGATCGACCAGATCAACCAGGCGACGGCCAGTCTGGCGCAGTTCAACAGCACCGTCAGCAGCCTGCAGCGCAAGACCAACTCGGTCGATATCGTCGAGCCGGCGCGTGTGCCCACCAGCCCAACCGGCGGTGGCACCACCACCGCCGCGCTGATCGGCGCGCTGATCGGCGCAGCGATCGCGTTCGGCGTCGGGCTGCTGCTCGACTATCTGGATGACACGCTGCGTTCGAGCGAGCAGGTGGCGCAGGTGCTGGCGCTGCCTGTGCTGGGAGCGGTGGCGCGCTTCGGCAAACCGGGCGACTCATACCGCGAGCGGTTGATCTCGCAGCTTCCGCTCATGATCTCGCCGATCTCCGAGGGCTACCGGACGATCCGCACCAACCTGATGTTTTCGGCGGCCAATGCGCGCAAGAAACTCTATCTGATCACCAGCGCCGGGCCGCAGGAGGGCAAGAGCCTGACATCGGCCAATCTGGCGATTTCGATGGCGATCGCTGGGCAGCGGGTGCTCTTGATCGACTGCGATCTCCGACGTCCGAAAGTCCATGAGATCTTCGGTTTGAACAACGATGTCGGCCTGACGAGCCTGCTGCTGGCCTCTTACCCGGGGCAAAACGGTTCCGCTGACCCGATGCAAGACCGGCTGCGCGAGTGCATCAAGCCGACGCATGTCGACCGGCTGAGCGTCATCACGAGCGGCTTCATCCCGCAGAATCCGAACGAGGTGCTGGGTTCGACGCTGATGCAGCATTGGCTGCGCGTGCTGCAAGAACTGCCAGCTTTCGACATTATCCTGGTCGATACGCCGCCCGCGCTCATGCTTTCCGATGCGGTCGTCCTGTCAGCCTCGACCGGGGCGGATGTCGTGCTGGTGATCGAAGCTGGGCGCACGCGGCGGGCAGCCGCCCTGCGGGTCAAGCAGATGTTCGAACACATCGGCTGCGATATCACCGGTGTCATCCTCAATAATTTGAATACGCGCGAGGAGTCTTACTACGGCTACGGCTATGGCTATGATGGGTATTACTACCGCCCTGAGGCCGGGCCGGCCAAGAAAGAAGGGGCTGCAGCGCCACATCGCAATTCAAGCGAGGCGGTTCGCTGACCGCTTGACCTGTCACGATAACGCACGATCGGAGCAGCTTGATGACCGACAGCCAGACGCGCAGTCCGAATGCAGCCAGCCCAGCGCTGCTCAAACGACTCGCGGCTTTTGGCGCTCTCGATGTGCTGATCGTACTCTGTGCGTATATCTCCACCCTGATTGTCCGCCTGATGGCACTGCCGATCGGGATTAATTCGCGCTTGTGGATGCTTCTGCTGGCGGCTTTCATCGTGCCGCCATCGCTGTACGTCTTTGGGGTCTACCATCGCATCTGGAGGCGCACCAGCGGCCATGAGGTTGTCTCGATCGCCAAGGGCGTGCTGCTGGCCGTGTCCATCACGATGGTCATCAACCTGATGCAAACGCCGCGGCCGCTGCCGATCAGCGTCATCTTGGTCAGCAGCGCGCTGAGCCTGAGCGGCATGGTCGTCGTACGCTACTGGTCGCGGCTGCCGACGGGTCTTTCGTGGCGCTGGCGGGCAATCTGGCGCAGCGAATTCCCGGAACGCAAGACCCGCGTGCTCGTGCTGGGCACCGGAGAGGCCGCCCAGCTCCTCGCGCTGCGCCTGCGGCGCGATCCGGCGCAGAACAGCGTTTACCAGATGATCGGCTTCATCGACGACGATCCTGCCAAGCGCAATCTGCTGGTCGAAGGCGCGCGCGTGCTGGGCACGCGCCATGACATCGGCCAAATCGTGCGCGACTACAGGATCGATGTCATCGCCATCGCCATGGGCCACATGTCGTCGGCGGAATTTCGTGAGCTTCTGAAGTACTGCGAACACACTTCTGCGCGTATCAAAGTCATCCCTGATGTGCTCGATCTGATGGAAACAAAGCACAGCGCGCCTGCCGTACTGCGCGATATCGAGCTGGAAGATCTGATCGGGCGCGGGCAGGTCGGTCACAAGCTGATCAAACGGGCGGTCGGTGCGGAGGAAATCATCCTCGCTCATGTCGCGCCGCCACGCCGGCAGCTT
>CAYTME010000332.1:0-2308 GCA_964438415.1 uncultured Pleurocapsa sp. | reverse complement strand
ACTGGACATTGGCAAATCAGTGCATGGCACACGGATTAGTGGCCTGAGAGCGGACGCACAAGGCGCTGCTCTCAGCGAGAGCCACAGACACAGGACGCAAGGCAGGCAGCGATGGCAGAACTACGTGGGCAGCAGGTGAGCCAGCAACTGCTGATTGCTCCATCCTTCGCGCGCCTGATCGGCCACGAACACGATCAGGCATTCCAGATGCCACCGCTCCTGCTCGGCAATCGCGTCCTGGAACGACATGGGGGGCTGGTCCGGTCGCTTGAGCCACTTCTCCGCGATACGCACTCGGACAAAGGCGTAGGCAGCGAAGACAAGCGCGAACCATCGCAACACAGCCTCCACCAGATGCAGACGGAAGTCGGCCAGACCGAGCCGCTGCTTGAGCAGGAAGTTGTCGGTTTCGGCCTGCCACCGGATGGCATAGTAGCGCAGAATATTCTGCGCGCGCAGGCGCAGATCGCTGCTGACAAAGAAGGCGATCTGGGCCTGACGGGGGCTTCGTTTGGAGAACACAGCTCCCACAGGGTGGGGAACGCCGCGCAGCCGACCGGTGGTGTACCGGGTATGGTAAGTGTGGCTGCCTTTGGTGTTGTTGACCGTCACGCGCCGGATGCGCTGACGCGACAACCTGTGCCACCAAGTGGACATGGACGAACCCGACAAGGTTCGATTGCTCTTCACTGCACAGATGAAGTGCCAGCCCCGTCGCCGCACAGTGTTCAGCAACTCGGCGCTGGCATACCACGAGTCGAACAGCACATACACCTGCACGCCGGCAGGCAGCTGCGGCGCGACTTCGTCCAGCATCTCGATGACCAGCGCAATCAGCTTGCGATATGTCAGCCGATCGCTGTCGCTGCGGGTGCGATTGAGACGCCTGACCTGCTTTCTGGACAAGTACAAGCGCCAGCTCAGTGGAAAGGTCAGACCGTTGAGGTGGGCGCTGAGCGTCACGTAACGCGCCGCATTGGTGTACTTCCCGGACTGGCGACGCTGGGTCACGTGATCGTGATGGAACGTAACAGCCTGCAAGGCGCGTGTTCCCACGTCCTTGACGGCCAACGAGTCGTCCACCATCAGAAACAGCCGCGAGCCGGTGCGGTTGCCAGCTTGTATCACCCGTCTCAGGGCAGCCATCTGTGTTGTCAGAACCTGTCGACGCATCTCGACTGGGCACCATCCGCTCCGGCGAAAGAAATCGGCCAGAGCAAAGTGATCGGCATGGGGCACACGCAGCATGGCCGTCAGAACGGTCAGCGTTTTGTGTTTGCTGGCGCATACCAGCAGGGTGCCAACCACATTCAGCGCATGGCGCTGCTGGGGTGCGCTCAGGTGAACGAGCAGCGGAAGCAGGAATGTACACAGCGGCTCAAAGTGTTGAATAATAGGACTGGGCATGGCTCGCGCTCCGACTTGCGTTTTGGTGAATCAAGTCTACGCGCAGTCATGCCTTTTTTGCCAATGTCCAGTCATGTATTCACCTCATCCTGAGCTTGCCTAGTGTACACTCCGCCGCATGTCGAACCTGGATGTGCTTTACCTGTGCCCGCTGGGCCGGCAGCATCAGCAATGGCGGCTGGATGCCGCGCCGGCCGGCCTGCGCGTCGTCATGCGCCGCAACCCGTCCAAAGCGGAACTGCTGGAACTCGTCGCGCAGGCCGACGTGCTCATCAGCGAGCGATCGGGCGCGATCGACCGCGAGGCCATCGCCGCCGGCGCGCGGCTCGGGCTGATCCAGCGCATCGGGTCGCTGGTTCACGATATCGACACGCAGGCCGCGCGCGAGCGGGGAGTGCCGGTCGCGGCGCAGCCCATCGTGGGCACGATCGCCGTGGCCGAGCATGTGATGACGCAGATGCTGGCCGTGCTGCGGCGGATCATGCCGGAACAACTGATCCTGCGCCAGCCGCCAGAGCAGTTCATCGGCGGGCCGGCTCGCCGCACCACCGAGGATGTCTTCTTCTTCAACTGGAGCCGGCAAACGCAGGTCAGCCTGTTGTATGGCAAGACAGTCGGCATTCTGGGCTTCGGCGAGATCGGCGCAGAGCTGGCGCGCCGGCTGGCCGGCTGGCAGTGCCACGTGTTGTACAACAAGCGCGCGCAGTTGCCGCGCCACATCGAGCAGTCATTCCACATCGCATACTGCGACGCCGAAACCCTGCTGCGCGAGAGCGACATCGTGGTGTGTCTGCTGCCCTATTTCGCCGAGACCGATCAATGGCTGAACGCGGCGCGCATCGCCATGATGAAGCGCGGGGCGATACTGGTCGAGGCCGGCAGCGGCAGCGTGGTGGACGAG
>CAYTME010000331.1:0-2318 GCA_964438415.1 uncultured Pleurocapsa sp. | reverse complement strand
GGTAGCCGCCGACACCGACCCCGAGCAGATCGACCGCGACGACCAGCGCGGGCACGCTGACCGTGTTCAGCATCGGCTGCGGGCCGGTGATCAGCAGGGTCACCTCGCCCGGATTGATATCCGCGTCCAATCCCTCAGCCAAATTGAGCACCTGCACCGGCACGCCGTCGAACTGGCGGCTGGCCGTCTGCGCGCTGATGCTGACCGAGACGGTCACCGTCTGGCCAGAGAGCACGGTGAGCTGACGCGTCGGCAGGATGACGGGCACAGTGATGACGAAATCGCTCGTGCGGTTCGCCAGCTCGATCGGAGCAGTCGTGAATGTGTCGGGCAGGCTGTCGAGCACCTCCGGCGGCCCGGTCACAAACACGGAACGCGGCTCGTAGCTGAGGCCGGTCAAGATGTAGCCCTCCGGCAGGTCGGTGAAACCGACGGGGTTCAACTGCACCGATACCTCGCGCACATCCGGCCGCTGGCTGATGGCGACGGTGACATTGACCACCTCCGGATCGAGCCGCACATCGGGCACGGGGCTGCCCTCGGCATCGACCGGCACCAAGCGCAGCGTTTCGACCAGCGATGAGCGCCGGTCCGTCAGATCGATGCTGATCACAGCGCTGTCCACCTGGGCAACGCGCGCTGCCGCGCCGCTGACGGTCGTTTGCAGCGGATCAAACGTCACCTGGCCGAGCGCATAGCCGACCGGCACCGTGCCGCCCAAGTCTCCGCGCACGGGCACCAGCCGCGACTCGATCAGGTCGAGCGTCACCGTCACCTGACGCGGCACGGTATCGAGGAACACCCGCTCGCGGCGCGACTCGGTCTTGAGCACGACCTGATGCGTCCCCGGCGGCAGATCGCGTAGGTCGGCGCTGACGGTCACATCGGCCGTCGTCAGCAGGTTGATATTGCTGCGCTGGCCGCGGGCGCGCACCGACACCGTCTGCGACGAGGTGTTGGTCAGGATCATCCGCTCAGAGTCGTAGAGGAAATTGATCGCCGCCAGCTCCGGCAGCCGCCGCTCCTCGATCGGATCGCGCGAGGCGACGGCGAACATCCAGACGACGAAGGCCAGCACCAGCGAACCGGCGAACCAGAGCAGATTGCTGATGATGACCTGGCGCAGCGGTTTTCGCATCAGGCGCGTTCCTGAGGCTGACGCCGCGGCAGCAGCGTTTGCAGCGCATCGGTCAGGCGCGACCACAGCGGCCCGCTGGGCCGGCGGTCGAGGCCGTAGTAGGCGTTCAAGATCGTGCGCAGGCGCTTGCTGTCGAGCTTGAGGATAAGCTGGCCGCTGTAGGCGATCGAGATGCGCCCCGTCTCCTCGGAGATGACGACGATGACCGCATCGCTGATCTCGCTCAGGCCGAGCGCGGCGCGGTGGCGCGTGCCGAGCTTAGGCTGCGCGAGACTGCGCCCGGACGAGAGCGGCAGCACCGACGCCGCCGAGGCCACGCGGCCCGCACGGTCGATGATGGCCGCACCGTCATGCAGTTCGGTTTTCGGCCAGAAGATGGTCAGTAGGAGCTGCGGGCTGACGTTGGCATCGATCGGCACGCCGGTGCGCATGTACTCTTGCAGGCTGCTGCTGCGCTCCAGCACGATCAGCGCGCCGTGCCGCCGCTCGGCCAGCCGTTCCGCCGCCTGACAGATATCCTCAATGATGCGCAGCCGCAGCGCTTCCGGCGCTTGGTCGCGCTCGAACAGTCCGCCTTGGCCGAGTCGTTCGAGCACGCGGCGGATCTCCGGCTGGAAGATAATCGGGATGGCGATGGCGAGCACGGTCACGACGTTTTCCAGCAGCCAGCGCAGCGCCACGAGCTGCAGCAGGTTGGTCACCAGCGTCAGCACGACCAGGAGCAGGAAGACGCCGCGCAGCAGGGCGACCGCTTGGGTGCCGCGGATGAAGAAGCTGAGCGCGAAGAAGAACGCCGCCACCAGCAAAATATCGACGACGGCGTTCGGCGTAAGGTTTTGGAGCGCCCAGACGAGTTCCACTGCTTGATCCGTTGTTGCGATGTTTCAACTCGATTGTAACGGAAACCGCCACCCGACGCTACCGGATTTGCCCGCCCAGCAGCGCGGCGGCGACGCCGATCAACGCGCCGGCTAGGATGAGCCATGTCGAGTTGACGCGGCAGCGGATGAGCAGCACGCCCGCGGCCAGCGCCAGCCCGATCGTCAGTGGGTCGATCAGCGCCGCGCGCGTCAGCGTGACCGTCACCGCCGCCATCAGGCCGATGGCCGCCGCGTTGACGCCGTCGAGCAGCGCGCTCAGCCAGGGCGATTGGCGGATGCGCGGCACGAGCGGGTGCAGG
>CAYTME010000330.1:0-2321 GCA_964438415.1 uncultured Pleurocapsa sp. | reverse complement strand
TCCACCTACTGCGCGCTTTTGTCACTCGGTCGAACCAGCGGCGAGCCAGCGGTAGGATAAGGCAGCACACCGCGACAGCCGCGCTGGGTACGCGCGCTGCTGCTCGGCAGGAAGCTGCGAAGAGGAGGTAAGCGTCACAAATGCGCAGCCGATGAGCGCCCTCCCGCCGTCAGCGCCATGCCGGCACGCCCGATGACGATGTTGGCCGCTAACTTCGCCCGGCGCAGTGCGGATGCGCCGCCATGCAGACGCGCCCGATTGAGCGCCACCTCGCTCACCATCCAGCGCGTGGCGAAGGCGTAGAACCGGCGCGTGTGCCGCCCCGCAACCTGCAGATCGCGATCGCTGCGTGCGTCCCAATCCCGGTCGGAGAAGATGTTCGCCTCAACCTTGGCGTAATAGGGCGTGCCCTTGATCGGGTAGGCGACCGTTGTCAGGAAGACATCAGGATCGCACGCCTTGAGATGTGCGACCGTCGCCTCGATATCCTCGATCTGCTCACCGTCGTAGCCGAGCATGATGAACATACCCGCCTGAATGCCGTACTGCTTGAGCAAATGCGTCTTTGCGCGCACATCATCGACCTGCACCTTGCGCTGCATGGCGTCGATCACGCGCTGGCTGCCGCTCTCGCTACCGTTCCACAGGCGGTAGCAGCCCATCTCCGCCAGCGTACGCACGACCTGCTCGTTCAGGCGGTCGGCGCGACTGATACATTCGAATGGGATGCGCAGGCCGCGCGCCCTGAGCGCCTCGGCGTATTGGAACAGCCAGCGGTGATTGATGGCGAACACGTCATCGGCATACCAGATCAAATCGGGATCGTAGCGATCCTTGATCCACTGCAGCTCAGCGGCAGCATCCTCCGGCGTGCGGCGGCGGTGTGTACTGCCGTAGACAGAGTGCGAGCACCACGTACAGGTATACGGACAGCCGCGCGCGTGGATGACGCTGACCGAACTCTGGCCGTGGTGTTCTTTCCACACACGCATGTACGTGGAGATATCGATCGCCTCGCGGTCGGGCCAGGGGTTGGTGCTGAGATCGGGGATCAGCGGGCGCGGCTGCGTCTCGACCGCTCCGCCCGCGTCATCGAGATAGACGATGCCCTGAATGCCGTCGAGGTCGTGGAGGCCGTGCCGTGCTAGATGCGGCAGCAGCTCGGCCAGCGTCAGCTCGCCCTCGCCGCGCACGACGATATCCGCCCCGCGCGCCAAGTACTCCTCCGCGTAGTACGGCGGCTCCGGCCCACCGAGCACGACGCGCGCACCGCAGCGTTTGGCCGTCGCGATCATGCGCAGGGCGTTGAACTTGGTCATCAGGTTGACGTATAAACCGACGACCGAAGGCCGCTCGCGCAGCAGCAGAGCCTCGAAATCGTCGGGCTGGGCGAAGGTGCTGTCGAAAACGCCGACGCTGAAGCCGCGCGCCTTGAGATAGGACGACAGATACAGAATACCCAGGGGAGGATACGGCTTCATCACCTGGCGCTCGTGGGGGTCCTCATACAAGTAATAAGCGTGCGCGAGCAGGATATCCATATGTTGGTCGCCGTCAGCTCAATTCGTAGCCGGTGGTGCGTTTGATGTAATCGAGCACGTCTTGATACGCGCCGGGATCGGTGCTGAGCAGCACAGAGTGCGTCTCACCTTCGATCAAGATTTCGACATACGACTCGCTGCCGCTCTCCAAATGGCGAAAACGCAGCGCACGATCGAGGTTGACGACGACGGTGACATTCTCACCGTTCGAATACTTGATCCAGGAACCCGAAGCCATAGCCCGCCCTCTCATCATCGGTAGTACTTCGACCGAGATTGTAGCATGGATGGCGGGCTTGGATATGAGGAGGGCGAACTGCCCAGAAATGGGCGGCAGGGCACGCCTGCCTACGCACATGTGCGCTGCTGAGACCGCAGACTAGGATGATGGATCAGACTGTACAGCGTCCAGCTCGCGCCGCATCCCACGGGGCTGTTCACCGCTGCAGCGCCGCGCCGACTGCGGCGACCAGCGCCGCCAGCGCCAGAATGCCGGTCACGCCGCTGGCGCTGGTGATACCGGTCGCATCCGCCAAACCGCCCAAGAGCTGTGGCGCACTGAAGATGGCAGCGCCGGCCGCGAGCGACATGCGCGCGCTGGCCGCATCGGCTGCGCCTGGAGCGAGGCCGGTCGCGTTGGCGAGCGTCAGCGGCCACACATTGGCGATGCCCAAGCCGCAGAGCATGAAGCCTGCCAGGCGCAGATCGGCCTGCGGAGCGAGCCAGTAGATGCTGAAACCGAAAACTGTCAGGGCCAAGCTCAGGACGAGCAGACGCGCC
>CAYTME010000329.1:1909-2340 GCA_964438415.1 uncultured Pleurocapsa sp. | reverse complement strand
GTTCATCGACCATCCAGCCGGGGAAGGAGCCCTGCGGCTCGCCCAGCCGGACCTCCGCGCTCGCCTGCTGCAGCGTGGAGGGGACGAGGTTCGCGACCTCCCCCGAATGCATGAAATAGGCGACGTACAGATGCGCCGGCCAATCCGGCATGTGCACGTCCAGCCGCATCAGCTCCTCCTTCTGGAGGGGCTGGCGGCCGACCACCGTAACCGTCGGCGCGGCGACGCCGAAAGATCTGAAAGAGCGCGTCGATGCGCTCGTCACGCGCGTCGAAAACGGCTGGGTGCCGCCCGTCGCGCTGCCTGCCGAGGCCGATCTGCGCGCCAAAGAGCGCCTGGTCATCGACTATGAGGGTCATGACGATCTGCTGCACCGCCTGCACCTAGCACAGAAGGCGATGGGCTTCGACAGCCTGCAAGCTTGGAAGCCG
>CAYTME010000329.1:0-1899 GCA_964438415.1 uncultured Pleurocapsa sp. | reverse complement strand
CTGCAGTCGCAGGGCATCTTCCGCGCCAGTGGCGGCAGGCCAGGCAAGGTCGCGTTCCTCTTCCCTGGCCAGGGCAGCCAGTACGTCAACATGGGGCGTGAGCTGGCCGCGCTGTCGCCCGTGGTGGCGGAGGTCTTCGCGGAAGCTGACCGCGTCATGACGCCGATCTTGGGCAAGCCGCTCACGTCTTACATCTTCGTCGATGGGGACGACAGCGCGGCGGTGACACGGGCTGAATTCGACCTGATGCAGACGGCCATCACCCAGCCGGCCATGCTCACGCTCGATATCGCCATCCTGCGCCTGCTGGAGTCGTACGGCTTTCAGCCGGATATGGTGATGGGGCACTCGCTCGGCGAGTACGCCGCCTTGATCGCGGCCGGGATCATGCCGTTCGCGCACGCGCTGGAAGCAGCGGCGGCACGCGGCAGCGAGATGAGCAAGATTAGCGTCGATGACAACGGTGCGATGGCCGCCGTGCTCGCGCCGTACGACACAGCCCTCGAGCTGATCAACACGATCGATGGCTACGTCGTCCCGGCCAACATCAACAGCCGCAGCCAGGTCGTCATCGGCGGAGAGACCGCCGCCGTCGAGCGCGCGGTCGATCTGTTCAACGAGCGCGGCTTCAAGGCGATGCGCCTGCCCGTCAGCCATGCCTTCCACACGCGGATCGTCGCGCCGGCCAGCGCGCCGCTGCGCCAGGTGCTCGACCGACTGCATATCGCGCCGCCGCGCCTGCCGCTGGTCGCCAACGTGACCGGCAAGCTCTACCCGACGACGGTCGATGCGATCAAAGATATCCTGCAGGAACAGATCGCCTCACCCGTACAATGGGTGGGCGGCCTGGAGACGCTGTACAACGAGGGGGTGCGCACGTTCGTCGAAGTCGGGCCGAAGCGCGCGCTCAAAGGCTTCGTCGATGATGTCTTCGGCCCGCAGGCAGATATCCTTTCACTGCTGACCAATCATCCCAAGAACGGCGAAATCGCTAGTTTCAACCAAGCGCTGTGCGGCCTCTACGCCTTCGGTTACTACACCGAACCGGCAGCCGCCGCGTCGCCGGTCTCAATCCAAAGCGCGCCCGCGCCCGTCGCGACGAGCAGCGCGCCCAGCCTAGTACAAGACGGGGAAACCACAGTGTCCCAAAACGCTCTCAATCAGGCGCTCGTGCAGGCGCTCCAGCAGGTTGTCAGCGGCATGGTGCCGCAGCCTGGCGGCGCGCCTGCCACCTACGATCGCAATGCGCCGCCGCGCGGCTCGGTCATCATCAGCGGCACCGGTCTCGGTCTGCCTGGCGCGGAGAAGCCGCTGATGGACCCCGAAAACGCGATGCGCATCCTGCGTGGCGAGCAGTTCATCGACCTGATCCCGGAACGCTTCCGCAAGCGCATGATCGCCAAGCGCATCACCCGGCTGGTCAAAGCTGAGGACGGCAACAACCGCTTTGAGACGATCACCGACCCCGATGAGGTGATCAAGCTGGCCGGGCGGCCCGGATCGTTCGATCTGACCGAGGAGTACGGCGTCAACGCCAAGCTGGTCGAGGCGCTCGACACGACGACGCAGCTCGCGATGGCGGCGGGCATCGATGCGCTGCGCGAGGCGGGTATCCCGCTGGTTCAGACGTACCGCGCGACGACGACGGGCAAATACCTGCCCGACCGCTGGATGCTGCCGGAGGCGCTGCGCGACAGCACAGGCGTCATCTTCGCCAGCGCGTTCCCCGGTGGCGACCGCTTCGCTGATGAATTCACGCGCTATTTCACCTATCAGAATCGGCTCGACCAGCTCGCGATGCTCGACGAGCTGCGCCGCTACACGACCGACGCGCAGACGCTCAACGAGATCAACCGCCGTGCTGGCGAGCTGCGCGACGCGCTCGAACGCGAACCGTAT
>CAYTME010000328.1:0-2340 GCA_964438415.1 uncultured Pleurocapsa sp. | reverse complement strand
CGGCGCTGGAAAAGGACGGATTAGAAGGATTAGGCGAGGATGCCCGCCGGGTGGCGCAGATGCCCTATCTGGATGGGCAGTACCTGGCGCTGGTCTTCCCGATGGACGGCTCAACGGGGGACAGCGCCAAAGTCCATCTGCTTTATCTCAGCGGCGAACAGGTGACGGCGGCACTGGTCGCCGATGGACGTACTGAGGATATGGAAAACCTGTGCGGGCAGTTGGATCACGCCTGGGCGCAAGGTGGGAACGAACGTCTGCTGACGACAGCACAGCACGAAGCGGAAGTGCGGGGACAGGTCGCCCCCGGCACATCGCTGTTTGATGCCGTATCCAACCCTGACCTGCCTGATGACTTGCCTTTCACCTTTGGCGACGGAATGCAGCCCTTTGATGCGCAGGGCATTGGACACGCCCATCACGTCGATGGCGGCGGGACGGCGCACTGGTTTGCGGTGGTCGAAAACCGTGAGCCAGAAGCTGATCCTTATGAACTGCGCTACTTCCGGGCGCTGGAAAGCGGCGACGGGACAGTGAAACACGATGCGTATCCGGTCATGCCGCTGCCTGACGACGACCCCGGTTCGGCATGGCCGCTGCCTGGGCTGGAGATGTATCTGCAAAAGGGCGACCTCTATATGGCGCAGCAGTTCGCCCACGATGTTGCCGACCATCACGAGCAGACATTCCCTGACCCGCTGGATTTGCCCGCGCTCAACGTGGAACCGGAATACTACTTCGGCTACGGGGTCAGTGCTCAGAACAACCCATCTTTGGAAGCGGTGAAAACGTGGATGCACGGCAGCGAACGCCGTTTCGACACCTTCATCATTGCTGAATATGGCATGTGGGATGAGGCACAAACTGACGAACGTGAACTGGAAGAGGCCCTGAAAACGCAGGGACTGGAAGCCGCGATGAATCAGGCGGAACGTATAGCGGTAGCGGGTGGTCATCTCGACCCACACCGCGCCGATGGGCGGGTCTTCTTTGAAGAGGATGCCCCACCCGATCCCTTTACGACTGAACGAACACGAGTCATGGAGCGTGACATGCAGCACGAGGAAACACAGCAAGACCCGGAATACAGTATCACCGCGATTGCTGCCAATGGCAGTTCGCATCTGGATGTGACCAAACAGTGGGGTGAAGACCAGCACGCCCACCTCATCATTCCTCAGCCGGATTGGGAATCGGCGCGGACACACGCCGAATTCGCCAACGAGATGCTTCAGCAGGAAATGCTTCAGCGGGCGATGACCTATGTGGAATTAGTCGGTGTGGAAGCAGGGGTGATTGATCCGCAGCGTGACGACCCACGCCTCTTTACGGAAGGTCCGCCGGACCCGTTTACCACCCTCCGCGAACGTGAACTGGCACACACAGTCGATGTGACCGAACTGGATACCGAACCTTACACCCCGGTCATACTCGAACCGGAAGCGTCGGATTACCCGATCATGTACCGTGAGTTTGCCGCTGAAGCTGCCCGTGAGCGCGAAGCAAACGCGGCGCTGGAAGGCTCGGTATGGTTTGAGGCAACTTTCGAGAAATCTGAAACCGAACTGCTGCAACCTGTCAATGACACCGTGAACTATGCGGTAGTGGTGCAGGAAACCGACCCCTGCACGCGGGAGCTGCTGGTGGACAAATACTGGCGCGAACCCAACGGCTATCAGGGGATGCAGTCGGTGACGCTGGATACGTGGGACTCGGAGGATGGAAACGGACGCGAACAGGCAGAGCAGGCGCGGGAGGCGCTGCTCGAAGTCCACGACCAACGCGGACTGGAAGCGATGATGCACAAAGCCGAATTGATGGCAGCGCAGAATGACTGGATGGATGGAGATCGGGCTGACCCGCGCCTGTTTACGCAGGGACCGCCGGATCGTTTTGAGACGCTGGCGCAACAGTTGGAGGGCGAGATCAATCCCTACTGGAACACCGATGAGGAGAAGATTGAAGACCCTGCACCGCAACCGGGAGTGGAAAATCCCTACTGGCGGCTTGATCCTATCCCGGTGAATGACCCGGTCGGTGAATCGTTAGGACACGCGCTGCACATGGTCGTCTATCCCGGCGTGGAGCATGACCCGGATGCGGTGGGCAGTCCGGCGATGGCGGCGGATGAGCCGTTCCGAATGCTGGAGATGGCGCACTTCGAGACACCGGAGGCGGTAGACCTATTCGGCAAAGAATTCAACAGCTATCTCGTGCCGGGACTGCTTGATGGACCGGAACTGGCGGTGGAAGTGGCGCGGCTGGAAGGACTGCCTGCGGAGTGGAAAACGCTCGAAGGCGATGACCTGAAGGCATATCAGAATGCTGAATTGACACTCA
>CAYTME010000327.1:0-2368 GCA_964438415.1 uncultured Pleurocapsa sp. | reverse complement strand
GTCAGCGTCTGATCGATGCCGCCGAAGGTCGGGTCCGTGCCGATCTCGAACACGCCTTCACCGGGCGCGGTTGTGCGCGTCCAGAGCACGGTCGATGTCTGCGTCGTGTCGCCAGAGGCGATGCCGTTCGGCAGCGTCGAAGCGGCATCTTGGGCGCCTGCCGGGATCACCAGCAGCGCCAGCAGGATCAGCAAAAGAGCAGCAGAGCGCATGGTGCGTGCGTCCTTTCAACAAAAAAACGGGCGGTTCTAAGGATAGCGCGCCGCACTTTAAACGTGTGTGATCTTTCTTGAGGAGGGTTCCGAAGACAGCGTTCCGCTGCTCGACAGCGGAAGACGCACGTTCGGAACCCAATGCCGTCAGCTTGGCACTCATCCACCCATGCGCAAGCCGATCGCGCTGATATCGATCGTATCGGTCGTGTTGGCGAAATTGAGACGCAGGCTGAGCGTGAGCGCCCCGGCGGGCTGGTAGCTGTCGACTGCGCTTTCGGCGCAGACTGGGACGGTGCTCGTCAGATCGGTCGTGTCATCATGGCGGATGACCACCGCGGTCGGCACCGTTTCCTCCGATAGACGCACTTGCGAGATGAAACTTGACGCGCTGCTGAGATCGTAACAGACGATCACGGCCTTGATGCGCAGGTAATCCTGCACGACCAGCGGCAAGCTGATCCACTGGAGATCGCCCGCCCGTATCGTGGTCACACGCATGGTGCTGCCGAACGCGCCGCCCAGCAACCGGAGATATGTGCGGCCGGCGCTGTTGACGTCGGGAACCAAGCCCAGCGCGCTGTACCAGACGACGTGATCTTCAGGCATGAGCGCGCCCGGTTCGCCCGGCGGCCCCTGGGGTCCCGGTTCACCTGGCGGCCCGGCTGGTCCAGGCTCGCCCTGTGGACCTGCGGGGCCTTGTTCGCCGACCGGTCCAGGCTCTCCTTGCGGGCCGGGTGGGCCGACCTCGCCCTGCGGGCCTACGGGACCTTGTTCACCCGCTGGTCCCGGTTCGCCCTGCGGACCTACGGGGCCGGGGCCGATCAGCGGCGGGATGATGAGCACACTGAGGATCACAGCCACGATTACGGCGATGATCGCCCAGATCATCGGGCTGTTCTGCGATTGGTTCATCGAGCGTCACTCCTGATAAGGCGCGCATCGGAGCGCATGCGCGCACAGCGCACACCTCGACTCTACGCCAGAAGTGGGGCAAAGGTCTACAAGTTGATGGGGAGGAGGCGCCGAGGTTTCAGCAGGCATCTGCTCGTTTCATTCGAACACTATCGCGAGCAGTCAGCAGCGCCATTCCCAAATACCTGCGGACTCACCGGGCTGAAAACACGCTGGAACTTGCGGGCTGCACGATACCACCCATTCCCCGCTGGCGGACTCGACAAACTCGATCTCGATGGCTGCACCTTGCGCTGCCACCACCGGCATAAGCAGATCTCGGAAGAACTGGCGAGCCACATTTCGAGCGACACGCGATTGCTGCTCGTTGGCAGTAACCGTCTCGCGCAGGTGCAGCAGCGCCTCATACATGGCTATTCTGTTCGCCTCGTCCTTGAGCCGACTCGGTGTCAGGAGGGATGAGTAAACCTCCAACGTGTTCAGCACTCGCGTCTGGCAGTCCAGCAGGGTCGGCGCTGGAAGGCTGATCGTCCATTGATTGCGCTCGGCATTGAAGCGGATCGACTCCGGATTGGCTTCAAATTGTGTCAGATCGATGCCCGACTCAAACGTCGAACCGACCAAATAGCGAGCCGTGTAGCCCGATGCATTGCCCACACCTGCGCGCACCTCGACGAGCAGTTCGTATTCCAGTTCTACAGTATTGGTCTGAAGCTGCGCACCGAGGATGACACTGCGCAGCTGCAGCGCGATCTCCTGCGTCCTCACGGCTGGTGTCGGGTTGATGATGTCGCCGACAGAACGCAGCAGTCCGCTGAACAAACCGCCAACACCACCGACAGTGCTGCTCATCGCCCAAATGCACACGCCTGTGACGACGACGATCGACAGCAGCGGCAGCAGTACGAGCAGCGCTTTACCCGAAATGAGCGATCGAGGGCGCTCAATTTGCGGTGGTTCTGGGTTCGGTGGGATGATCATGATCGGACAGCCATTAGCTACTTGAAAGCGAACTTCAGTGGGGCGAGGGTGCATTCGGGTTTGGGGGCAGCGGACACCCCTTGGGTCGTCCCTACGAAACGGAACCCCTGTCGGGAACAGGCAGGCCTCGTCTTCCGACGGACGGTTTGGTCTGCCTGCGCCGGCGAGTGAACTCGTCGGCTGTGAGGCCGCTCGTCCCTTCAGTGCGCTTGCGCAGCCCAGCCGAGCCGCTTGAGCGCTCGGCGGAGCAGATGCGCCCC
>CAYTME010000326.1:0-2373 GCA_964438415.1 uncultured Pleurocapsa sp. | reverse complement strand
CTCGATGATCATCTCGCCGCTGTAAACCGCCTCGCCAAAGCAGACGGCACGGCGCACGAACACCGGCGTCGGCAGCTCGGCCACGACGAGCGGAAACCCGGCGCGCTGCAGGCGGTAGAGCACACCGCTGCCGAGGTCGCCGCCGCCGCGCACGTAGATGAGCACGGATGAGAGCAGATGTCGAAGCATAGCTGCAGGTCAGGGTCGGGTCGTCAGAAAACCTGCACCCAACTATACCACGCCCGGCTAGACTTCGAGCACCTCGACTGAGAGCAGCATCGGGATGACGCCGTTCTGCACATAATAGATGCGAAACTGGCGTCCTTTCCTGAACAGCCGCGCGCTCATGCTGGTCATTGCGAACGTTTTGCCTGCCACGATGACGCGGCCATTGAAGACCCCATCCGACGCTGCGTCGATGCGGACTTTGGGCGCACCGCTCACCTCCTGCACGCTCAGCCAGCGCGGATGCCGCGTGCGCAGAGCAGCCCACAAGACATACAGCCCGCCGAGCAAAAACAATATGCCGAACCCACCGAGCGAAAACAGCGCGCTCGACTGGCCGAGGAATAGGGTGACGCCGCCCGCTGACACCAACAAGATCAACGCACCGGGGATGGCGATCGCTGCGAATAGGCAGCCGAACAGTCGATAGCATCCGCGTGTGCGCATGAGGTTGTCGTATTGGCGGCGGGTGATCTCGCCGCGCTGGTTGGCATAGAGGTCTTCTGGGGTGAATTTGAGGAACCGTTGGAGCTGCGCGTTCAGAGCCTCCGCTTCGTGTCGAATCGGCATACATATGCCCCCACTCACACTCCGACATGATCAGTGTACGGTCTGTATGAGTGGGGGTCTTCACCGCTTTTTGGGGGATCAAGCGTGCGGATCGTGTCTCACCCGACGCCGATCTGCGCGGCGCGCAGGCCCGCGACGATCCGGTCTGGCACAAGCGGCAGCGAGTCGAACCAGACACCGGTCGCATCATGCACAGCCGCGGCGATAGCGGGAGCGAGCGGGATGAACGGCATCTCCGCCATGCCGCGCGCGCCCCATGGTCCGAGTGGGTCGGCATACTCTAGAATGACCGACTTGACTTCCAGCGGCACATCGAGCACCGTCGGGATCAGGTAGGTCGAGAGATACGGGTTGAGGATGCGACCTTCGCGTGAGATCAAGTGCTCCATGATCGCGTAGCCGAGCGCCTGGACGACCGCGCCCTCGACCTGGCCCTGCACGAGCTGCGGATTGACAGCGCGGCCCACGTCGTTGGCGCTGACGACGCGCAGCACATGGATCAGCCCGGTTTCGATATCGACCTCAACCTCGACTGCCTGCGCCACGTATCCATAGGCGAAGTTCGGTTCGCTTTTGCCCGTCATCGGGTCGTAGGGGGTCGTGCGCGGCGGCCGGTACTGGTAGGTGGCGATGGCGGGACGTTCCTCATTCTGCCAAGCTTGCAGCGCACGCTCAGCCGCGCCTTTGATCGCATTGCCAGCCATGAATGTCATGCGCGATGCAGAGGCGCTGCCCGCCGTCTGAGTCTCAGCCGTGTCGTGGCCGATGAGATGTACGCGCTCGATCGGCACACCGGCAGCCTCCGCTGCCATCTGCACCATGACCGTATGCGTGCCTTGCCCGACCTCTGCACCTGCGTGGCGGACGACGACGCGCTCGATCTCGCTGCCGCCGTGCAGCTCGACCGTCGCCCAGCTTTGCTCTGGGAAGCCGAAGCTGTAACCGACGTTTTTGAACGCGCAGGCGAAGCCGATGCCGCGGCGCAGATGTGGCTCGGCAGGCGGTGCCAGCGCCGGACGCTGCCAGCCGCTGTCAGTTTGCTGCCAGCCGCTTTCGCGCGCGCAGGCTTCGATCACACGGTCGATGGTGACCCCCGGCGGCAGCGGTGTGCCGACGGATAAGTGACTGCCCTCGTGCACGCAGTTCTTGAGCCGGATGCTCACCGGGTCGAGGCCGAGCTGCTGTGCCAGCCGGTCGATCATCCCCTCGGCGGCGAAGGCGGCCTGCGGCGCGCCGAAACCGCGAAAAGCGCCGGTCGGGATGTTGTTGGTGACGACGGCGTAGGTATCCGTGTGGACGTTTTCGCACTCATACGGGCCGGTGATCATCAAGTTGGCGTTGGCCAGCACCTTGTTCGAAGTGTAGTTGTAGCCGCCCGCGTCGCCGATGACCTCGCCCCACATGGCCGTGATCGTGCCATCGCGGCGCGCGCCCCATTTCAGACGCATGAAGATCGGATGGCGCTTGTGATGCGACAAAATCGACTCTGCGCGGCTCCAGATGATCTTGACCGGACGGCGCAGCTTCCATGCGGCCAGCGCCAGCACGATCTGCACGCTCCTGTCCTCGCGCCCGCCG
>CAYTME010000325.1:0-2432 GCA_964438415.1 uncultured Pleurocapsa sp. | reverse complement strand
TTCGGCTCCTTCTTGCCGCGGATGAAGCCTGGTTTGTCGGCGTCGATCAAGAACGCGCTGACGCCCTTGTGCTTCAGCTCCGGATCGGTCATCGTGAACAAGATGACGTAATCGGCGACCGGTCCGCTGGTCACCCAGCTCTTGCGCCCGTTGATGATGTAATGCGTGCCCGCCTCGTTGAGCACGGCGCGGCTCTCCATCGTGCCGGCGTCGCTGCCGCTCATCGGCTCGGTCAGGCTGTAGGCGCCGATCTTTTCGCCGCTGGCGACCGGGACGAGATAACGCTGTTTCTGCGCTTCGGTGCCAAACTTGTTGATGGCGAAGCAGTAAAGCGAGTTGTTGACGCTGACGATCGTGCTGTGGCTGGCGTCGGCTTTGGCGATCTCGATCATCGTCAGCACGTAGGCGAGCGTGTCCATGCCCGCGCCGCCATACGCCTCGTCGATCTCGATGCCCATCAGGCCGAGCGCGCCCATCTTCCGCACCGTCTCGAGCGGAAATTCGCCGCTCTCGTCAAATTCGGCGGCGATGGGGGCGATCTCTTTCTGGGCGAAATTGCGCACCATGCGCTGCAGTTCGAGGTGTTCGGGCGTCAAAGCGGGGAGAAGCGTCTGTTCGGAATAGTCTGCGGCGACCATAAGTCTTTACCCTGTTCTCTATGCCAACAGTGATAGCGCAAGTGTAACAAAAAAGCGCCGCTTTGCTCAGTGAGTGTCCGCCACCAGACAGTCATAACACAGTTTTATCTATGCATTAACTCTGGCACAAAGTGCTTATGGTTTGCTTTCTGCCGAGTGTTCGGGCATGTCGGTTCTCGATCAGTGCCCCTAGTGAAAGACAAGGACGTATGAGCACGAAGCTGCGGATTGTGTTCTCGCTCGTCATCCTGGCGCTCGCGCTGACGCTCGGCGTCGCCGCGGCGCAGGATACCCCCGTCACGATCGATTTCTACTTCCCCGAAGCGACGGCCAACAACGCCCAAGCCATCTTCGAGGAATACGCCGCCCAGTTCAACCAGCTCTACCCCAATATCACCGTCAACGTCGCCTACCAGGGCAGCTATACCGACAATCGCACCAAGATTCAGACCGAACTCCAGGCCGGTGAGGGGCCGGATGTCGCCGTCATGCTGACGACCGACCTGTTCAGCTTCATCGAGGACGGCTACATCGTGCCCGCGCAGCAGTTCATCGACCAGATGGACGATGGCGAGGCCTATGTCGCTGATTTCTTCCCGGCGTTCATGCTCAACAGCGTGGATGAGAACGGCACCGTCTGGGCGATCCCCTTCCAGCGCAGCACGCCGATCCTGTACTACAACCGCGATGCTTTCGTCGAGGCCGGCCTCGACCCCGATATGCCGCCGCGCAGCCGCGAGGAGCTGGTCGAATACGCGCAGGC
Organism: uncultured Pleurocapsa sp.; assembly: GCA_964438415.1. Lineage (GTDB taxonomy): Bacteria > Chloroflexota > Anaerolineae > Aggregatilineales > Phototrophicaceae > Flexifilum. The sequence goes on along the minus strand of CAYTME010000325.1, from coordinate 1,031 downwards.
GCTGACGACGCCGGAACGCAGCGGCTTGTGGCTGCCGTCGCAGGGCTTCCCGATCTGGCTCTACAGCGGCTTCGTCATCGCCGAGGGCGCGCCGCTGGTCGGCGAAGACCCAGCGCAGGTTTTCTTCAACACGCCGGAAGCGGTTGAAACGCTCGAATTCTGGCGCAGCCTGAGCGCTGACGCGGGCGTCATGCCGGCGGGGCTGCTCTCGTGGGGCGATGCGCCGACCCTCTTCACCAGCGGCCAGGCGGCCATGATCTTCCACACCACCGGCAGCCTGACGCGCATCCTCAATGAGGCGACTTTCGATGTCGGCGTCGGCTTCCTGCCCACCGGCAGCGCGGGTGAGGATGGCACGGGCTACGGCGCACCGACCGGCGGCGGCAACCTCTATCTGTTCGCCAACAGCACGCCAGAAGAGCAGGCCGCCGCTTGGCTTTGGATCGAGTTCCTCTCGTCGCCGGAGATCCAGGCCGATTGGACCGTGCGCACAGGCTACGTCGCCGCGCGCCAGAGCGCTTGGGAGCTGGATGCCCTCAAGGAGCTGGTCGAGGCGCGCCCGCAGTACGCCGTCGCGCGCGATCAGCTCGCGTATGCGGGTAAGGAGTTCGCCGCTTACCGCACGATCGACATCCAGGGCATCATCAATACGACGCTGAGCGCCATCATCGCCGGCGACGTGCAGGAGATCGAACCGGCGCTGGCGCAGGCGCAGGAACAGATCGACTCGCTGCTGGCCGAATATCGCTGAACGCGCAGGTTTGGGGGGCAGCCGTTTTCGCGCTGTCCCCCTTTCATTCCATGATTTGGGCGCAGCGGACTGCGTCCCAACGCCGCCCATCGCGCCCGGAGTATCACCCGCCATGACCGCCGCACCGGCCGAACCGTTCGCCGGGGTCGAGACGACTCCGAGCGAGCCGAACCCTCTCTGGTACCCGACGGGATACGTATACGAAAGCAGCAATAAGATTCCCGACATAGTTCCTGCTTTCAGCGATTACGGAAACTACTGCATAAACTGCCACGCATCT
>CAYTME010000324.1:0-2473 GCA_964438415.1 uncultured Pleurocapsa sp. | reverse complement strand
GTTCCCGGCAGTCGCAGCGACTGCGCCGGAGATAAGCCATCTCCACCAAAAGCGCAGGCAAGTCCATGTAAGACGTGCCGAGCGGTGTTCAGATCTTGGATTGGCTCGTCCAGCAGCCAGTAGGCATGATAGCCACCGCCGGAATGGACAATCACTGATGGGAGCAGCCGAGCGCCGCGCAGCTTCATGAGTGTCGCATCCGTTGGATCGTCGATGTCGGTGTAAAACGCAGGCAGCGCGACCACTTCCGCCGCGCCACCGCGTTTCCAGCGCGACAGTCCCGGTTTGCGAAGTCCTACCGCGAAGTACGCGCCCCAGCCCATCCGGTTCGTGTCCGACAGCCGATGCAGCGTGTCGAGCAAAGCTGCGCGGTTATCCAGTGCGACGTGTCGGGAGGGTGTGGGGAACGTACCATCGGGGTAAATCACAGTGAAGGTGAGGCGGGCAGACGAGTGCAGCGGCGCACAGCGTTGGAAGAGGACATCCAGAAACGCCAGCGTATCGGGGTGCATGGGCGCACCCCCTTAGAACAACGCCAGTTGCAGCGGCGCGGTTTCATCCACCTGTTCATGACGTTGGGGCTTATGCTGCGGCTCTGGCACGTCATCCGGCACAGCCAGCAGGTCAAGCCTGCGAGTTTTGGCTGCGGCAGTTTTTCTGAGTGCGGTATTGACCACGATAGGACGAAGGGGGATGACATTGACCGGATCGCTGTTTGTCCCCTGCGCCACACGGATGATGTGGGCGGCGACTTCTGCCTCGCAGCCGGGGAAGACGGCGCGGTTCTCCCGCAGCCAGTCACCCAGACGCGCCGGACTTGCTGGCAGCAGCGTGAGTAGTTCTGCCCGCAGCGCAGACAGTTTCTGTTCGTCGGCGATGAGGTGAACGCTGTCGAAGTAGCGCGTAATCGACTCGGCGAACGGCGCATTCAGGGCTTGCCGACCAGCGGTGTTGGAGGCCGTCAATTCATGTTCAACTGCCGTGATAACGCCGCCAAGCCGGATGGCTTCTCGAATAAGGGGATCGTCTTCGAGCGCAGGTTGCAGTTCGACCTGTAGAACGGGCTGTGCTGATTCATCTGCCAGCGGTTCGCCTTCGGTTTCGTCCAGTTCGACGTTCCAGTAGGCGGCATCTTCGCTGTCGATCTCGCCCTGCGCTTCGGATTTCCTGAACAATTCAGAGGGGTCAAGCAGCGCCTCGTCGCGCCCAATGGCTTCGAGTAACGCCTCTTCGAATCCGCCCTCGCCTTCGGTCAGCGCATCCAGCCCGGTCAGCCCGATGTCCCCTGTCAGCAGCTTGGCGGCCCGCTGCTTGCGGCTCATGAGCTGCACCGCCGTCTGTTCCATCGTGCCTTCAGCAAACAGGTAGTAGGTCTTACAGTGGGTGTGGGTCTGGTTGAGGCGGTAAGACCGCCCTGCCGCCTGCATCATCGTGCCAAGATTGAACACAATCTCGTAGAAGATGAGCGTGGGTGCAAAGACGAGATCCAACCCGGTCTTGACCAGTTCAGGATTGGAGATGACGACATTGGTTCCCTTCGCCACTTCCGCCTCGATCACCGCCTCGCGTCGCTCCGCATCAACGGTGTTCTTGAGGATGAAGGTTCGGGCAAGCGGGATGTGCTGGCGGATGAGTGCCTCGATGCGCGGCTGGATGTCGCGGGTTGCCGTCTGACGGATATAGATCACACAGGAGCGGTTCTGTTCCAGTTCGGCACGCACCAGGTCAATCAGCGCCTGCTCTTTGGCATACACACGCTCTTCGCCGTAAGACGGGATGCTGGTGACGATTTGCGGCAGCTTCTCGCCCGTGATGGGGTGTTTGAGGTTGTGGATAACCTCGTGCGGACGGTGCGCCGCGTTCACCCAGCCCATCGCCCATTGCAGGTATGCCCCCCTAAAAGTGGTATCCCCTTCCCAGCGCCGCGCAATCAGGTAATCCTTCAACTGCTGGCGGGTGCGGTCATACTGCTCATAGGTATCGGCATCCATCTCGACGGGCAGCGCGATTTCCTCATACTGCGGCAGCGCTTTCCCAAGATCGCCCAATGAAAAGAAGATGGCGTGATCCAGCACTTCCGCCACCAGCAGCGGCGAAATGCCCGGCGCTTCTTCGTAGGGCTTTTCATAGGTGGAAGTTCCCGTGAACGCGCCAGTCTCTTTGTCATATGACGGGCGTTCTTCGACCACCTGCTCACGCACCCCCATATCGGCGACCCAGCGCGACTCGGCGCGACCCCGCTGTTTGCTGTCGTCCGCGATAATCGCCTGAAAGCCGCGTTCGCCGCGTGTTTTGCGACTCAGGCGGGGTGCGCCGCCCCAGTTGTAACGCTGGCGAGTGCGGGGGTTAATCGCATACTCCAGATTGAAGATCGACGAGGATCTGCCGTTGAACGGTGTGCCGGTCATCGCCAGCACCTTCTGTGCCAGCCCTGCGATGCGGTTGAATGCCTGCCCGTTGCCGGTATCGCCAT
>CAYTME010000323.1:2063-2540 GCA_964438415.1 uncultured Pleurocapsa sp. | reverse complement strand
TCGGCGCCACGGCGGCATTGGGCTTTGCCAGGCAGGGTCGAGCCGCCGATGCTGGCTGCGCTGGGGGTGCTGATGGGGGCGGCGACCGGCGCGCGCATCCCGGCGATCCTGGCGACGTGCGCGCTCGGCCTAGCCTATTTCGTGCTCGTCAACCTGCCGCGTCTGCTGCCGCTTGACCCGGCAGGACGCTTTCTCATCGACCTCGTCCTGCCGGTTGTGCTGCCGCCAGCGATCACCTATGGGTCGGTCACGCCGGCGGCACGGCTGCTCGCGCGAGACTGAGCCGGTCAGCACAGCCCTTCTTCACGAAAACATCCGCTCTGCTCATCGCACAGCGGATGTTCACGGATGTCGTCTATAGGTGTTCAGGCCGAGGGAAAACCGCGGATGCTGCCGAGGACGTGATCGCTCGGTTCATCGCGGCGCAGCGTGCGCATGAACGCGATCAGCAGATCCGATGTCGTGATGATGCCGACC
>CAYTME010000323.1:0-1989 GCA_964438415.1 uncultured Pleurocapsa sp. | reverse complement strand
TCGACGACGATCGGCGCGGCGCCCATGTAGTCGCCGACGCGCAGTGTATCGTATTTTCCGTTGACCGCAGCCAGCGCTTCCAAGCCGCTGTCACCCTCCGGCAGATCGAGGATACGGCGGCAGTCGCGCTGCGTAATCAGGCCGATGACATGTCCTTGGTCGCTCAGCACTGGGAGCTGCTGATACTCGTTTTCCAACATGACCTTGAGCGCGCGCGTCAGCGGTGCGCCCTGCCTGATCGTTACCGGGTCTCGCGTCATGATATCGGCAACGAACATACCCAACCCTCCAGCTTACTCCCATGCGCCGTCGCGCGGTTCCCCCCGAACCGTCGTCAAGAAGCGGTGACTTTTTCGCTTTCTCCGAGCGCGATCAGCTTGTTGAAGATGTCGGTCTCGGTGATGATGCCGACGAGCACGCCGTCTGTCACGACCGGCACGCTGCTAAATTTGCGCGCGACCATCAGGCGCAGCGCATCCAGCAGCGGCTGATCTGGCGACACCGTGAGGACTTTTTCAGTCATCACCTCGCGCACCTTGATCGTGTCCCATAGGTAGTTGACCTCCCACACGCTCAGGGTGGTCGCGTCCGATGGGCGCGCCTCGCGGATATCGCCTTTGCTGATGATCCCGACCAACCGCCCGTTTTCGACAACCGGCAGATGCCGAATGCCGTATTCTTCCATGATCTCCTGGGCGGCGTTCAGTTTTGCATCTGGCAGAACACTGATGACATCGCGAGTCATCAATTCCCCGATGGTCAGTTCAGCTAACATCGTTATGCCTCCGGCAAAAGCCATTTTGGTTCGATGAATGACGACATTGTTCACACTCGCACTATAAAAGACGACGCCCCGGCAAGCCATTCACAAATGGCCGGGTTTTAGCGTGATGATCGTCACGTAGCGGGGACGCCGCGATGGGCGCATCGCCCGATCACGGAATGCGGATCGTGCCGATGAACAGCCGACCATCGCCAGCGGCGCTGTACTCGGCGGGCGCGTGCGCGGTCAGGCGCGGGGACAAGCGGTCGAACGTGATCGGATCGTAAAAGCCGACAGCGACACGGTATTCGCCCGGCGCGAGGCCAGTCAGATCGACGGCGAACGTATCCTCGAACATGCCGGGTGGCCAGTTGCCGGGCGGCATCGTGCCGCCGCCTGGACGGCGGTCGGTTTGGGCGACCAAGCGCGCGTCGTCATCCAGCGGGTACAGATGGACGAAGGCGACCCAATCGCCCACGGCCTGCGGCTCGCCAGGCTGCCCGTTCATCCAGTTGAAGATGACTTCCAGCCGGTCGGCGCTCTGCACGAGCCTGGCAGCATTGAGGCTGAACGCGCCGTCCTGGTAGAGCGCCTGCGCTTCGTCGGTGCAGAGCGCGAATACGACCGGATAGCGGCTCTCATAGACCCAATGGTGGTAGGGCATGTAGTCGCCATCCGGCATACGCGGCACGATGCGGATGCGCGTCTGCGCGCTCGTCACGATTTCCGGCGGGATGTAGCTGATGATCTCCAGCCACGATCCAGGCAGGAATGGGATAACCCGCGCCGCGATGCGCTGGTCGTTGGCGTAGATATCGAGCGCGCCCGTGTGCCCTGCGTGAACGCGCGTGACCAAGAACAGCGCCCGTCCGGGGCTGCTCGCCACCGTGAACGACTCTTCACCGTTGATGCGCCGTCCGCCGTCCATCGGCCTGCAGTCGGCGGCGCAGTCGAGCGTCTGGAACTGGTTGTACTCGGTCGGGAAGCCTTGTACGGGGCGGACATTGTGCCAGCGGTAATCGTGTGCGCCTTCGCTGTCGAGATCGGCGGTGTCGATCGCGTCGGCCAGCGCCATGCCGGGCGCATCGAGGTAGAGCAGATGCCAGCTCTGACGCGGCGGCACATCCACCGCTGCCCAGCTTGGCCGGTAGATGCCCTGAACGGACGCAGCCAGCGCGACGTTGAGCTGTGGATCGAGTTCGACGCGGAACTCGGCCAGCGGCTCT
>CAYTME010000322.1:0-2560 GCA_964438415.1 uncultured Pleurocapsa sp. | reverse complement strand
CCTGTCCCTGTCCAGTGCAGCCCCGGCAGTGACGTCACCATACATGAGCCTCCCGGATCAGACCCGACATTCTTCACGGCGACCCTCTGTCCGGTCGTCTCCGTGCCCTCATCGACGATGCCAGCGCCGAAAAATCTGGTATAGCTGCCATCGTCGTCGAGGAAGTTCATCACCGCAACGCGCGCTTTCCATCCCGTGTCCGTCGCCGCTGCAAACGTAAGCCTTACACCTGGCACCACGTCATCATGCGCCGTCGTGCCGTCAGCCGTCACCACACGCGACCCGCTCATGTCACGGTACGGGTTGCGCGCAGGGTGGACGAGCGCATCCACTGTCACGTAGACGACGCCGCTGATCTTGGTAAACAGCAGCTCATACACGTCCGCGATGGCCGCACCATTGGCCAGCCATGCCGAGCTCGCGATTGGCGCGTTGACCTGGTTCACGTGCCGCCAGGACAGCTTCCCCTTCGCACTACCCAGGAACCCTGGGTGCCACCACTGCAGATCGGCCGCCATGTCATGCCTCCACGATGTAGTACGTGATCGTCGCCCGCCAGAGTTTGAGCCGCTGCGGTCCACTGGCTGGATAGTCGCCGAAGATCGGCTCGTAGCGCTGCGCGCTCTTTTCGGCGGGCACGCACGCGTACCCACCCACCGTGCGCACCGTCCCGGACGCCAAACTGGCCTCCAGATCGTCGCGCTCCGTCTCGTCCAGTAGCGGATAGTGGGCCTCTAGGACCTGCTGCGACTGGCGCGCCTCGTAGGCGCAAACGATCTGCGTGCCATCGAGCGCCGTCACAGCAGCGACACCCGGGCCCAGTCGCCCCTCACGTCGCACTATGCAGACCGGTAGCGCCACCCGTACCCTCCTATCCCGCCGGCATGGTGACTGGCATCATCGAGGGTCGGCCCTCCTCGGCGTACCGCACACGCAGCGTGATCGGATTCTGCGCGGCGTACTCCTGCAGGCTCCGGATCTGCTGCCGGACCTCCTCCGCGCCCTGCGCGCCGCCGCGGCCGAAGCCGCCTCTGAGCGTGCCGCTGATTTCGTCGCCCAGAACCGTTGTGATCCTGATGATCGACTGACTCGCCGTCTCGACGGCCTCCTCCGCCGCCGGTGCCACCGTCTCCTGCATCCGCGTGGCGCTCTGCCGCTGCTTGTCGATGAGCGTGGCCAGCTCCTGCAGCGCTGCTTTGTGTTCGCCCGTCGCCTGCGCGGCGGCGACCATCATCGCCAGATACTGGCTCTCTAGACCCTTGAGATTGTCCTCGAGATCGATGAACGGCAGCTGATCCAGAGCGCTGGCGATCATGGCGATTGTGCGATTCGCAGTGATCGCCAGCTTCGCGAATTCCTGCACGAGAAATGTGAATCCTACCTTCGCATACGCCGGCAATCGCACGAAGAATTGCACGATCTTTGGTAACACATTGAGGAATGAATTTAGCGCGTCGAGCACATAGGGCGCCGCCACAATCGCGATATCGATTAGTTTCTTCCCCAGCTCAGCGATCATCGGCAGCGTTGTGGTTTTTAGCGTGGCGAAGAGATGCATCAGACTCTTTGCGGTGTCTGCGCCCAGCGCCTTTGCCAGCGCCGCTTCCACACCCTGTTTTTCGAGGATCGCGCGAAAATCTGCCAACCACACTCGGATATTTGCGAGCGTCGTTTTCAGATTGAACGTGCGGATGATCTTTTCACCCAGCACCGTGAGCGACAAACTGACTTCGTCCTTGATCGTACTCCACATCCCGATCAGCGTATCCGATTGTTTCGCCATCATTTGCGGAAAGCGCGTGGTCATTTCAGTGATAAATCCATCGAGTGCCATGTCCACGTCGATCATGCCTTTTTGCGCCATCTGCATGGCGTCGGGGATGCTGACTCCAATGGTCTTGGCGAGCATCTCCCACGCAGGGATGCCGGCCTCCGCGAGCTGGCGCATCTCCTCACCTGACACTTTGCCCTTGGCCCGCATCTGGCCCAGCGCCAATGCAATCCGGTTGATCAGTTCCGATGATCCGCCCAGCGCAGCCGCTGCATTGCCCACTGCCGTGAGAATCGGGATGACCTTTTGCGCCTCGAAGCCGAACGCCAAAAACCGCTGCGCCGCATTGCGAACGTCGGCAAATTGGAACGGTGTTTTGGCGGCAAACTCGGCCATGTCGCGCAGGAATGCATCAGCCTTCTGCGCCGACCCGAGCATGGTCGTGAATCCGATCTTCGCCTGCTCCAAATCCGCTGCGAGGGTGATCGCCTTTTTCCCGACGGCGACAAGCCCGACACCGATAGTACCCGCACCGAGCATAGCCGGCATGCTCGTCATGATGCCGGTGATGCGTCGCATGGCACCCGAGACGAGCCCCTCAGCCTGACGCAGCCCAGACGCCAGGGCTTCCGTCCGCGCACCGATGCGCACATCAAGACTGGCTATTGTCGCCACTCAACCCCCGGAACACGTCCATGATTTCGGCCTCGTCGGTCACCCTGTGACCACGGGCATCCTCAGCCTCAAGGCGGAAATACGCCTCCCACTCCGTCATCTCGCGTGCGCTCA
>CAYTME010000321.1:0-2569 GCA_964438415.1 uncultured Pleurocapsa sp. | reverse complement strand
ATAGGCCCGGTAGTTCAGCGCTGGCAGCGGCAGCCGCTGCGTCAGCGCCGGCGTGTCCGCACTTGCCGGCGCAGAACGGCTGTCGTTGTGTTCGGCGATATCGGTGGCATACTTCAACATGTTCGCCTGCCTTCACTTGCTCACTGGCGCAGCGCGTCCAGCTCGTCGGTCAGCTTCGTCCATGAGGATAGGCGGCGTGCCTATCATCGTGCTAAAAGTATTCGGGTGGCCGATAAAAGGGGTTTGTTGGCGGTTAAGCAGGCGTTTTGAACGTAATTGAACCCAGAGACTGTGGGCTTTAAGGCACAGCTTCAGCGACTCTCACCTAAAATATACAAAATGAGGGAAGTGCCTAACATGCAAGCACCTTACACGGCGGCCATCACCTAACGAAATGAGGATCACCCCATGCCTGTTGCAGAAAGCGTTCAGCTCGGCGAAAACGTGCGCATCTTTCATCCGAACTTGGTCAACATGTATCGCTGCTCGATCGGCGATAACACCACTATCGGCCCCTTCATCGAGATTCAGGGTGGCGTCACCATCGGCAAGAACTGCAAGATCCAGTCGCACTCGTTCATCTGCGAGGGCGTCCACATCGAGGACGAGGTGTTCGTCGGGCACGGCGTGATGTTCATCAACGACATCTTCCCACGTTCGACGACGACCAGCGGCGCGCTGCAGTCCGCCGACGACTGGAAGCTGGTGGAAACGCGCATCAAGCGCCGCGCGTCGATCGGCAGCAACGCGACGATCATGGGCGGCATCACCATCGGCGAGAATGCGCTCGTCGGCGCGGGTGCGGTCGTGACCAAAGACGTGCCAGATTACGCGATCGTCGTCGGCGTGCCGGCCAGAGTCATCGGCGATGTGCGCGACCGCGACCCGCGCGAAAAGGCAGGTGAGTGAAGCGCACCCGCATCGACCACAATGAGAACGAGGGCGCCGATCGTGAGCGCCCTCGTTTTCGCACGTGGTCTGCGGCTGGCAAGATCATGGAGCGGTCGGCGCTGTCACAGTCTCCCGTCGGCCCTCGCGCAGGCGCCGCTCTCTGAAGAAAGCGCGCACTTGCTCTTCGTCGATGTCCTGATAACCGCGGGTCGAATGGATCAGCTTCTTGCCGCTGTCGACGAGCGCCTGCGGCGGCTCATACAGCCCCCGCCAAGCGATCGACATTGGCCTGCCCGGCGCGCCGAAATCCCCGATCTCCATGCCCGCGGCGCGGCAGAGCAGGCTGAAAAGGTGATCCTCTTGCAGCTTCATGCGGTAAATTTCGTCGCGCAGCAGCCAGCCTTGATCGGACAGCTTCTGAATGAACTTGGGACTCAAGATCGATGCCCCGCCGATGACGTGCTCGCCGATCTTGTAGCCCTTGCTGCGCGCCGTATCGACCAGCTTGCGCAGCAGCGCGTGACGCTTCGGGCCGCTCAGCCAGCCCAAGAAGCTCATCTGCCGCTTGATGAGCGCGCGCGGCCAGTCGTAGCCAGACTCTGAGTGCGGGAAATCGCCCAACATACCCGTATTCGGGTGTTCCTCAAAGTAGGCGATGGCTTCGTCCTCCAGCCCGTATCCGATCCAAAGCGCGTCGATATCCATCCGGATCAAAAGCTGGAAATCGAAGAACGACACCGCGCTGAGGAACGCGATCGACTCGGCTTTGTAGAGGCCGCCGAACAACCCATAATTGGCCGGGCTGCGGATGACGATGACATCATTCGGAAAGCGCTCCTGCACCTTCGCGCCGACGTTGAGCGGGCGTGAATTGTCCTGGATGATGATCTTGCGGCTCGGAGTCGTGTAATGCAGGATGCTTTCGATCGTGTCGCTGAGCTGATCGAGCGTGTAGCCCGATCCGATCGGCCCGACCGGGAGCACGATCACTAATTTGACCTTTTCTTTCGCCACGACACTGCTCCTACGGATTTTGTCTGCCTGTTGTGCCGGTGACCGGCCGAGCGACCAAGCGATAGGTGACTTGAAGCTGCACAGTCACGGTGAAGCGTCCGGTGCTGTCGGCGACGTTGGCCGGCGTCGCGCCGAACCCGCTGCTGATGCCGATCTCGTTGATATAGGTCGGATCGCCCAAGACGATATCGAACGCCTGCACGAACTGCGCGGCACGCCGGTCGGCATCGGCGATCGCCAGCGCGCGCGCCTGCGTCTCCAACAGATCCAGATCGCTGACGCTCAAGGTGTAGTTCGCCACCGCGTTGGCGCCGGCGGTGAGCGCCGCCGTGATCAGGGGTTCGCTCTGGCGCACATCGCGGACGGTGATACGCAGCGTCTGGCGCACGCGGAACAGATACTCGCCGGTCGGCCCCGTTTGCGGATTGATGCGATCCTGCGGGCTGACGATGAAATCCTGTGCCCGGATATCGTTCTCGTTCACCCCCAACCCGATCAGGGTGCTGCGCACCTGGGCGACCGCGCTGGTGGCGTTGGCGAAGACTTCGGCCAAGTCGGTGCCGATCCGTTCTACACTGACATCGAAGAAGGCGATATCGGGGTCAGCGGTCACGATGCCGATACCGCCGACGGTGATGGCGTTGATATCGGGCGTCTGAGCATT
>CAYTME010000320.1:0-2571 GCA_964438415.1 uncultured Pleurocapsa sp. | reverse complement strand
GCGATGTCGGCGATGGTGGCGTCCTCGGTCTCGCCGCTGCGGTGGCTGGTGACGACAGTCATGCCATGACGTTGGCTGAGCTGCGCCGCCGCCAATGCCTCGGTCAGCGTGCCGATCTGATTGACCTTGAAGAGAAGGGAATTCACAGCGCGCTCGCGGATCGCGCGCTGCACACGCTCGACATTGGTGACGAGCAGGTCGTCGCCGACGATCTGGATGCGATCGCCCAGGGCGCTCATCAAGCGCGTCCAGTTCTCCCAGTCGTTTTCGGCCAAGCCATCTTCGAGCGAGATGATTGGATAGCGACTGCACCAATCCGCCCAGAATTCGACCATTTCTTCGCCGCTCAGCACGCGGCCTTCAATCTCCAAGTGGTATTTGCCATCCCGATAGATTTCCGAAGCCGCCGGGTCGAGCGCGATTCGGATCTGCTCACCGGGCGTGAAGCCCGCTTTGACGATGGCCTCCATGATGACGTCGAGCGCTGCTTGGTTGCTGCCGAGGCTGGGGGCAAAGCCGCCTTCATCGCCAACGCTGGTGCTGTGTCCGGCGTCGTGCAAGACCTTCTTCAGTGTATGATAGATTTCGACTCCCCATTGAAGCGCCTCACGGAAGCTCGATGCGCCGACCGGCATGACCATAAATTCCTGAAAGTCGGTGCTGTTGACCGCATGCTTGCCGCCGTTCATGATGTTCATCATCGGTACGGGCAGTATGTGCGCATGGACGCCGCCGATATAGGCGTAAAGCGGCATTTCCAGGCTGGCAGCTGCAGCACGAGCAACAGCCATCGAAACGCCGAGGATGGCATTGGCGCCCAGTTCCCTCTTGGTTGGCGTGCCGTCCATCTCCAGCATCGTTTCATCGATCTCTTTTTGGCTGAGTGCCGACATGCCGCGCAGGGCGTCGGCGATGGTCAAGTTGACCGACTGGACGGCCTTGAGGACACCCTTACCGCCATAACGGGCCTTGTCGCCATCGCGCAGTTCAAGCGCTTCGTGTTCACCTGTCGATGCGCCGCTGGGGACGATCGCGCGTCCAAAGGCACCATCGGCAAGGATAACTTCGACCTCGATCGTGGGATTGCCACGCGAGTCCAGCACCTCACGCGCGTGGATATGCTCGATAATGGTCATTTCATGTACCTCTTGTTTGCTAGGTGAAGACCACCGATGATGCAAGTTTGCGGGAAGGACAGCTAGGTCAGCTCACGCTTGGCCAACCTCATCAGATTATAGCTCATGCTGGCCGGGTGGCCAAGAAATGGACACCAAATCGTCTCTTTGTGACCTGGACCGCCATCTCGGACAGTCTTAATCCAGATCGAGAAGCGGTTTTCTTGGCTGCGGCGGCTGATCGAAGCGGTGGTTGATCTCGGCATCGATGACCGCTTGGTCGCGTCCGTAGTGCAGCAGCGAGTGATAGCGCACTGCATCGGCTAGCTCACGGCTGGCATGGCTGGTTGATGGGCGAGACTTGACCATAAACGGCCGGCCAGAGGCCCCACTCAGCGGCATCTTGAGCGCCAGATGATGTGCGGGTAGGTTGATCAGGGCTTCCTCATTGAAAATCGGGTACATCTCCTGGGCAAGCAGGGCGGCATCTCTCACGCCGACTTGGAAGGCGCCGAGTGTGCCGATATTGCCGAAGACAGCCTCGCGCACCTCGCTGCTGAGCTGGCTGATGAATTGATTAGCTAGTGTCAGCGATAGGCCGTACTTTCGTCCCTCGGAAAGCATCGTGCTGAGCATGGGTGTGGTGAAGTTCTGGAACTCGTCGATGTAGAGATAGAACGGCTGGCGGGTCTCGATAGGCCGACGACCTCGGCTGAAAGCGGCGATCAAGATGCGCGGCACGAGCAGCAGGCCCAGGAAGCGGCTGTTCTCTTGGCCGATGCGTCCCTTCGATAGGTTGACGAGCAGGATCTTGCCGGAGTCCATGATCTCGACGAAGTCGATGGTCGTCGTTTTCTGGCCGATCACGCTGCGGATGGCTGTATCTCCCGTGAAGCGCCCGAATTTGCTCGTGATGTAGTCGAGCACCTCACTTCTGTGGAAGTCGCTCTGACGTTCCAGAATGTCGCGGTAGTAAGCCTTAACTAGGGGGTCGGTCACGAAGTCCAGGCATTTCCGCATGTAGTCGGGGTTGCTCAGGATGCGCAGCACATCGATCAGCGAGCTGTCTTTAACTGAAAACGCCGTGTGCATCGCGTTGCGCACTGCTTGCTCGAAGCGCGGGCCGATGATGCCTGTCCGGTTCGGGTCGAAGATGCTGTACATCAACCCTATGAATTCTGAGATCATCATGTTTTGCTCGTATTCCCCGTCGATGTCGAGGATGTTCAAGCCGACTGGACGCTCGGTCGAGCTTGGGTCGAACAAGACGACCTCATGAGCGCGCTCCGGCGGGATGCGTGCGAGGATGGCTTCGATCAGGTCGCCATGAGGGTCGATCACGCCGACGCCGCGGCCATCGTAAATATCTTGCACGGCCATATTCTGGAGCAGCGTGCTCTTGCCGGTACCTGTGCGCCCGACGAAGTAGGCGTGTCGCACCCGCTCCGACATTCCC
>CAYTME010000319.1:0-2608 GCA_964438415.1 uncultured Pleurocapsa sp. | reverse complement strand
GAGGCATTCGAAACGCCGGAACGCTGAGCTTAACCGGCGTCAATGTTATTGATTGCCGAACGGGCGACGGCGGCGACGGAGCACCAGCACGAGCCTCTGGGAGGGGAGGCAACGGCGGCAGCGGCGGCGGCGTATCGAATAGCGGCACACTGAGCCTCAGCCGCTGCACCATCAGCAATAACACATGTGGCAGTGCAGGCGACACAGTGTTCGATAGCTTGGGCGGATCGGGTGGGGGGATCTCTAGCTCCGGCCTGTTGAGCCTCGACACGACGACTGTCAGCGGCAATACCGCTGGAGCGGGAATACCTGGGAATATAAGCTCCTGGGGGAACGGCGGTGGTATCAGCGTCAGCGGCGTCGCAGTCATCCATGAATGCACGATCGAAAGCAACATGACCTCCATTGAGGGTGGAGATGGAGCCGCGATTTACAGCTCAAGCGCGCTGACACTCACCGACAGCACGATTCGCAATAACGCGAGCAGCGAAGCAGCAAACTTCGGCAGTATCCTCTGCACGGGTGGCCCCGTGACCGTCCGCGGCTGCACGATCACCGGGAACACCGGCGGAAGCGGGCTCAGTTTCTATATTTGTCCGACGGCTTCCGTGGTAAACTGCACGTTCAGCGGCAATACCGCCAGGGCTGTGTCGAATCCCTCCTCGGACATCCGGATCTTCGACGGCACGGTCACCGTCGAACACTGCACGATCAGCAGCAATGGAAGTGGCACTGGCATCCTCGTTGCAGCCGTGAGCAATCGGATATCGAACCTCAGGATCGGTCACACCCTGCTCACAGGGGGAAGTCCCAATCTGCAAATCTTGATTAATTCAGGTGGGTCGGGATCCATCACGTCCCTTGGGCACAATCTCAGCAGCGATTCCGCAGGCGGCGACGGCTCGACCAGCCCCGGCGGGGTGCTCAACGCCACCGGCGACATTCGCAACAACAGTCCGCTGCTTGGTCCGCTGGCGGACAACGGTGGCCCCACCGTGACGCACGCGCTTTTGCCCGGCAGTCCGGCCCTCGATGCAGGTTTCCCCGGATTCGATCCGGATGCTTTCACGCCCTCGCTGACCACCGACCAGCGCGGATTTGCCCGGGTAAGCAATGGCCGTATCGACATCGGTGCAGTCGAGTTTTATGCCCAGGCTGTCGTCACCCTGTTGAACGTCAAGGGCGGCTCCATTCTGGGCGCCGGCAGCAACGGCATCCCTGCCGGAGCCACGTGGCTGAGGCTGGGTATTCCAGCTACGAACGACGCAGGCGACATCGCGCAGGTTGCGACGATCGCCACGCCGGACGGTTCGTTGCCCTGCGTTTTTTCAGGACCGCCTTCGGCTCCAGTTCTTGTCGCGCAAAAAGGTGGTATCGCGCCAGACGCTGAAGGCGTCCAGCCTGCTGGCGGGGCGACGTTCGCCAGCTTCAAAGACCCGCTGATCGACAGCAATGGGAGGGTGAGCTTTGTGGCCACGTTGCGAGGTGCTGGCGTGACAGCAGCAAACAACCAGGCCGTTTACAGCAATGCCGACGGCACGCTGAAGCAGATCGCTCGCGAAGGGGACGAACCGGCGGACGTGCCCGGTGCAGCTTGGAAGGTTTTCACATCCGTCGCCATGCCCGACGGGCCCGTGCCGGCATTGATCTATGCGAAGATGGATTCCGGGTCAGGGGGAGTGCCCGGTCCCGGCGGGGTCACCCCAGCGAACGATTTCGGCTTGTGGGCGATCGATTCATCCGGCGCCCTGCGTCTCATCGCCCGCGAAGGCCAGGTTGTTGGCGCCAAAACGATCAGAGGTTTCCGTGTGCTTCGCAACGTGCTGGGGTCGCCCGGTCAGACGCGCAGTTTTAACTCGAATGGCGAGGTCGTTTACCAGGCAACCTTCACCGATGGCGCGCAAGGCACCGTGCGTGTGACCGTTCCGTAGAAAGGATGTTGATCATGACTAAGAACATCGAACCCGGGCGCGCGTCGCGCCATTTGGCATGCAGCGATTCTCAAACACCTTCAGCGGTATCCAGTTTAGCCACTCTCGATCTCTCATGATGCCGATTCTTCAGCGCGCCGTGGTACTTGCATTCGTCCTTGGCGTGCCGGCGGGTGCCGCGACGTTCAACGTGACGAACACCAGCGACGCGGGCTCTGGTTCGCTTAGACAAGCCATCGCGGACGCCGGGGTCAACCCCGGGCCTGACACCATCACGTTCGACGCGTCCTTCCACGACGCGTCACCAGATACCATCACGCTGACCAGCGGAGAACTGGTCATCGACAGCGATGTGACCATCATAGGTCCCGGCGCGGACAAACTCATCGTCAGCGGCAATCAGACGAGCCGGGTGTTTCATGTCACCACCGGCGTTTCGTCCATCAGCGATTTGACGGTAACCGGAGGACGTTCGCCAGACGGGGCGGATAACTTTGATCCTTTTGGAACAGCGGGCTCAGGTGGCGACGGTGGAGGCATTCGAAACGCCGGAACGCTGAGCCTAACCGGTGTCAATGTTGTCAATTGCCGAACGGGCGACGGCGGCGACGGAGAGCCAGAGTCTGGGAGGGGAGGCAACGGCGGCAGCGGCGGCGGCGTATCGAATAGCGGCACAC
>CAYTME010000318.1:0-2654 GCA_964438415.1 uncultured Pleurocapsa sp. | reverse complement strand
GCCTTGCCCCCAGAGCGGTTTGTTCGCCTTCACCCCGCCGGCGGTCGCGCCGTGCCAGCCCAAGCCGCCTGCGCCCAGATTGAACGCTTCGACCAGGTGATCGCCGAAGTAATCCCAATGCAGCACGACATGCTCGAAGCGCGCTCCGATCAAGCCGAGCAGCAGCGCCAGCAGACAGACATCCACCGCTGGGCCGCGTTTGCCTGGCTGTGCGGCGCACATGAAGGCCGCCGCCGCGATCGCCAGCGCGAGCGCGAGCGCGGCGGTGTACGTCGGCACGGTCAGAAGGACGAGATCAAGGGTGAGCGGCGGCATTGTCAGAACGATCTTTCATGATAAGCCTCGATATCGGCGAGCACAGCCCCCCAAAAACGGGGAGTTCTCCCCCGCTCTTAGGGTACGCTCACAACCTGCGGCTATAATCTGCGTACTAGTTTGCAGCCAATCTCTAACAATAGGGAGCGTGAAACCGATGGGTATTAGCGGAGTTTTCGGGTTATTAGCACTCTTGGCGTTCGTCCTCTTCCTAGCGGGCATCGGCAGCGTCGTGCTGGCGGCCTCGCAGGGACGCCCGGTGCGCAGCGGCGTGCTGCTAGCGGTCGTCGGTCTGATCGGCGGCATCTTGTTCAGCATCATCGGCCAGGGGCTGCTGATCTTGCAGCCGCAGGAAGTCGCAGTCGTGTTCAACACGCTGACGGGTACCCTCGATCAGCCCCGGCGCGCCGGCACGCACATCATCGTCCCGATCGTGCAGCAGGCGACCATCTACCCGATCGTTCAGCAAGAGTACACGATGGCGGGCAGCTTGGAGGCCGGTCAGCGCCGCGACCAGGGAGATGACGCGGTGCGCGCCCGCACCACCGACGGCCAGGAAATCCGCATGGACGTGACCGTCATCTTCGGCATCAATCCCGATCAGGCCAACTTGATCCACCAGCGCTGGCAGAACCGCTATGTCGATGATTTCATCCGCCCGACGGCGCGCGGCATTGTCCGCGATGTCGTCTCCGGCTTCCGAGCGGTCGCCATCTACGGCGCGGAGCGCGGCACCATGGAAGCGCGCATCAATGCTCAGCTTTCGGAGCGCATGCAGCAGGAAGGGCTGATCCTGACCGACCTGCTCGTGCGCGATATCACCTTCACCGATGAGTTCGCCGCTTCGATCGAGCGGGCGCAGATCGCCGAGCAGCGCGCCGCTGAAGCGCGCTTCCAGGTCGAGCAGCGCCGCGCTGAGGCGGAGCAGGCGCGTGCCGTCGCCGAAGGTCAGCGCGATGCCGAAATCGCCCGTGCCGAAGGTGAAGCGCAGGCGATCATCCTGCGTGCGCAAGCGGAAGCTGAGGCGCTGCGCCTGGTCAGCGAGCAGATCCTGCGCAATCCTGCGCTCGTTCAGTATGAGTACGTGCGCCGCCTGTCGGATAACGTCAACATCGCGCTTGTGCCGGCCAACAGCCCGTTCTTGTTTGACTTCCAGTCACTCTTGCCCGGTACCGGGACGAGCACACCCACAACGCCGGCTGAGCCGACGGAAGAGGCACCTGCCCAAAGCCCTGGCTCGTAAGCACGTCAGTCGAGGAGTGGTCTGCCAAGCTAGTGGTCGAAAGCCATCCACGACCGAGGTGTGCATTTCGGACTTGAACCGATGCTCGCCGAGGTCGTGGATCATGGACATGTTTCGACTGTCGGCCTAGGCCGCTCCTCGACCCCCAGTCTCATCGCTTTGCTGACGCGCTAATCGAACAGGATCGTCCCGCGCATCTCCATCGGCTGGCTGAACAGCCACAGCCCCGCCAGCATCATCCCCAAAAACAGCAGCGCCCACGGCAGAAAGCCGACCATCCCCTCCCGCCGGTATAAGCGCAGGCTGATGCGCTGCGCCGTCCACAGGCTGCCCGCGAAGCCCCCGATCACCGCGAGCGCCTGGATCAAGCCGATCAACGCTAGATCCTCCAGCCCGCCGAGCGCCCAATTCGGCTCGCCGAGCAGCCCGATGCTGTGATCGATCAGGAAATTCTGAAAGACCGGGATGATGGTCAGGAAGCCGATCAAGAAGTGGAAGCCGTAATGCGCCGCCCACAGCCCGAAGCCGATCGGCACGAAGGCTGGTGCGAACGAGGCGAGTGTTGTGCGCAGGCTGTCGCGTTTGGACGTGCCCGTCAGCCGCCGCCCCAGCGCCGCCGCCAGCAGCGATAAGCCGACCGGGAGCAGCAGCCCGCCGACGACGAAGACCAGCCCCAGCGCGACCGCTTCGATGGCCTCGTCGTCCCATCCGAGGCGCGTCAAGCCGAGGCCATCGGCGATCGATTGGAGCAGGTCATAGACGGGCGGCACCATGCCGAAGGCGTTGACCAGGCCGATGAACGCCAGACAGATGACGAGGAAGGCCACATCATAGCGCTTCGGCCAGGCGTCGGGGCGCGTCAGCTCCGCGCCGGGCGCGCGCGCCAGCAGGCCGATGTTGTCGTGCGGGCAGGCGCGCACACAGTCAAGGCAGAGCGTGCAGTCGAGGCTGCTTTGGAGCTGCGGGGCGAACAGCAGCGTGCCGCAGCCGAGCGTCCCCGTCCGGTCGTGCGTGTGGCTGGCGATCGGCGCGCCATCCCCGCCGATCTGGTCGATCAGCACGACCGGCTGCGGGCTGTAGCTGCCGTTAATGCACT
>CAYTME010000317.1:0-2738 GCA_964438415.1 uncultured Pleurocapsa sp. | reverse complement strand
CCTCAAACTCCTGGAATGCGGTATGTCGCCTGCACCGCGCCGCTGGCATCGCGCAGGGTGAGCGTATCGCCAGGCTCGAAAACGGCCTGATCGCGGTTCCAGTAGAGCACGATCGGGCTGTTGTTGCCCACGCGGGTGAAGAGCGTGATCTGCGCGTTCTGGAACAGGCGCTGCTCGGCGAAGGTGTACGTATTGCCGTCGTCGTCACTCAGTGTCCAGCCGCCGATGCTGACCGTCTGCCCCGTATTGCGGATGGCCACGCTCTCAGCCGTGATCGCGCCGGGATTGAGCACCTCGACGATGCGCACGACGGCGTTGGCGGCGGTTGGCGGCAGGGTGACCGTCGGGCGGCTGGTCGGCGGCGGCGTGAAGGTGATCGACGGCGTCAGCGTCGGGCCGGGCGTTGGCGTCTCGGTCGGTCCGGATGTCGGCTCGGCGGCAGCTTCCGTATTGGCGCTCGCCGGGCTGGCGGCAGTCAGCGGGCAGCCGGGCAGCGGCACGATCAGAACCTGGCCGATTTGTAGAAAAGACGACGTGACCTCATCCAAGCCGTTGACTTCGAGCAGGCGGAACGGATCTGCCCCGTAAACAGCAGCCACACCGAATGGCGTGTCGCCCTCCTTGAGCACGTGTGGGATGCAGAATTCCGGCAGCGCGGTCGCTGTGCCGGCGAGGTCGGCGCTTTCGCCCAACGCGGCGGCGTCGATCGTCGGCAGCGCCGCCTGCGCGCCAGCTTGATTGGGAAGCAGACCTTCAGGGAGCTGCGCGACCTGCGGCGCGGTCACCGTGAGGCCTGCCCCGGGCAGCGGCGTTGCGGTGATGATGCGGACGGGGATTGTCGCGCTGGGGTCGGGCGTGTTGGTGATGCGCACTTCGACGGTGATCACACTGACTGGCGCTTGCGTCGGCTGGTTCGAGTTGACCCAGGCGATCGCGCCGATGGCGACGCCTAACGAGATCAAGATGTTCAGGATCACGAACGGGATGAGCGAGCGCCGCTTCATATGCCGGATGCTCCGTTTGAAAAATGTCACGCGCTGATCAGTCTAGCATATCCGGTTCATGTGGGCAAAGCGGGGCCGGCAGCAGGATGCATCCGAAATAGAGAGAAGAGTCGCGTCGGGACGGCACGCAAACCGCCCCGATCGAACAGCAAGACCGGCGTTCAGCGCACGCCCAGCAGCAGCTCGGTCGTGAGCTGGTCGAGCCGTTCGTAGGCCAATCCACGCTGACCGAGCGCGTCACGGTCGAACGTTTCGCGCTTGAGCTGGCGCATGATCGCCCGGCGCTCGCTGCGAGGAGTCGCTTGGTCGAATGCGGGCAGCAGATAGTCGAGTTCCGGTGCGGGTTTGTTGATCTCGGCCAACAAAGCTTGGATCTCGGCGTCAGCACGGAAGCGCTCGGCCTTCTCCTTCAGAATCAGGTAGGTGCGCATGCAGCCACGCGCGAATTCGCGCACACCATCGTAATCTTCAGTGCGATAGGCATGGGCGTCAAAATGACGGCTGCCGTCGTAGCCGACATCCTCCAAAAACTTGACGATGAAGAAGGCCTGTCGGAGCATGGCTGCCCCAAAGCGAAAATCTTGATCGTAGCGTCCGAACAACTGGTCATTCAGGTCGATGTGGAACAGCTTGCCCGCATCCCACGCTTGGGCGATGGCATGGGTGAAGTTGAGACCAGCCATGTGCTCGTGCGCAACCTCCGGATTGACGCCGACCATCTCCGGATGATCGAGCGTGGCGATGAAACCGAGCATCGCACCGGTCGTCGGCAGATAGATATCGCTGCGCGGCTCGTTCGGTTTGGCTTCCAACGCAAAGCGCAGATCGTATTTCTGGCTGCGCGCATATTCACACAAAAAGTTGAGCGCGTCACGCATCCGCTTGATGGCATCGAGCGGGTTCTTACTGGCGTCGGTCTCCGTGCCTTCGCGCCCGCCCCAAAAGACGTAGACTCCCGCGCCCAGCTCCACACCAAGATCCATGGCGCGCATAGTTTTTTGCAGAGCGTAGGCGCGCACGCGCGGGTCATTGGATGTGAAAGCGCCGTCTTTGAAGACGGGATGGCTGAATAGATTGGTCGTCGCCATCGGCACTTTAAGACCCGTGGAGGCGAGCGCGGCCTTGAAATCAGCGATGATGCGGTTGGCCTTGACGGTGCTCGTGCCGAGCGGGATCAGGTCGTCGTCGTGCAGGTTCACGCCGTAGGCACCGGTATCCGCCAGAAGGTAGACCAGCTCGCTAGGCGAAGGCACGGCGCGGACGGGGCCGCCGAAAGGGTCGCGGCCAATGTTGCCAACCGTCCAGAGGCCGAACGTGAATCTGTGTTCCGGCTGGGGGATATATTGCGCCATATCCTATCCTTACTCGTGTGTTACGGAGGCAAATATCGCTACGAGAATATCCCAAGTACTGGGAGCACGGCCAGCAAACTTGGACGGACTGCATAATCCTATGGCGCTAATCTGAGAATCGCTTGATCTCGTCTCAGGAAACGCTAAACTATGTAATCGACGCGCCCGCTTATCGGGCATAGATGCAGTCAAGCTATTCCTAACTTCACTATCTATTAAGGGACTCACCATGCTCAAGACCTTGACTCGTATTGTTTTGCCTCTGTTAGCTTTGTTCTCGTTGATTTTTGGTGCGGCGGTGCAGGCGCAGGAAGTCGCCGATATCGTCGTGCTGCTGCCAGACAGCGCATCGTCGGCGCGCTGGGAGGCGGATGACCGCCGC
>CAYTME010000316.1:256-2805 GCA_964438415.1 uncultured Pleurocapsa sp. | reverse complement strand
CGGTCCGATCAGCGCCGGGCAGGCTCAGCGGGCCACAGTCGATACGTTCACCGATGACTCGTGGACGTTCCAGGGCAGCCAGGGCGAACGCTATACTGTCGAGGTCGTCGCCACCGACAGCACGCTCGACCCGGTGGTGGCCGTCTACGGGCCGGACAACCAGCGCATCGCCCAAAACGATGACATCGACTTCCCCAGCAACACCAACGCGCGCACCACGTTCACGCTGGCGCAGACCGGTACCTACACGATCGTCGTCCACGCGTTCGGGTCGGGTGGCAGCTATGAGGTCAGGCTGACGCGCGGCTAGCTGCGCGTCATGGCCCGTCGCGAGCCGAGCGCGAGCTTGTGCAGCCAGTGCCCATCGTGACTCGCCAGAGCACGATGGGCCGCGCGCCGCTGCGCACAATGTACGAATCAACCCCCACGCGCTCCGACAGTGTGTCGGACTCTCTACAGATTCTCTGTTTTCTGGTGCGTCAGCATAGGGTACACTAAAGCCATTCCGCAGCTTTTCATAATCGAGTTTGGAATGGCGAAGAAGTCCACCCCACCAGGAGACCCGATGGAAACACAGCCTACGACGGCTGAGCGCCGTGAGCAGCTGCTGGAGTGGTACCGGCAGATCGTCCTCATCCGCCGCTTCGAGGAGCGCAGTCTAGAGCTGTATCACGAAAAGAAGATCGGCGGCGTCTACCTGCACCTGTACAACGGTCAGGAAGCGACGGGTGTCGGCGCGGTCGCGGCGATGCAGCCGCAGGATCACGTCATCACGGCCTATCGCGATCATGGCATCGCGATCGCGCGCGGTATCGAACCCAAGTTCGTGATGGCTGAGATGTTCGGCAAGAAGACGGGCACCAGCGGCGGCAAGGGCGGCTCGATGCATATCGCATCTGCCGAGCACCGCATGTGGGGTGGCTACGCCATCGTCGGCGGTCACCTGCCGCTGGCAGCGGGTATCGCCATCAAAGCGCGCTACCTGCATCTCGACGAGGTGACGCTCTGCTTCATCGGCGACGGCGCGAGCAACAACGGCTACTTCCACGAGTCGCTGAACCTCAGCGCAGTCTGGAAACTCCCCGTGATCTGGCTGATCGAAAACAACCTCTACGGCATGGGCACGGCGGTCGAACGCGCCAGCGGCCAGGTCGAACTGCACAAGCGCGCCGTCGGCTACGGCATGGAGGACGGCGGGCGTATCGACGGTATGGATGTCACCGTCGTCCATGACGCCATCACCCAGGCGCGCGATTACGCCATCAAGAACGGCCCGATCCTGATCGAGTCGATGACCTACCGCTACGAGGGGCACGGCGTTTCGGACAAGATCTACCGCGAGCGCGAGGAGGAGATGGCGCGCTGGCGCGACCGCGATCCGATCGACGTGCTGGCGGCGCATCTGCGTGAAACCTTCGGTGCAGACATCGAACGCGATCTGGAGCGCATCCGGCTGGGCGTCGAGCATACCGTGCATGAGGCGGTCAAATTCGCCGATGAAAGCCCAGCGCCCACCTACGAAGACCTTTTTACCAATATCTACGTCAAGTAACCGAGGCGGTAGCGACCACATGGCCGAACGAAATATGTCGATGCGCGATGCGCTGCGCGCCGCGCTGCTGGAAGAGATGGAACGCGATCAATCGGTCTTCGTCATGGGGCAGGAAGTCGCCTATTGGCAGGGGACGCACCGCGTGACGCGCGAATTCGTTAACGAGTTCGGCGAGTCGCGCGTCAAAGACACGCCGATCAGCGAGATGGCGATCGCCGGCGCAGCGGTCGGCGCGGCCATGGCTGGTTTGCGGCCGGTCGCCGAGATCATGACGATCAACTTCGCCTTTCTGGCGTTCGATGCCATCATCAACCACGCCGCCAAGATCCGCTACATGTTCGATGGGCAGTTCAAAGTGCCGATGGTGATCCGCACGGCGACCGGCTGGGGCAACCAGGCGACCGCTTCGCACTCCCAATCGCCAGAGCCGATCTTCGCCCATTTCCCCGGCCTCTACGTCGGCATCCCCTCCAACGCGCGCGATGCCAAAGGCATGTTGAAAGCGTCGATCCGCGACGATAACCCGGTGCTGTTCGCCGAGGTGATCGCGCTCTATCCCAAGCCGTCGCCCGTGCCCGACGACCCGGATTTCGTGCTGCCGATCGGCAAAAGCGATCTCAAGCGCGAGGGCGACCATGTGACGATCGCCAGCTTCGGACGCGGGGTCGAATGGTCGCTGCAGGCGGCGGACATGCTGGCGAAAGAGGGCATCCGCGCCGAGGTGATCGACCTGCGCTGGCTGCGCCCGCTCGATATGAGCCTGGTCTTTGAGAGCTTCAAGAAGACCAACCGCTGCGTCGTGGTCGAGGAGTGTCTGCCTTACTACAGCTTCGGCAGCGAGATCGCCGCGCAGATTCAGGAGCATCTGTTCGACTACATGGATGCGCCTGTCAAACGTGTGAGTGCGCTCGATGTACCGCTGCCGTTCGCCGCCGAGCTAGAATTGATGGCGCTGCCGAACGCGAAAAAGGTGGTCGATGCGGTCAAGGAGGTGCTG
>CAYTME010000316.1:0-222 GCA_964438415.1 uncultured Pleurocapsa sp. | reverse complement strand
TGCCCAGCCTGGGCGGGGACTCGAACGAGGGCACGCTGCTCAACTGGCTCAAACAGCCGGGTGATGCTGTCAAACCGGACGACGTGATCGCCGAAGTCGAGGCGGACAAGGCCACCATCGAAGTCCCGGCCAGCGCGGAGGGCGTCATCTTGCAGCTCGTCGGCAGCGTCGGCGATACGCTCAAGGTCGGCTCGGTGATCGCCTACGTCGGCGCGCCGGGCG
>CAYTME010000315.1:0-2810 GCA_964438415.1 uncultured Pleurocapsa sp. | reverse complement strand
ACCCGCACCGCCGACGATCAGCGAGGCGTTGTCGAAGTACACATTGTTGATCTGGGCTGGCCAGCGCTGCGTCACGTAGATGAACAGCGTCACGCTGGTGCCGCTGGCGGTCGCTGAGACGGTCATCTGATCCCATCGGTCGTGCGGCTGTGCGTTGGGCGACCAGACGATGCTCGGACTGTTGGGGTCGGTGCCGCCGGTCGGATCGATGCCGACGCGGGTGAAGGCTTCACTTTCGACCGCCGAGCCGCAGTTATCGAAGCCGGGCGCAAGGTTGCAGGTTTTCAAATAGGCGAAGGCGCTGCCGATGACGTTGGCGCGTTCGGGCACCGTCACCTGCTGGAAGATCGCGGCGGTGAAGGTGGCGAAGCCCTTGTTCATATTGACTGCGCGCGCGCCGCTCTGCGGGTTGGGGCCGGGGCCGTTGTGCGGAAAGGCGACCGGCTGCAAGTTCATCCAGCTTTCGGTGCGCGGTGCTGTAGCATACCAGACCTGCCAATCGGCGGGGATATTGAAGTCGGCTGCACCGCGCTGGGTGTATTGTCCTTCGAAATCGGGGTCGCGCAGGAGATTCCCGCTGTCTTGTGCGCCGAGCGGGAAAATGCCCAGGGCGAACTGGGCGATCAGAACCACGACAATCCATGCGCTGCGTCGCTGCATATGCATCTCTTGTTTGCATCCATCTGCCAAAACGGCGGGGTCAGGAACACAGTTCCTGACCGAACTCCGGCATCGCATTATAGCATGGGCATGGGGGGTGTCAAACGCTGCGCAGGCTGGGCGTCTGGGCGTCTGGTGCGCTTGCAGAGCCGGGGCTGCCCACGCGACCCGACCTGACGTCTCTTCCTCGAACGGCGAGAATGGCTGGAGGAGGGACTTTGCTGGAGGCTTCCAGCTCCCCTCTCCCAGCGGCACTCCGCGCTCGGGAGAGGGGTCTGCGGGTGAGGGCGATCAGGCGAGCATCGGTTCGCGGCTGCGGTAGGGCACGTAGGCGTTGACCCAGTCGTGATCGTGCTGCTGGATCAGGCGCTCGGCCAGCTCGACCAGGTCGCGGTTGCCCATGATCACCGGCACGCGCTGGTGCAGATCGTGGGGCTGGATGTCGAGGATGCTGCCGATCCCGTCCGAGGCGTAGCCGCCCGCCTGCTCGGTCAGGAAAGCGAGCGCCTGCGCTTCGAACAGCAGCCGCATCTTGCCGTAGGGTTTGTCCGGTTCGCGCAGATCGCCGGGGTAGAAGAAGATGCCGCCTTCGAGCAGGTTGCGGTGCATATCGGCCACCATCGAGCCGACGTAGCGATGAGAAAGCGGCGCGCTGCCCTCACCGTCGATCCCCTGCAGGACGCGCAGCAGGCGGCGCACGCCTTCCGTCCAGAACTTCTCCTGGCCCTGATTGGCGCTGTAGTAGCGGGCTTTCGCCGGGATGCGAATGTTCGGGTGCGTCAGCAGAAACTCGCCGATGCCAGGATCGAGCGTGAAGCCATGCACGCCCTGGCCGGTCGAGTAGACCATCATCGTGCTGGGGCCGTAGATCATGTATCCGGCGGCGACGAGCCGGCTGCCGGGCTGGAGGAAGTCGGCCAGTGTGCCGCGCACCCCTTCGCTGATCTTGCGATGAATGGCGAAGATGCTGCCGACCGAGACGTTGACATCGACATTCGATGAGCCGTCGAGCGGATCGTAGAGCAGCACGTAGCGTCCTGTGCCGTAGTGCGGCGGGATGTCCAGCACTTTGTCATGCTCCTCCGAGGCCATCGCGCATAGGCGGCTGGTGTGATCGTTCATGCGGTAGATCGTCTCGTCGGCCAGGATGTCGAGCTTCTTCTGATTTTCACCGTAGGTGTTGGTGCCGCCCGCCTGCCCCAGCACACCAGCCAGACCGGCGCGCGTCGTGGCGGCGGCGATGATCTTGGCGGCCAGCGCCATGTCGTAGAGCAGGCGGGTCAGTTCACCTGTCGCTTGTGGATGCCTGCGCTCCTGATCGAGGATGAAGCGTTCAATGGTGTAAATCGTTTGACGTGGTGCGGTTGACTCGGTCATCGTGAGATGCCAGCTCCCTCTTAAAAGAACTCTATGTTCGAGGCGGCGCGCACAGCAGCAGCCGACGGCGCGGGCTGGCGGCCGTTGATCCCATTGTATGCCGGATCGCGGTTGACGCGGTCAAAAGATGTGCTGTCGGCTGTCATACACTGCTGCTAGTGGAACGCTGTTCGCCTTGGCCTCAACCCCTGTCTCGAACGGCGAGTGCGCTTGGGAAAGGGGGTGAGGGCGCGAGTCGCGTTCAGAACCAGTGCTCAAGGGGCGCGGCGGGATGAAGTGCGCCTCATCCCGCCGAAAACATGCGTCACAGGCCTAGCTCTCGCCCATCACAGCCGGCAGGATGACTGGCTGGCCGTTGATGGTGGCGTACCAGTACGGCACCCACCCGATCCCCATCAGATCGACCGAGATGTCTTTCTTGAACGGGGTGATCTTGTACTCCTCAACTTGGACAGCGACCTGCGCCCACCGTTCGTTGACCTGGCGCACCATCTCTTGAAACTCCTGCTGAAGCGCCGCCGCTTCGCGCTCCAGCTCAGCCAGTTCGGCCTCGAACTCGCGAATATCGGACTTGCTCTGCTTGGCGTACAGGCTGGCACGGCTCATGCGCGAGAGCGTGTAAGTCGTGCGCCGGTTGAGCAGGCTGAGGATCGCCTCGCCCGTGGTGAACAGCTCCTCGCGTTTACGTTCGCGCAGCTCCTGTCGTTCGGCCTCCAGCCGCCGCGTTCTCTGGCGCACGCGGTCATCGATTTTGTTGAGCGCGTTCTCGTACT
>CAYTME010000314.1:0-2886 GCA_964438415.1 uncultured Pleurocapsa sp. | reverse complement strand
AGGCACGCGCCGCTCAGACGTCCAACCGCCGCGCGCCCCGACGCGGTCATCGTCACCTCGGAGAATGCGCGGCATCTGCCGCTCGTGCGCATGGCCGCCGACGCGGGCGCAGCCGTGCTGTGCGAAAAGCCGCTGGCGACGACGACCGAGGACGCGCACGCCATCGTCGCGGCCTGCGCGGATGCCGGTGTGCCGCTGATGACGGCCTTCCCGATGCGCTTCAGCCCGCCCGCGGTCGAGATCAAGCGGCTGCTCGCCGGGGGCGCGCTGGGGCGCATCTACGGCGTCAACGCCACCAACCAGGGATCGCTGCCAGAATTCCACCAGGCTGAAAACCTCGCGTTCTTGGATCGCGGCTGGTTCACCGACCCGGAGCGCGCAGGCGGCGGTGCCATAACCGATCACGTGGTGCACCTGGCGGACCTGCTGCGCTGGTATCTGAACAGCGAGGTGACCGAGGTCTACGCGGCGGCCAACCGCGTGCTGCACGCCGGCCGCGTAGCCGTCGAGACGGGCGGGCTGGTCATGCTCAGCTTCGCCAACGGCGTCTTCGCCAGCATCGACTGCAGTTGGAGCAAGCCGAGCATCTACCCGACGTGGGGGGGCCTGGCGCTCGAGCTGGTCGCCGAGCGCGGCCTGGCGACGATGGACGCCTTCCGCCAGGTGATGACCGTCTACAGCGAGCGCGTCGGCAGGCCGTACTACGCTTTCTGGGGCAGCGATGCCAACGCCGGGATGCTGCGCGAGTTCATCGCCGCCGTCCGCGCGCGCCGCACGCCCGCTGTGACCGGTGACGACGGCTTACGCGCGGTCGCCATCGTCCAAGCGGCCTACGCAGCGGCGCGCAGCGGCCAGCCGCAGCCCGTGTCATGATCCGGCCTGCTCGGCGGCGGCAGTCGCTGCTGCGCGGCGCAAACGCAGCACACGTCGACCGATCCAGACCACAAGGACGGCGATCAGCAGCAGCGGCAGCACGAAGACGACGGCGAAGATCAGCACATCGGCCGCGCCTTGCAGCACATCGATCAAGGTTTGCGCAGCGTCGCGCACGGTATCGAGCGGACGCCACCCCGCGACCTCAACCGGCTGCGTGACCGGCACCGCCGCCAGGCTGATCGTGATCGATGAGAAAGCTGACGCCTGTTCGAGATACTGCACCCGTCCGCGCAGCGATTCGATCTCGCCGCGGATGCTTGTCAGTTCATCGAAGACCGCCAGCACCGCCTCGGTCGAGTCGGCGGTGTCCATAATCGTCTGAAGCTGGCGCTCGGCGGCTTCCAGGTTGCCCAAACGTGCGCTCAGGTCGATATACTCCTGCGTCACGTCGGCACCGGCCACCTGTTCGGAATTGACGCGCACGACATCGCGCTTGATCTGCGCCAGCGCGTCGTCAAGCCGGGCTGCCGGGACGCGCACGACCAGGTTGGCGCCCGTGACACGCCCATCCGAGCCGCTGCTGCTGCTCACACTGACGACCCAACCGCCCATCTCCACCGCCAGCGCGCTGATCTGCGCAGCCCGCTCGGCCACATCATCGACCGTCATCGACAGGGTGGCATTGCGGATGATCAACCGCTCGATATCGCCCTGCGGTCCGAACATCGGGTCGAAGCGAACAGCCAGCTCATCCTGCTGC
The DNA here is from genome assembly GCA_964438415.1 of uncultured Pleurocapsa sp. Classification (GTDB taxonomy): domain Bacteria; phylum Chloroflexota; class Anaerolineae; order Aggregatilineales; family Phototrophicaceae; genus Flexifilum. The sequence continues at coordinate 1,250 of CAYTME010000314.1, read as the reverse complement.
GCCTCGCCGCTGACGACATCGCGCATGGCCGCGGGCTGATCGGGCACGGTCTGCAAGGCATGCATAGGCCGCTCAACGCCGCGCGCCCCCAGCGCGCTAAACAACGCCTGCCCGACCGCGAAGATGAGCGCGCCCACCAGCGCGGCGGCGAGCAGACGGGTACGGCTGCGCAGTCTGTGGATGTTCGACATGGTGTCATCTCCTTGTGATTTCGCTCGATGCTCTCCTGGGGAGGCCTGACGGATCAGAACCGCACCTTCCCCATAGACGTCAGCGCGGCGCTTTCGGTTCCCGCAGATGCAGCGCACGATGAAACGGCGAACCAGCGCTGGTCATGTAAGAGGCGGTCATCGAACGGTCGGCGGCGTCTCGCACTAGGTGATCGCGGTCTCGGCGGTTATCATCTGCGTGTAGACTGTCATCTTGAGAAGGGACGATCACCATCATGAGCGGGCGTTACGCGGCACTGGTCGAGCATCTGGCCGATATCGAAAACCTGGGACGCATCGAAAATGTGTTGAGTTGGGATCAGCAGGTGAATATGCCGCCGGGAGGCGCGCCAGCGCGCGCCCGGCAGATGGCGACGCTCGCGCGCATCCGCCACGAGCTGTTTGTCAGCGATAAGACCGCGCGCCTGCTGGAGGAAGCCGCCCGCGAGATCGAGGACATGCCCTACGACAGCCGGGAAGCGAGTCTGGTGCGCGTGGCGCGCGCCGACTACGAAGATGAGGTTAAGCTGCCCGCCGAATACGTGGCCGAATTCACGCGCGTGACGACCGAGGCGCACGAGATTTGGGCGCAGGCGCGCGCGCAGAAGGATTTCGCCTACTTCCGCCCAACGCTGGAGCGCATCGTCGATCTCGTCATCCAGGGCGCGGAGTATCGGGGCTACACCGAGCATCCGTATGACGCCTGTGTCAACCTGTTCGAGCGCGGCATCACGACGGCGCGCGTGCGCGAGATCTTCGACGGCCATAAGCCGCAACTCATCGCGCTGATCGCCGATATCACCCGCCATGCCGACCGCGTGAGCGATGCCGTGCTGCACCAGCCGTTCAACGTCGAGGCACAGCGCGCGTTCGGGCTGGAGGTCGTCAAGCAGTTCGGCTACGACATGGCCCGCGGGCATCAGGCCGTCGCCGTGCACCCGTTCATGTCGGCGTTTTCGCGCGGCGATGCGCGCATCACCACGCGCTTCCATGACGACTGGCTCAACCCGGCGCTGTTCGGCATGATGCACGAGGCCGGCC
>CAYTME010000313.1:2658-2913 GCA_964438415.1 uncultured Pleurocapsa sp. | reverse complement strand
TATCTCGTCGAGCGCGGGGAGCTGCGCCGTGCCGACTTCGGCAACCCAAATATCGGCGTACGTCTGGAGTTTTTGGGCGGCGATAAGGAGCGTGTCGCCCTATGGGATCGTTTCATCCCAATGACGACGTTCGACCAAGCGCAGACGATTCTGGCTGAGCTGGCGATTCCCAATCCCGAAGTCATCTACTACGGCTGGCAGCCGCTGGGTGCATCGAACTTTCCGCCGAGTTCGCTCGCCATCGAGGCGCAGTTG
>CAYTME010000313.1:0-2581 GCA_964438415.1 uncultured Pleurocapsa sp. | reverse complement strand
TCGCTCTCCATCGATCCCCAGATGGCGAGCCGGACTTCGGGCGGCTATTCTGAGCGCGGCGACGCGGCCATGTCGATCACGAACCAAAGCCTCCAGGGCTTCAACCGTCTGTTCGGTTACTACTTGACATTCGATACCCTTCAGCGGCGCTACACTGAGCTGGCGCAGAGCATACAGGCACAGCTTGGCATCGGGCTGGCGATTGATACGATCGGTTTCGTGCTCTACAGCGATTTTCGTGCTGGCCACATGCTCAATCGTCAAGAGAGCGCTGAAGCCTACCGTCAGATGTTCGCCAGCTCAACAGCGCGCTTGAGTTTCTACAGCCCAAGCGATTATCTGCTCGGCATGGCACAAGCCTTTTACGACATGCCGCTCGGCAGCAACGGCTATATCTACACATCCGAGTCTGTTCCTTTCTTGCCTGCTGTGCTGGCTGGCTACGTGCCGTACTACGGCGATGCGCTCAACTTTTCGCCCAACCTAGAGCAGGATGTGCTTCGCCATATCGAATATGGCATCTGGCCTTCGTATTTCGTCACCCACGAACCGACGGCAAACATGCTGAATACGCCCTCCAGCCTGATCTATACGTCATCGTATGCTCAGTGGGGCGAAGAAATTCGACAGACATATGCTCAATTGAACGCGCTGCTTGCGCCTGTGCATGGTCAGCCGATCGTCGGTCATGAGCGCTTTGCAGCGGATGTGTATGCGACCAGCTACGCCAATGGCCGCCGGATCGTCGTCAATTACGGGGACGGCGCATTCACGATCGACGGTGTGACCGTCGCGGCGAAATCGGCACTGCTGCTGGAGGAGGCATCATGAACAGACGGGGCCTGTTCCGGCGCGAGATCAGCCTACGCACGCGCGAGGCGCTGTACGGCTACGGCTTCATCTCGCTGTGGGTGATCGGCTTTTTGCTGTTTGCGCTGCTGCCGCTGACCGAGACGTTTCGGCTGAGCGTGAACCGCGTCTCGGTATCGGCGACCCAGATCAATCTCGAATTCGTCGAGTGGGCAAATTACTCGCGTGCGCTGTTCACCGATCCCAATTTCATCGAGCTGCTGATCGGCTATTCGGTCGAGACGTTCGTCTCAGTGCCGATCGTGTTGATCTTCGCCATGATCATCGCGCTGCTGCTCAACGCCAAATTTCGGCTCAAGGGCATCTTCCGCGTCATCTTTTTCTTGCCGATCGTGATCACCAGCGGGCCGGTCATCCGCGAGCTGGCCGCGCAGGGGGCGGCCTCCGCGCCCGGTTTTGCCAATCTACCAGCGGTGACGGATTTCCTGGCGCAGCTCCCGCGTGCGCTGCGCGCGCCGGTCGAATACCTGCTCACATCCTTCATTTTGATCCCGTGGTTCTCCGGCGTGCAAATCTTGATCTATTTGGCGAGCCTACAAAAGATCGACAAAAGCATCTATGAAGCGGCAGCGATGGACGGGGCGTCGAACTGGGAGATTTTCTGGAAGATCATCCTGCCCGCCCTTTCCGGCGTGACGATCGTCAACGCCGTCTACACGATCGTCATCCTGTCGCATTTTTCTGAAAACAAGGTCATCCGTTACATCTACGATCAAACCTACGACGTGCGCGGCGGCTTCGGTTATGCGAGCGCGATGGCGTTCATCTACTTCGGTGTGATGATCGCGATCCTGTCGATCGTGTACCTGCTGCTCACGCGCTGGGCGAAAAGGACTTGACCGTGCAGAGTCTTCTACGTTATCCCGTCGTCGAACACGTCCGCGGCCTGCTGTTCGGCAGCCGGGCACATCGCGGCATCGTTTTCACGGCGGCGCTCTACGCGCTGTTGATCGCGATCGGCTTCGTCTATTTACAACCGCTGCTGTTCATGTTCATCAACAGCTTAAAAAGCCCGAGCGATCTGCTTAACCCGATGGTACAGTGGGTGCCGACTGAGCTGTACCTCGGCAATTACGAGCGCAGCTTTCGCGTGCTGAACTATCCGCAGACACTCGTGACATCGGTCTTGATCAGCGTCGTGCCTTCGGTGATCCAGACGTTCGTCGCGTCGCTGGTGGGGTACGGGCTGGCGCGTTACCGGTTTTGGGGGAAGCCGATTGTGTTCGCGCTGCTGCTGGCCACCTTCATCATCCCGCCGCAGAATACCGTCATTTCGCAGATGCTGCGCTACCGCGATCTAGGGCTGTTGGGCAGCCCGCTGGCGCTGATACTGCCTGCGCTGTTGGGTCAGGGTTTCCGCAGCGCGATCTTCATTTTGATCTTTTACCAGAGCTTTACGACGCTTCCGCGTGTGCTAGAGGAGTCGGCCCGTTTAGACGGCGCGAGCGACCTGCGCATCTTCTTCACGATCGCAATGCCGTCGGCGCTGCCTGCTTATATCGTGTCGTTCATTTTCTCGACCGTTTGGTATTGGAACGAGACGTTTCTGACCACAACCTTCCTAGAGGGCGGCCTGACGACGCTGCCGATGCAGCTCTCGCGTTTTGCACAGGCCTATGAAAACCTGTATCCGCCGGGAGTGGTCAGCATTTTCGAGCGGCTCAACGAGGCGGTCAAGATGAGCGGCACATTTTTGAACATCCTGCCGCCG
>CAYTME010000312.1:1127-2930 GCA_964438415.1 uncultured Pleurocapsa sp. | reverse complement strand
GGTCCCGGCCGGCCTCCATGCACAGGTCGTGCAGCGTGGAGGCCAGCGGCGCCGTGACGATCTCCCACTGGCTCCAGCGGTAGATCGTCACGGCGTCGATGGCCTACACGCAGATCGACTCCTCGACCATCGAGTTCAGGCCGCAGGTCGAGCCGGGCGCGGAGGTCGTCATCACCTACACCGTGCGCTACACGTTCCCGTTTTAGGGAGCGCATTCGGGGGCGGGCAGCCGCCCCCACTCGCCGGTTATCATCCCCCTCTCACCTAGAGCGGATATGATCCCTTCGTCACAATTGGGGGTAGACCGCATGACGATCTGGGAATTCCAACACACCCTGAGCAGGCGTCTCCTGAAGTGGTCGGGTGTGAGCGCTGCACTCGGTCTGATCATGAGTCTGATGGGCCGTTTTTGGAACGGTGTCGGTTCGCAGTTCATCGGTTGGGCCGCTGTCAACGCGGCCATCGCCGTTGGCGGCAATTTCGTCTCGCAGCAGCGCCGCGTGCGCGAAGCCGACTCGGCGCTGCCCAAGGGCATGATGCGCGAAGCGAGCAAACTCCAGCGTCTGCTCTGGATCAACGCCGTCCTCGACATCTTCTACATGCTCGGCGGTCTGTGGCTGCTGGGGCGCGGTCGTGAAAAGCCCCGCCTGCGCGGCATCGGATTGGGCATCCTGCTGCAAGGGCTGTCCTTGTTCGTCTTCGATATCATCCACGCGCGGCAGGTGCCGACTTGGCCTTGGAGCGGTAGCGATCCGTCATGATGCCGTTCAACGCATTCACAGGCGAGGAGCACCGCCCCTTCTCATTCGACGGTGAGGTGGGCGCGGCGCTGCTGCTGCATGGTTTCCTCGGCACGCCTGCCGAAATGCGCTCGCTCGGCAGCCTGCTCCACCGCCACGGCTGGTCGGCACAGGGTATCCTGCTGCCCGGCTTCGGCGCGCAGATCGAGACGCTGCTCGATCGCTCGCATCGCGACTGGATCGAGGCCGCCGTAAGCGCCGCGCGCGAGCTTCAGCGCCGCCATCGCCCGATCGTCTTGATCGGCTTTTCGATGGGTGGCGCGGTCGCCCTACAAGCAGCGGCTCAAACCCAGCCCGACGGCCTGATCTTGATCAATCCCCTGTCGCGCATGGAGGGCATGTTCTGGCATCTGCTGCCCGTGATCAAGTTCATCATCCCGACCGTGCGCCCGTTCAACATGGTCAAGATCGATTTCGACAGCGAGGAAACGCGCAAGAACATCGCCCAATTCATGCCGGAAGCCGATCTCGACGATCCCCAAGTGCGCGAAGCGGTGCTCCGCTTCAGCCTGCCGACGGCGCTGTTCGATCACATGCGCTTGGTCGGCGAAGGCGCGTATCGCCAGGCAGCGCGGCTGCGCGTTCCGACGCTCATCATTCAGGGTGCCCGCGATGCCACCGTGTCCCCGGCGGCGACGCGCAAGCTGGCCGCCCGCCTGCCCAATCTCGTCCATCTGGCCGAAGTCGACGCCGAACACCAACTGCTCAATCCTGAACTGAACGTTTGGGATCAAATCTCAAGCCTTGTGCTAGGCTTTATTCAGGAAGTAAAGCACAAGTCTTAATTAATGCTAGGTGTCCGGTTCCATGACCCCAGACTCTCCGCTTCATCAAGTGACCGCCTTCATCACGCGCGGGCTGCCTCGGCCGCACGAGCTGCTCGTGCTGCATCAGCCCCATGGCGCTGTCGTCCTGCCGACCGGCATCGCCGAACCCGGTGAGACGCCGCGCGACGCAGTGCTGCGCGCCGCGCGGGCATACACCGAACTGCGCGTGTTGGGCT
>CAYTME010000312.1:0-1101 GCA_964438415.1 uncultured Pleurocapsa sp. | reverse complement strand
GGCGATCGCGCTGCCTTCCGACGAAGCCCAGATGGTGACCGACGCGCTGCTGCAGTTGGCTCCGGAGAGCGACTCGACCGTCCTCCGCTCCAAGATCCTCCGGCGCGGGATGTATGTGCGACTGCTGGAAACGCAGGGCGCGTTCGTGCGCGTGCTTCACCAAGAGGTGACGCTGCGCGATGGCGAGCAGGTCGTCACTGGCCGGCAGACCGGCTGGGTGCTGCGCACGGCCATCACCCAGGAGATCGACCAGCACTTTTACCACCTGCTGACGGGCGATACGACCAAGACGGAGTGGCGGGTGATCGCCGATGGCGAACACGTGATCACCTGCCGCTGGTGCCGGCTGGCCGAAGCTATCGAGCTGAGCGCGCCCTACGACCGCTGGCTGAGGGACTATCACCGCGCGCTGCGCCAAGCCTGATCGCCCATCGGCTGCGCCGCCAGCAGGCCGCAGGCGGCCAATGCCAGCAGCGCGCCGAACAGGAACGGTGCCGACGCGCCGAAGCCCGTCCACGCACCGATCCCCTGCCAGAGGACGCCTGCAAGCAGGCTGGCGGGCAGCGTAAGCAGGCCGGTGACCGCGCTGTACAGCCCGTAGGCAGTGCCTCGCTGTTCGTTCGGGACGAGATCGGCCACATAGGCCTTGGCTGCCCCCTCGACGGCCGCGTAATACAGCCCGTAGATGCTGTAGAGCGCCCAGATCTGCCAGACGCTGCTGGCAGCCGCGAAGCCGAGGTAGATCAGCCCGAAGATGAGCCAGCCGACGATGATGAGCCGCCTGCGCCCCAAACGATCCGAAAGTGCGCCCAGCGGGCCTGCCGCCAGCGCGTAGATGAGATTGAACGTGATCAACATGCCGAGCACGCCGGCGACCGACAGACCGCGCTCCTGCGCACGCAGGATCAGGAAGGCATCGGCAGAATTGCCGAGGGTGAACAAGCCGACCGTGAGCAGGAAAAAGCGATATTCGCCCGAAAGTCCCTTCCAGGTCAGGCGTGGTAGGTCTGTGCGCGTGTAGACGACGACCTCGCGCGCGCCCAGCGCCAGGATGGCAACGCCGAGCAGGGCCGGGATGGCGGCCAAGATCGCCAGCGTTTG
>CAYTME010000311.1:0-2937 GCA_964438415.1 uncultured Pleurocapsa sp. | reverse complement strand
GAAGACGAGGCCTGCCTGTTCCCGACAGGGGTTCCGTTTCGTAGGGACGACCCAGGGGGTGTCCGCTGCCCCCAAACCCGAATGCACCCTTCGCCCCCGCTCCGCGGCATGTCGAGGGTACAATTGGCACAGTGAGGCGTATGCGACATGTGCGGCAGCAGGCGAGCTGTCGCTCTATGCGCCGCGCTCCCGCTTCAGTGCTCAACCGAGATAGAAGGTCTTGATCGATGCCAACTCTGATCCGTCTGCTCACCCCCACGGGCTTGCAGCCCGTCACCTACACCGCCGACTCACTGGCCGAAGCCGCCCATTATGAACCGCATGAAGGTGTTTACACAGTCGCCAACACCTTCGAACGGGTCAAAACGCTCAAACTCGATGCCCATCTCGATCGGATGGAAGACTCGGCGGCGCAGGCTGGGATGCAGCTTCGCCTCGACCGGCCGCGTCTGCGCGCCGCGCTCCGACAGATGATCGAAGAGGCCGATTTTGGCGATGTGCGCTTTCGCATCACCGCCCCACACGCGCAGCCCGATCAGCTCATCTTGACCATCGAACCGTATCATCCACCATCCGAGGCGCTGGTACACACAGGTGTACGTGTAATCACCGTGGCCGACAGCGCGCGCCACAACCCGCAGGCCAAAACCGCTGACTGGATGCACGACCGTGAACGGATCGAACGATCGCTGCCAGAGGACGTCTACACGGCGCTTCTTTGCGACGCCGCGGGATACATTTTGGAGGGAGTGAGCAGCAACTTCTACGCCATCTTGAACAGTGAGCTGCGCACGGCAGGCCATGGGGTGCTGCCAGGGATCGCGCAGCAGATCGTGTTTGCGGTCGCGGACACGATCTTGCCCTGCAGGCGCGATCCGGTGCATCTCGATGATGTGACGCGCCTCGAAGAAGCCTTTCTGACCAGCAGCAGCCGGGGCATCCTGCCGATCGTACAGATCGACACGCACGTGATCAGCAGCGGCGCGCCCGGTGAGCGCACGATGGCGCTGCGGGCAGCCTATCAAGCATGGGCAGCGTCACACCTAGAGTCGCTGTGATCCTCAGGTTTCCAGCGCAGCTTTGAAATCGTAAATACCGTCGCGCACGGCCCAGCGCAGTTGATCGCGTGAGCAGTAGATGGTTTCACCTTCATGGAACAGCTCACCACCGCAGTTCGGACAGGCGAAAATTGAACCCTGCGTCAGGTTATCCGCGCCGAAGGCGCTTGCCGAGCAGCGGACGAACACACTCGGTGCGTAAAGCAGGCCGCTGAGCTGCATCAGACCGTCGAGGCCGACCATGATCGGTATCGGCACACGGCTCTTGAGCGCGTCCAGGCGAAAGAACGAGACCGGCAGCCGCCGTTCGACGATGAAACCGGCCGAGACCAGCGCGCGCTGGATGTAATCGGGATGAAAGTCGAAATTGAGTTCGACGAATTCGACCGGCTCCTGCGTGTACGGATTCCAGGTCTGCCGCTTGAGGGCAAACCTCAGCATTGCCTTCAGATTGCGCTTGTTGGCGTGCTCAAGGATGAAGACCCCACGCGGGCTAAGCACGCGGCGGACCTGAGCGAGCACGGTCGAGACATCGGCGATGTGATGGATGACGCGGATCATGGTCGCCCCATCGAAAACACCGGCTCGGAACGGCAGTTGATAGGCATCCGCAGCGACGAACAGATAGCGATCGACTTTGTCACCGAGCTGCTCGCGGGCGTACTGAAGCTGCGATAATGAATAATCGAGCAGCACGACCTGCTCATAGGCGTCATATTCTCCGGTCAGGCGGCCGAAGCCGGCACCGACCTCGAGCAGACGGTGCCCACTGCTGGGCAGCAGACGGCGCAGCGCTATACGCTCGACTCGATCCTCATAGTCGCGCCCTTTTCCTTCCCAAAAGCGGGTACGATAATCCGAGCCTTCATAATCGCAAATGGTCGGGCGAGCTTTTGGATCAGACATAAACGCAGCCAATCCTGACCATCGGTCATCTCGATGCGGTGTTTCCTCGATTCTATCACTGTCCAGACGGCGGACAAGGCGCGATCACAACATCGGTATGAAAACTGGTAACACAGTTTGTTGCTCGTTAATGGTGGGTGTGGTAGTGTTTAGATAGTGTTGGAAGGATCTGGGATCGAGCTGCATGATGCGCGCGGATGCGTTCACGACCCTGCGGCGGGACTGGTCGATATTCGGCCTGCGCTGGCTTGCCATCGGTTTTTATGTTGTCTTGACCTTACTGATGCAGGATCTGCAGGCAGCGGTCTACCCAGCACTGATCGCCGCCGCCGCCAACGCCCTGTTCGGCCTTGTCCTCTTCTCCCGCTCGCGGACGTTGATCGCAGCGGCGCTGTCGATCAGCGATCTCGCGATCGCGGGCGCATTCATCGCAGCCAACGCCGGCCATACCGACGCGCTCCTGGGCATCGTACCGGTATCGATCTTCTTGACACTCCTGCGCACAAACGCCTTCTCGACGCTGATCCATGTGGTCGGCACCATTGCGATCGTCATCGTCGCGCTTCTGAATGTGCGGACGGCCGAGTCGGTAGGCGGGCTGCTCGAAGGCAGCGCGCGGATCCCGATCCTGGAGATACTCGTCATCGGCATGGCTGGCGTCGTTTGTGCGCTGGTCTTGGAGCATTTCACCAAAAGCCAGGCGAGCAGCCTATCCGAGCTGGCGCGTGAAAAGAACGCCCAGCTCGACGACATTCGGGAGCGGATGCGCGCCATCTACGAACTGATGACGACCTTCCGCGAAACCTACAGTTTTGAACATCTGCTCAATGCGGCGCTCGAAGCCGGCTACTTGGGGCTGCGCAAGCACGCGCCGCATAAGTTGGTGGCAGCGGTACTGCTCTTCCGCGCTGACGAGTCGGGATTGTGCGTCGTCGCCTCGCGACGTCTCGGTCGTGCCGACACCGAACAGGTC
>CAYTME010000310.1:0-2940 GCA_964438415.1 uncultured Pleurocapsa sp. | reverse complement strand
AGCGTCTCGGTTCACACCGGCGCGCCGGGCAAGCTGCCGCTGCTGAGCGATAAGGACAAGCTGAACGGCGGCGAGGTCATCCCCGGCTTCGAGATCAACGTCGAGAAGATCTTCGGCTGATCGCGCTCTGGCCTTCGCTGCTGGTTTACCGCGTCCCTTCAACAGACGCCTGAGCGCCAGCCAGCGACTTCACGCGCTGGCGGAACCCATTCCCGCCCGTTGGACGGGGCAGCGGTTCGCCGCCACTCTCGTGCCCATTTCCAAGCGCATGACTCACACCGCACCGCTCGTCACCTTGCCCCAGAATCGACACACCCAGTGGGGCTGCCACCGGGTGTGCGAAAAGGGGGGGAGGGATGATTACTCGCGGCTGCGACCCAGACTCATGAAGTAGAGAAGCTGGAGCACGGCGGTGATCGCTGCGGCAAAGTAGGTCAGCGCCGCTGCCGTCAGCACCTGGCGCGCGCCCTGAGCGTCCTGCTCCGCGACCAGCAGCCCGCTCTGACGCAGCAGCCGCATCCCGCGCACGCTGGCGTCGATCTCGACGGGCAGCGTCAGGAGCATGAAGACGACCATCAAGCCGAACAGCAGGATACCGAGCTGGAACAAGCCCGTCAAACCGAGCATCAAGCCCAGGATGATCATGAAGTAGCCGATCGTCGGGCTGAGCTGCACCGCCGGAACGAGCAGATTGCGCGCCTGGATCAGCAGCGAACCTTCCTGATGCTGCTGCGCATGCCCCAATTCGTGCGCGACGATCGCCATGGCGGCGACTGACGGCACCGTCGCATTGCCCTGCGAGATGCGCACAATGTGGCTCTGCGGGTCGTAATGGTCGGTCAGCTCACCCGGCGTGCCCTCGAACTGGACACCGCGTACATCCGTGCGCTGGAGGATGATCTGTCCGGCGCTCAGGCCGGTGACATTGGTGCTGTTGCGGACTCGGCTCCACTTGCTGTACGCACCGCGCACGAAAAGCTGTGCCAACCCCGACAGCACAAGCGACGGGATCAAGACCCACAGCAGGTAATTGGTGTCGAAAAACATCGCGACTTCTCTGCTCCTCGCGCTTTCAAACGGTCAAATTCAGGGTCACTGTACGCGATCGACATTAGAATCGCAGTAGAAGGCCGCCAGAGCGCACCCCCTAGTTTTCGGGGTGGTTGGTCTGACCGCTGGCTTGTAAGCCGTGCTGAATGCGTGTACGATGCACGACAGCTTTCAGAGTTCGCATGCAGAGCTGGAACGATGTCGATCGCGACCGAAATGACCTTCGCCGAATACGCGGCGCTGCCGGAGTCGAACCGGATCATCGCGCCGCCCGGTGTATGCCTCGACGACGAAAACAGCTTTGGACCCGATCTGTTTTGGATCGATGCGGACAAGAGGCGCTGTTCCCGGATCCGCCTCGACATGATCGGTGAGCCGCGCGGAGCGGTCTTTCGGCGATGGTGACCGAGACGACCGTCGAAGAAACGGGGATACCCGGCGTGCAGGCGCGGCGAGCAGCGCGCAACGCAGGTGCGATCGCACTGGCGCAGATCGCCAGCAAGGGCGCGCTCTTCATCTGGCAGCTCGTCTTAATCCCGCTGCTGGGACCGCAGGGCGCGGGCGTCTACGGCTTGGTCGCGGCGCTGTTCCTGGTCGGCGCGACGATCACCGGCTTCGGCATGGGCAGCATCGTCATCCGCGAGGCAGCGCGCCACCCCGATCGTGCCGGGCGCTACCTGAGCGCGACGCTCTTCACGCAGACCATCTTGGCGGCGCTGGCCTACGTCTGCATCAACGCGGCGGCGGCGCTGCTCGGCTATGCGCTGGAAGTGCGGGTGTTCGTGGCGCTGGCGGGGCTGAGCCTGTTCATCGACCAGCTCGGCACGATGGCCTACGAGCAGCTCCTGGCCCAAGAGCGCATGGTGACGACCTCGCTGGTCGAAGTCGGGACGATGCTGGGGAGGATCGCGCTGGCCGGGCTGCTGCTCTGGCTCGGCTTCGGGCTGTTCGGCGTCTACGCCGCCGGGCTGCTCAGCGGGATCGTGCGCGCGGGCATCCTGTGGCGGCAGATCGGGCGCGGCGGGCTGCATCCTGAGTTCCCGCTCGACCGGGCGCTGACCGGGCGGCTGTTGGGGGATGCCGCGCCGCTGGCGGCAGCGGCGGTCGTCAATCAGGGCTATGCGCATCTCGACAAGCTGGTGACCGGCAGTCTGATCGGGGAGACGGGCGCGGGCTACCTGAACGCGGCCTTCATCATCGTCGTCGGCATGGTCGAGCTGTTGAGCACGACGATCTTGATCGCCGTCTACCCGATGATGTCGCGCATGTACGGCGAAGACGGCGACCGCGCCGTATTCCGCATGATGGCCGACAAGCTGGCCTTCTTCACGCTCTTGATCGCGCTGCCGGTCACGCTCGGCGTGTCGATCTTCGCCGGCGATATCATCGGGCTGCTCTTTCGCGCGGCGTTCGCCCCCAGCGCCGCCGTGCTGCGGCTGCTCGTCTGGTACGCGCTGCTGACGATCATCGCCAACGTCTACGCGCAGGCGCTGCTGGTGCAGAACCGCCAGCGCGTCACGCTCGGCATCCGCGCGCTCGGGTTGGGACTCAATCTGGGACTGCTGCTGGCGCTGCTGCTCGCGCTCGGCATCGCCGGCGCGCCGATCGCCAGCATCGCCGCCGAGGCGCTGGCGCTGGCGCTGCTCGCCTCGGCGTTCTGGGCCGGTGGACGGGTCATCCCTCATCATCGCGGCATCGCGCGCGCGATCGCCGCCGCCATGCTGGCAGCGGTCGCCATGCTGATCGGCGGGCAGGTGCATTTCGTCGTCGGCGGGCTGGCTGGGCTGGTCGTCTACGCCGTGGCGATCTGGCAGCTCGGCGCATTGGCTGCCGATGACCGCCAGCTTTTGGCGCGTCTGATCGCGGTCATGCCCGGCGGCGGACGTCTGA
>CAYTME010000309.1:2757-3020 GCA_964438415.1 uncultured Pleurocapsa sp. | reverse complement strand
CCCACCACCGTCGCCGAGCGCATGTTGATGTCCCAGCGCAGCAAGGTGTAAGCTAAAAACGGCGGGTAAATCTGCGGCAGCACCGCGTAGCGGATCACTTGCAGCAGGTTGGCGCCGGTCGACGTCACCGCTTCGATCGGGCCGGCATCGATATGCTCGATCTCTTCAGAGAACAGCTTGCCCAGCGCCGCCACCGAGTGGATGGTCAGCGCGATCAGGCCCGCGAACGGCCCCAACCCCACCCACACGATGACGATGATGCC
>CAYTME010000309.1:1515-2747 GCA_964438415.1 uncultured Pleurocapsa sp. | reverse complement strand
GAAACGATCATCTTGCCTACCCCGGTAACAATAACGATGATGCCGCAGATGATCGTGTCGATCGAGCGCACCACGTTGAGGAACGTCCGCATCACATAGTAGATGACTATGCCGCCCGGCACGCGCGTCATGATGTTGTGCGCGGCCAGAAAACTCAGCGGAATCGCCAGCACCGTCGAAAGCATCGTCGCCATCAAACCCAGGGCGATGGTCTCAAAGATTTTGCCGGCCACAAACGTGTCGTTGACGGTCTTGCCGAAGATGTCACCAAATGTCTCGCTGGGTTTCAACGGCCCGACTTCTTCTTCAAACCGCGCCTGAATCAATTGCTGCGGCGCGGCGGATGCCACGCCCGCAAAAGCCGGCACTTTGAACGTCGCTTCAAATCGGCCGTCCGCGCCGACCACTGCCGGGACCGGCGCGCCCCCTTCGCGCACCTGCGCTTCGTTCGAGCCGTCCAGATCGTAAAGCCAGTAAATGCGGCCTTCGATATGGGGCGCAAAGCCTTCGCCGCGCAGCGTAATCGTGTCGCCCACGACGCCGCACTGCGGCTCGACGGTGATACGCGGCAGCGTCTCAGGCGACGACGGCACCGGCAGGTCGCACGGCACGTCGAACTGCGTCTGCGCGATCACCAGTGACTTGTCGCGCGCAAACAGATCGGGATTCACGATCGCCCGCAAGACGATCTGCGCGTCACTGAAGCGCGAGGCCAGCCGGTTGAGATCGATGCCGGTGACATTCCAGCCGATTACGTAGACGATGATCAACACCAGCGTCAACGCGATCCAGCGCGGAGCCGATCGATCTTGCGCGACTTGAAAAGCGTCAGCCCCGTTCCAGAGCCACAGGACCGCGACCCCGATCGCCAGCCAACTGGCCGTTGTCGCGCCGAGGTCGATTCGGCCGATGTCGAAATTGACCAATGCCCAGTGAACGAGCGCAGCCAGGCTTAACGTCGTGATAAAGATCGCCGCGCCGCGCCGCCGCCGGCCAACGAGCATCTGGCCTGCGCCGGGCACGATGAGCGACAAGGCGCCGGCCGGCAAGGGATTACGAGAAGGATGAGAAGAACGATCGGCTGAGTTCATACCAAGAAGTGATTCTCGTCATTGCGCGCGCCACGAAGCAATCTTCTGATCGAACGTGAGCGGGCTTCGCATCCGTCGACTCCGCAGTGAATAGAGGCGGCTCCGCTCAGGATGCTCGCCATGACCGGCTCACACGATGCT
>CAYTME010000309.1:0-1505 GCA_964438415.1 uncultured Pleurocapsa sp. | reverse complement strand
ACCCGCTCGGCTTCCTGACCGTAGATCGCCTTAAATTGCGCATCGTCGATCTCTTTGGGCAGACCTTCAAACACCAGTTCGCCGTCTTTCAGCGCAATTGCGCGTGTGGCATAGCGGTGCACCAGATCGAGAAAGTGCAGGCTGCACAGCACGGTCATGCCGCTTTCCTTGTTCATCTGCTCAAGATACTTGAGGATCGAATGCGCCAGCACCGGATCGAGGGAGGCCACCGGCTCGTCGGCGAGGATCAGCTGCGGTTCCTGCATCAGCGCCCGCGCGATACCCACTCGTTGCTGCTGCCCGCCCGACAGCGAATCGGCGCGGACGTAGGCTTTGTCGCGCAGCCCCAGCTTGTCCAGGTTGTCGAGCGCGCGCTGCTTGTCTGCCGGCGAGAAATAGTTCACCAGGCTGTTGAACGGATTGACGTAGCCCAATCGCCCCGACAAGACGTTTGTGATGACGGGCGCGCGCTTGACCAGATTGAACTGCTGGAAGATCATGCCGATCTGGCGGCGCATTTTGCGCATGTCCGACGAGGACAGCGCCGTCAACTCTGTGCCGTTCCAGATGACCCGGCCTGAGGTCGGCTCGATCAGCCGGTTGATGCAGCGCAGCAGCGTGGATTTGCCGGAACCGCTCAAGCCGATCACGGCCAGGAACTCGCCGTCCTGCACTTCAAAGCTGACGTTTCTCAGCGCCTGTGTGCCATTGGGATACGTCTTGGTGAGATTCTCGATCTTGAGCATATGTCCCGTCCACAGAATTCGGGCAGAGGAGCCACCGCCCCTCTGCCCGATCATTCGCGTCAAGCGGTTTACTGAACCAGCGATTCGGGATCGACGCCCGCTTTCTTCATCAGCTCGCGGAACGCGTCGTAGAAAGTCGGCTCGATCTTGGCCAGGCCGCGATAGCTGTACAGGTTGCGCAGCATCGCTTTGCCACCGGCATCCTCGGCGATGAACAGCAGCCCCTTGACCGTCGCGTCTTTGATGGCGGGGTCAAGGTCCTTGATGAACTGCATGCCGTCGTTGGGGATGTTGTCGGTCACGTACAGCTGATCAACCTTGTCGAGAATGTCCGGATAGTTTTCCTTGATCGGATTGGAGTCGGTGCGGACATCGACGAAGGTGGAACCGGCGTCGCAGTCGCCCTTGTACACCGCGATGGCGACATTGTCATGCGAGCCGGCGTTCGTGGTGGCTTTGAAGTCCTTATCAGGATCGATGCCGTTCGCCTTCAGCACGATCCGCGGAATGATGTAGCCCGACGTCGAGTTCGGCTCGACGAAGCAGAAGGTCTTGCCCTTCAGATCGGCCAGCGTCTTGATGCCGGACGCCTTGTTGGCGATGAACTGGCCCTGATAGAAGTTTTCCAGCTTGCCTTTGTACGTGCGCAGCGCCACCAGCGCCGGTTCGACGCCGTACTTGGACTGGGCCAGCAGGATCGAGAACGTGTTCAAGAAACCGATCTGCGCCTTGCCCGCGCCCATCGCTTCGATCGAGGCC
>CAYTME010000308.1:0-3032 GCA_964438415.1 uncultured Pleurocapsa sp. | reverse complement strand
AAGAACGGGGCGAGGACAACCCAGTTCAAACGGAGGGGCGACAAAAGCCAGATGCCCAAGCGACCGCGCGTGGAGGATGGCTGGGCGATCGGTTGTGCGGTTGGGACACTAGTCATCGATCGGTCTTCCTGAAACTTCGCGTTCTGGTGACACGCGCTCTTGAGCACGCTGACACTGCGCAGCACCCTAAGCCAGTGGTCGAAAGCAATCAACGACCGAAGCTGTCAATTGCGCGCAAGAACGAATAAGGGTGAGGACAGAGGTTCGCTCCGCCCCCACCTGAGTCGAATGCTGCGCGCCAACCTGCGCTTTACGCGCCGTAGGTGATGCCGACCTCAGTCGCCCAGTTTTCGCGGACATAGGTCAGACCGGCCGCCAACTGTTCCAGCGACGGGAAGGCGACCGGTGCCGACGACACCGGCAGCTTCTCCAGCAGTTCGTCGGGGATGACGCCGCGCTCCATCATGTCGTCAAAGCGCGCGGGCTTGGCATAACCTTCGAGGAAGAGGAGCTGACCTTCGTCGCTGTAGACGAATTCCATCCACAAGCGCGCAGCGTTCGGACGCGGCGCGTAAGCGTTGATCGCGCACAGGTAGACGCCCGCGATCGTGCCGCTAGCCGGGTACACCACCTCGATCGTCGCTTGATCGGCGTTGTTGTCGCGGTTCGCCAGCGCGTTATAGTCCCAGCGCAGCGTGATCGGCAGCTCGCCGCTCACCAGCAGCGCAGGCGACCAGCTCGTCGGGACGAGGTTGCCGCTTTCAGCCAGCCGCTTGAAGAATTCAAGCCCCAGCTCCGGCTGGTCGAGCGTGCCGCCGTTGGCCAGCGCCGCCGCCCACACCGCATGGGTGTTCTGGCTGCCAGCGACTGGGTCATTGATCGCGATCAGGCCGCGCAGGCGCGGGTCGAGCAGGTCTTCCCAGTCCTGGGGCACAAACGGCACGGCATCGACGTTGACCTCGAAGGCCATCGAACCGAAGTAATTGCCGTACCAGAAGCCTTCCGGATCCTTGATCTCATCGGGGATGCTGTCCCAGGTCGCGACCTTGTACGGCTGCAGCAGGCCTTCACTCTTGGCCTGCTCGCCCCAGACGAAGCCGACGTCGATCACATCCGGGTTCTGGGGGCCGCTGTTGCCAGCGTTGGCCTTGATCTGCTCGATCTCCTCGGCGGAGCTGGCGTCGGGTGTGAGGTCGTTGTGAGTGAGGAAGTCGTAGCGCGCGAAGAACTCACGCTTCATGCCGGCGTAATTGGCCCAATCGTCGGGCAGCGCGGTCGTCGAGAGCGCACCTTCAGCGCGCGCCGCCTCGATCAGCGCGTCCAGACCGCCCGCCGCTTCGAGATCGATCGGGCCGGGCAAGGGCGGCGGGGGCAGCCCCGTCTGCGCAAACGCAGTCAGCGGTCGAAGGGCGCCGCTGAACATGCCCGCGCCGACCAGGGCGCTGAGCTGCAGAAACCTACGACGATTGAGGGTATGCTTGCTCACAGAATTCCTCTCCTTGGACAGCGACTGAATATGCGGACTTGGCCGCATAGGTAGAGTACCGAGGAGCGGTTAAGGAAAAACCCGTTTTTCTATAAACCTTGTTAACAACGCGAATGACCACTCCGTGCGCAGCCGATGCCCCGGACGCCGACCGCGATCCCTGGCTGGCCTACAACACCAAGAAATCTTGTCCGCAGCCCCTGCATGACGGCGCTGGATTAGGAACGATTTTGCCGTGCGACAGGTTTTTGACAGGCGCGATGTCTCGCGTTACCATCCTGCGTAAACGTTTACTTGAAAGCTGCGCTTTGTTGCGAGCAATTAGCTCTTGCGGGAACCGTGACCGATGAGCCAATCGCCCAGTGCGCGATCAGTCCTGGAAATTCGCGATGTCTACAAGTCGTTCGGTGCTGTGCAGGCGCTGAACGGCGTCTCGATGAATGTCTACGCGGGCGAGATCGTCGCGCTGGTGGGCGATAACGGCGCGGGCAAGTCGACCCTGGTCAAGATCATCTCTGGTCTGTACCCGCCGACCGCGGGCGAGGTGCTCCTCTTCGGCGAAGTCTGTCATTTTCGCAATCCGGCCGATGCGCTGGCGCGCGGCATCGAGACCGTTTACCAAGACCTGGCGCTGATCGAGCAGCTCGATGTGGCCGACAATATCTATCTGGGGCGCGAGACCACACGCTGGGGTGCGCTCGGCCGCTGGCTCGGTGTGCTCGACCGGACGCAGATGCGCCGCGAGACCGCCACCGCACTGGCCGATCTGCACATCAAGATCCCCGCGCCGACGCTGTCCGTGCGCCGTATGAGCGGCGGCCAGCGCCAAGCGGTCGCCATCGGCCGCGCGATCACGTGGGGACGCCGGCTGCTCATCTTCGACGAGCCGACGGCCGCGCTCGGCGTCGAAGAGACTGAGCAGGTGCTGCGCATGATCGAGCGCCTGCGCGACGAACGGCAGATGAGCATGCTCGTCATCAGCCATAACATGCAGGATGTCTACCGGATCGCTGATCGCATCGTCGTGCTGCGCCAGGGCAGCCATGTCGCCACGCTGATCAAACGCGAGACGACCCCGCAGGAGATCGTCGCTTACATCACTGGTGCCAAGACCTGAGGAGCATGGCGTGATGGTCACGATGAAGCAGGTGGCAGCGGCTGCCGATGTCTCGATCGCGACAGTTTCGCGCGTGATCAACAAGACCGGCTACGTCAGCCCCGATCTGGAGGCGCGCGTCGTCGAGGCGATGCAGCGCCTCCACTACCAGCCAAGCTCGCTGGCGCGCAGCCTGCGCCGTCAAGAGACGCAGACGATCGGCGTCTTGATCCCGCAGCTCGACCACCCGTTTTTCGGCACGCTGGCGTTTGCCATCGAGAAAGCGCTGTTCGCCAACGATTACCGGGCCTTCATTTGCAGCGCGGAAGAGAACACGGACAAAGAGCAAGCCTACATCCAGATGCTGCTGCGCCAGCGGGTGGACGGCGTGATCATCGTGCCGACGGGGCACAGCGAGGCGGCGCTGGCCCCGCTGCAAGAGCGCGGCGT
>CAYTME010000307.1:0-3048 GCA_964438415.1 uncultured Pleurocapsa sp. | reverse complement strand
ATCGACACGAATCTGATGAAGCAGTCACTGGACTGGTTCAACCGGGTTCCG
Source organism: uncultured Pleurocapsa sp. (assembly GCA_964438415.1). Taxonomy (GTDB): domain Bacteria; phylum Chloroflexota; class Anaerolineae; order Aggregatilineales; family Phototrophicaceae; genus Flexifilum. The sequence continues at coordinate 2,997 of CAYTME010000307.1, read as the reverse complement.
TTGAGCATCCTCCCGAAAGAGGGGGACAAAACCTACGTAGCGCGGTGGGTGGCGCGTATGCGCTACAGCTACGGCTGGTCAGACTGGCGCTGGATCGCGGGGAGCAACCCCAGCTAGGCCAGTTCCGATAACAACGTTTCGCTGACCCTGCTTGCTGGCGGGGTCAGTTCTCATCAGTGAGTGACGAGGTGCGCAATGGGTCTTACAAATTTTCCGGGCGGGGTGAGCAGCTTCGGCGTGCCGGTTATGGGCGGCGGAGATGGAATTCCGGTGACGACGGGGAAGTACCTGTTTGTTCACAGCGGGACGGGTAACAACGGGTATCTGGGTGATGATCCGTCGCGACCGCTGGCGTCGATTGATTATGCGATTGGCTTGTGCGACGCCAACAAAGGCGATGTGATTATCGTCATGCCGGGTCATGCGGAGACGCTAAGCGCGGCGGGGGCGATTACTGCGGATGTGGCCGGAATCAGCATCATCGGTCTGGGCAACGGGACGAACCGGCCTACGCTGTCGTTCGGGCATACCGCAGCGACGTTTGCGATCAGCGCGGCGAACGTGCTGGTGCGCAATATTCGCGTGACGGCCAGCGTGGACGAAGTGGTGAAGCTGTTTCATGTCACCGCGCCCTATGTGACGTTGGAGCAAGTAGACTACTTCGAGACAGCTTCGGCGCAGGCGATTCAGTTTCTGCTGACGACGAACGCGGCGGATTATCTGGTAGTGCGCGGCTGCTATCACTATCAGGTGACGGCGGCAGGTAGCGCGCAGTCATGGATTGCGTTGGTGGGGATTGATGGTGGGATTATCGAGGACAATACGTTCCGTTTGACCCTGAACAATGCGGCGGGTAGCGTGACGATTCACGGCTCGACAGCGTGCATTGGGACGGTGGTACGGCGGAATACGATTGTGCAGCTTGGTGGTACGAGCCAGGTGAGCGCGATTTTGTTCGTCGATAGCAGCACAGGCGTGCATGTGCACGATAACCGCGTTGCGTGTGGCTCGACCGCTCTGGCCGGGGGTGTGGATGTGGGCAACGCGGGTTATGCCAACGAAAACTACGTCCTCAATACGCCGGACAGATCGGGTATCCTCGATCCCGTCGCGGATACTTAATGAAGGGGCAGCTATGGCGATCAGGCGGAGTCAGGTTGTCCTGACGGTTGGTTCCGGTGGGACGGCCAGCGGGAAAACCCGGACGATTGACGGGGTGATCCACGCGATTCATTTTGGGTTCAGCCCGTCGTTTGATGCGACGCAGACGATCACGGTGCAGGAGGCTGGCAACAGCCCTGCCCTGCCGATCATCACGCTAACCAATGTGAACACCAGCGGGTGGTATTACCCCCGCATTTCGCTGCACGATCCGACTGGCTCTGCAATCATCGGGCCGGTGGATTATCAGTCGATTGCGGATGAGGTGAGTGTGTCGATTGCAAACGGGACGCTGAATGATGTGCTGACGGTCACGATTGTGTGGGACGATCAGCGACGATGACGTTTACGTATGATTTGGTCACGGTGACGGACATCACCCGGCTGCGTTTCCATACGGGCGACACGCTGGAAGAAGCGGCGATGTGGTCTGATGAGGAACTGCAATTCGTGCTGAACGAAGAAGGTACGGTGGGCAAGGCGGTGGTAGCGCTGATTATGAGCGCGCTGCTGCGGCTGGCGCATGAGCCGGACATGACAGCGGACTGGCTGCGGGTGGACTGGCGGCGGGCGGCGGACAACTGGAAGGCGCTGCTGGCCGAGAAACGTCGGGAGTTCGGGCTGGGCGCGACGGTGAGCAGCGGCGGGCAGCATGTGTGGCGGCCTGACTATATGCCGGAAGCGCCCAGCTATAATGACAAGTGAGAAGGGTGCTTATCCGCCCTGAAACAGAACGCAAAGAGGCAAAGACGTGCCGCGATTTTCAGCGAGAACCATAGCGATTGTGCGCCGGAATGTGAATGATATGCTGACGCAGACGTGCCAGATCGAGCGTCAGTTATTCGCAGAGGGCACGATGGGCGAACGCAAGCACGGGACGCAGGTGATCGCGTCGGGTGTGGCGTGCCGGGTGATCCGGCTGGCGAAGCGCAGCACAACGGCGACGGAGAATGTGGGCAGCCAGGAGGCGCTGGTAGAACGGTACAAGCTGATTACACCGGTGGGGACGGACTTCGATAAAGACGACCAGATCGTGATGAGCAGCGGCGAAGTGTATCAGGTGGTAGAAGTCGAAGATAAACTGACGGATGAAGCCTTCGCGGGGGCGATGATTGTGCGGGTGCGATAATGGCAGGCGATTTGCGGATTACGCTGGATACAAGCGGAATTGATCGCATTCTGGCGACAGAACCAGGACGGGTTGAAGCGTTTCTGGACTGGTTCGCGGAGAGCGTGGTGACGGATATTGTGCTGAGCTTCGGTACGTCGCCGTCGTCGCCGGGGCAGCCGCCGGGGGTGGATACCGGGGCGCTGCGGGCAAGTATCCGCTGGGAGAAGACCGGGGCGCTGGAGCGCACGATTATGGATGGAGTGGAATACGGGCAGTATCTGGAGGATGGCACGACGAAGATGGCGGCCCGTCCGTTTTTCCGTCCGGCGTTTGACGCGGCGCAGCAGCGGATTGAGCGCGACGCGCAGGCACAGTTGAATCTGGAATAGCTGTGGACGAGCTTCAGGCGCTGTTTGAGGTGTGGAATGCGCACCTGCGAGGGGCTTCGGCGCTGTGGGGGCAGCGGGTGTACCCGAACGGGATGGCCCCGGCGGATGCGGCGCGGCCTTATGTGCTGATGTTCTGGGCGGGCGGCGGGTATGTGCCTGTCACCCCAAACCGGCGCACGGTGCGGCTGACGATCAGCGTGAAGGGTGTGGCGGATGAGATGGCGGATGCACTGGCGATGAAGGCAGCGCTGGGCGATCTGCTGATGGACAGCGGGAGCCAGGATACGAACCCGCGCCTGCCAGCTCATGCGGTCTGGCTGATTAAAACAGTGACAC
>CAYTME010000306.1:2898-3124 GCA_964438415.1 uncultured Pleurocapsa sp. | reverse complement strand
GATAGACGGCCTGCGGCATCCATCCGGAGCTGGCAGACGCCGGCAGCCAGCGCACCCAGGGTGCGGCGGGGATGGTCGGGCTGTCGTGAGGCGTGTCGGGCAGTTCGACGTCGTAGACGACATCCGGCACGGCGAACGCTTCGTGCAGCGCGCGCACGACGCGGCTGATCTGACGACGATCGAGCTGCGCCAGCGCCTCCGCCCACAGCGCAAGCGGCAGCAGGCG
>CAYTME010000306.1:244-2865 GCA_964438415.1 uncultured Pleurocapsa sp. | reverse complement strand
ACGGCGGCCAGCGCCGCACCCACATCGGACAAGACGACCTCCGGGAACTGAACGCGCCAGTACCAACGGGCGCCCGCACTGCCGGAGCGCAGATCGCGCGTACAGCAGGCGATCATCTCGGCTTCATCGGCAAAGAGGACGCTTTCTGCCGATGCGGGCACAGCGCCCCACGCCGGGCGCGCTGCCCGCCGCCGCAGATCATCGAGGCGTGTCTGCACGGCGGCGCGCCAGGCGGCTCCCACGCGCCCATCCGCGCTGACGGACGGCAGGTCGCGCAGCCGCCGGATGATCAGGATTTCGCCCGGCACAGCGCCCGCAGACTGCCAATCGACTTCGTCGATCAGCCGCTCGATGCGCAGGCCGAGCGCCGGCTCCGCGGCCATCCCGTTGGCCAGGCGCACACGCAGCCGCCCGATGGTGGCATCTCGTCCGGTCATCGCGCCTCCACACACAGCCATCGACCTCGTGAGGGCGAGGCCATCCCCTCGCCCGGCCGGATGTACATATCAACCCCGTCCGATCCAGCGGATCGGCTTGACCGACTTGACGAACATCGCGTACTGGCGCGGGATCGTATTGGCAAGCTGGCTGATCAGCAGGGTGGCGCTGGCCGCGCTCGACGGCGCGGCGGCTGCGGCCATGTTGACGATGGCATGGCTGACCACCATGCTGGCTGCCGGCTGCTCGAAGACGCCCGCTGCGGCCAGCCCAGCCGCCGCCGGCTGAGCGGCGGGCTGCGTGGCTGCCAGCTGCGCGGTGACATCGAAGCCGAAATCGAACAGGCTGATCGAAGGTGGGACGAAGCTCGGCTGCGGCTGGAACACGCCGGTGAAGATCGGCAGTGTCAAGATGCCGGGGAAAACCGGCTTCTGCTGCACCATGTTGTCGATGGCATGGACGAGCGTATCGGCGACGATGTAGATCTCGAACGGCGTATCGCCTGACGGACTCAGATCGATCGCCTCGTCCCACCAGGCGCGGTTGAGCGTGAACTCGACGGTCTCACGATCGATCAGCCCGATACGGTTCGGCATCCGACCGCCGAAGAATGTCTCGAGATCGACACAGCCGGATTTGACCAAGCTCGACATCACCTTGTCCATCAGTTCTTTCATGAGCTTGGCGCGATCGGCGGCTGTGAGCGTGATGCCGGCTCGCTGAGCGTCGGCGTCGATCGCCTCGGCGCACAGCCGGTCGATGACGGCATGCGGCGGGATGGCCGGCAGGAAACCGACCGGCGGCAGATAGCGGAAGTGATCGACCACCTTGACCTTCTCGAGCGCCGAGCCGGAGGCTTGAGCGAGCGCGGCGAACTCATCCTGGAACTGCAAGAAGCGCGCCTGCGCATCGGCGACGCGGCGGTCGCCGATCAGCGCGGTGAAGCTGTCCGATGGATACGGCAGCGTCAGGCGGCGGCGCGCCGACCAGAGATCGACCAGCTCCAATTTGCCGCCCTGCCAGACGAACACCGCCAGCGGCAGATCGCACGGCGTCAGGTCGGCAGGGCTGAGCGTATCCAGCCCGCCAAACTCGGCGCTGAAGGTGAACGGCAGCGCCGGCAGCTCTTTGAGCTTATCCGAACCGAAGCACCAATGCGCCAGCAGATTGCGGTAGCGCGGGCGATTGCTGGCGTTCCAGACGGGTGCGCCCGCCAGCGGGATGGCCCTGAACAGCACGCCGTCGCGCTGCCAGCGGCTGGCGCAGGGCGCGATCGAGGTGCCGTCCGGCGCTTTGACCGGGACGGAACCTTCAAAGCGCGCGGTCGGCATGGCCGTCAGCAGATACGCGCCGGGGTTGACCAGCGCCCCACCGTCGGGCGGCTGCGCCTTGCAGTCGCTGAAGCTGCCATCGCCGCCGACCAGGGTCGAATTCGAGTCGGGGATGGTCGTCAGCGACAGGCGCACCGCTTGATCGCCCGCCAGCCGCACGAGCGATCCGTTTCGGCTGAGGCCGATGCCGGGTGTCACTTCCAGATCGTTCCCGCTCTGGCGGACGACCAGCCCGCGCACGACGCCGTACCCCGCCGCCTCACCCAGATGGGCGATGCGGGCGAGCAGGGCGTCCTCGCTGGCGGCGAGGTCTTCAGCGGCCAGCAGGCGGCCGTTGGCGTAGTAGGGGGCGCGCAGCCCGTCGGTGTAGTTCTCTCCCAGTGTCTGGCTGGTCATAGCACCCCCTTACCGGTTCCGCAGCTCGCGCGGCATCGCCGCGTAGATGACGATGGCGGGCTGGCCGTCCACGATGTCATAGACCGCATCGAAGTGGATGCCGAACTTGTCCATGAATTCGCGTAGGAAGCCGAACCGCCCGTCCGGCGTTTCGACGAAGAACGGGAAATCCGGGTCTTCGAGCGGAAAGACGAAGCGCGCGTAGGTCACGTCTTCAAGCTGCTGCGCGCCCTCGACCTGCACCTCGAAGACATTCGGTTTGTCCTGGCTGCGCGTAAAACGGAAGCGCCGCACCTCGACCAAGTCGCGGCCAGACTCGAAGAACAGCCGGAAGCGCGACTCCTCACTGACTTTCACCTTGTACATGAGCGGGTCGAGATCGAAATGGAACCACAGCTCGTAGATGGCGAACGTGCCATCGCGCGCCAGCGGCGTGATCGTCGCCAGCGGCAGCAC
>CAYTME010000306.1:0-224 GCA_964438415.1 uncultured Pleurocapsa sp. | reverse complement strand
CACCTGCGCTTCGGTCAGGCCGCCGCTCGATGGTGCCGGCACATCGACGATGTAATGCGCCCTGATCGTGCGCTCGCCGTCGTAGCCGACGTAGGTGAAGCCTTCCTCGCGCATAAGGGCGGTGAGCGTGCGGCCGCGCGACCCGACGATGATCGAGTCGGTGTCGAACGTGAACGTCAGCAGGTCGGCATCTTGCAGGTCGATGTTGCGTGGGCGCATCAGCC
>CAYTME010000305.1:0-3129 GCA_964438415.1 uncultured Pleurocapsa sp. | reverse complement strand
GCGAAACCAGCGTACAATCGAGCCGGTTGAGATCTGCCCACCCTCGACGACATACAAGCCAGGAACGACACAGTCGGTGTAGGCGCCAAAAATTCCTCTACCGTGCAGCGGCGCTGCCGACTGGCCAAGATGGAGATGCGATGAACCGACGATAAATGCCATCTTACCCGGCGCGAGCACATCTAAACCGACCATGGCGATCATGGCATCCGCGCCCCCCTGCGCCACCGGAATGCCGGCGGGCAGTCCCAGCTCCTCGGCGATCTCCGGGCGCAGCGTCCCAGCGACCATGCCGAGATCGAGAATGCGCTGCGGAAACTTGTCCAGCACATCGCCCAAGCCAATGCCCTCGTAGAAATCGCGCGGCCAACCGCCGACATTGCGGTCGTAGTACCAGCGCGCGCTGACATTGAGGATCGAGCCGACCCACTCCCCCGTCAGTTTGTGCACGAACCAATCGTTGTACTCGCCCACATAGCGCGCGCGTGACCAAATCTCCGGCTCATTTTCTTTCACCCACAGCGCCTTACACGGCATCCATTCGGCGGAGACGTTGCCGTATCCGTTGTACTTGAGCGCGTCGAAGCCGCTGCTGGCGATGCGCCGCGCTTGATCGCTGGCGCGCACATCCATCCAGATAATCGCGGGGCGCAGCGGCTGAAACTGCTCATCTAGGAACACGACGGTGCAGCAGGTGAAATCGCCGGCGATGCCGACGATCGATTCTTTAGGAACGCCCGATTTCTCGACCGTGGTGCGGATCGCGTCGACGATCGCTGTCCACCACTCGTCCGGGCGCTGCTCAGCCCATCCAGGATGAGGATGGCGCAGCGGATAAGGGACAGCATGCGATGCAACCATGCGACCATCAGTCGTAAACAGGGCAGCGCGCGCACTTTCGGTGCCACCATCAATACCGACCAAAAAAGCATCTGTCATGATGAAAATTACCCCTTTCACGAGCAGGGGGATCATATCGCGGCGCGCCGACTCAGCAAATTTCCCTAAACATTAAAAGGCACAGGGCGCTGTCTCTGTGCCAACTTGTGAGGTGACGATTTACTGTGTGCCCCATAGGGGATTCGAACCCCTGTTTTGGCCTTGAGAGGGCCACGTCCTAGGCCCCTAGACGAATGGGGCGGGCCTTCCCGCTTTTATAGCACGCAAATGCGGCCGGGTCAAGTCACATTCGCCACACGGGTGCATTCGGGCTTGGAGGCAGCGGACGTCCCCTGGGTCGTCCCTACGAAACGAACCCCCGTAGGAACGAGGCAGGTCTCGTCCTGCGAGGGGTGTTTTGATCTGCCTGCGCCGGCGAGTGAACTCGCCGGCTGCGAGGCCGCTCGCCCACTGAAGGGACGAGGAAAACCCTCTGCAAAGGCCAGAGCGCCTTCAGCGCGCTTGAGCAGACCAGCCGAGCCACTTGAGCGCTCGGCGAGGCCGACGCGCCCCGCGATCCGAATGCACCCCCGCCATACACGCCTGGCATCTGTAGAGATTCGCCGCGCTTCCAGCATTGATCGCTGTAAGGTGCGCTGCAATCTGAGCGCACGACCACGCGCGCTCAACCCCAGAAGGAGCCGTCACCAATGTCGAAGATATCTTCCACTCGCCCCATTTGGAGAGCGCTCTCGGCGCTGCTGATTGTCGCTCTCCTCGCATCTAGTCTGGGCGGACCGATACTGCCGCGCAGCCGCGCGCTCGACCCGCTCACGATCGGCGGCTTGATCGGCCTGGCCGACTTCACATTGAACAAGCTGAACAGCATCGCCGAACAGGCGATCAACAACGCGGGCGATCAAGTGCGCCGCAGCATCGACTCCCTAAAGGGACAGCTCGGCGATCTGATCAATGAACTTGAACAAACGTATCAGAACAACCTCGACTTCACAATCGACCAGCTCGACCAAGCGACATCGGTGAAGCTGCTCGAAATCCAGGCACGTTTGGAACAGATCAACCAAGTGCTGGAGAACGATATCAACTTAATTGCCCAGCAGACGCGCGACGTGCTCAATCAAGCAAGCGTGCAGATCGCCCAGCTCACCGCCGATCTTGAGCAGCGGCTGAGCAACTTGATCGTCATCACCGCGGACGCCGTCACCTACGTGATCGACCGGACGCTGTTCAATGTCGTCATGATCATCGCGCTCGTGCTGTTCGGTATCGGACTTCTGCTATTCATTTGGCTCCTGTTTTCCGGCAGACTGCCGCAGGGTATTCTGCGCCCAATCGCGCTGATCATGATGATCGTCTTCATCGTCGTTTTCGGCGCGATCGGCCTCGTGCCGCGCGTCCGCGCCCAAGTGATGAGCACAGCAGGTCTCGGCCTTGAAAAGCAGCTTGAGCGCGCTGCACCGCAGCCGGAGGTGGTCGGTGTCATCCCGCGAACGGTGATATTGGGTGAAACGACCACGGTGCGCCTGCTGGGCGTGCACCTGCGCCCAGACGATACAGCGCCGACGGTCACCATTGGAGGTCAGAACACACCCGTCACTGCGTCATCAGAGCGCGAAATCGCCCTCAACGTTGCCGGCCTGACACTGGCCAATGGAACCTATGATGTCGTGATCAGCTACAACGGCACGCCCGCCCCGCGCGGGCGCACCCTGATTGACATCACAAGACGCGCCACCCCGCCGCCGCCCGCCGACCTGACGATTACAACATTCACCATCAGCCCAGCTTCGCCAGTGCAGGGGCGCAGCGTTGAAGCGCGTGTGAATATCCGCAATAATGGCGCGGGCGATGCAGGCCGCTTCACAGTACTGTGGCAGCCGCGTGCGACCGACCCCGGCATCCCCGTCGTCGTGCAAGGGCTGTCCGCCGGAGCCAGCCGGCTCGTCACTTTCCCAGTTCATGCCTACACAACCTCCGGCACCTTCGACAGCATCGCAACCATCGACTCGCTCAATCAAATCGCCGAGTCGAACGAGAACAACAACACGATGACGCTGCGCAATATCGTCGTACAGCCGCCGCCACCGCGACGCGCCCGCGTGACGGTGACTTTCACCTCGGTGACTGTTCACAACGATGCCGATCCATTTGCCGATGGCGAAATGTGGCTCGATTTCAATGTCGGCGGCCAGACCGGACGCTTCCCACCGAGCGGCACCGTCTCCGTCA
>CAYTME010000304.1:0-3172 GCA_964438415.1 uncultured Pleurocapsa sp. | reverse complement strand
TGCGCACCATCGGGCGGTGCGTCGGGATGGCGACCACTTCCAGGCTGTAGATCTTCTCGAATTCCTCCTGCTCGGTCATCGCCGTGCCGGTCATGCCTGCCAGCTTGGCGTACATGCGGAAGAAATTCTGGAACGTGATCGTGGCCATCGTCAGGTTTTCGCGGCGGATCTCGACGCCCTCTTTGGCTTCGATCGCCTGATGCAGACCTTCAGAGAAGCGGCGGCCGTACATCAAGCGTCCGGTGAACTCATCGACGATGATCACCTGCCCGCCCTGGACGATGTACTCTTTGTCGTTCTGATACAGCGCGTGCGCCCGCAGCGAATTATCCAGGTACGGGATCATGTCGGCATGCTCGGGGCTGTAGATCTGGTCGATGCCGAGCGCCCGCTCGACGCGCTCGACGCCGCTTTCGGTCAGGTAGACGATGCGATCCTTGATATCGACCACATAATCGCCGTCCGGCTCCTCATTTTCGACGCTTTCGGCGCTGCTCGGCTTGAGCGTGCGCACGATGCGCGCGAAGGTCTTGTACAGATCGGACGGCGGATCCGCCGGGCCGCTGATGATGAGCGGCGTGCGCGCCTCGTCGATCAAGATGTTATCGACCTCATCGACGATGGCGTAGTTGAGCGGCCGCTGCACGAGCTGCGAAACCTCGACCACCATGTTGTCGCGCAGATAGTCGAAGCCGAATTCGTTGTTGGTGCCGTAGGTGATATCGGCCGCATAGACATCGCGGCGGCGCGCTGGGCGCAGGTTCTGGAAGCGCGCATCGTCGGAGGGATAGGTCGGGTCGAACATGAACGACCCGCTGTCCGGGTCGCCGGCGGAGTTTTGGATTACGCCTGCCGTCATGCCGAGGAAGTGATAGATCGGCCCCATCGTTTGCAGACCGACCTTGCTCAAGTAGTCGTTTGGCGTCACGAGGTGCGCGCCCTTGCCCGCCAGCGCGTTGAGGTAGAGCGGCAGCGTGGCGACCAGCGTCTTGCCTTCGCCCGTCTTCATCTCCGCGATCTTGCCCTCGTGCAGGACGATGCCGCCGATCATCTGCACGTCGAAGTGACGCAGGCCGATCGTGCGCACGCTGGCCTCGCGGACGACGGCGAACGCTTCAGGCAGCAGATCGTCGAGCGTTTCACCCGCAGCTAGGCGACGGCGAAATTCGTCCGTCTTGGCCCGCAGTTCCGCATCGCTCAACTGTTTGAGCGCCGGCTCGAAGGCGTTGATCTTGTCGACGACTTCGCGGTAGCGCGCGAGCGCCCGCTCGACCGGATTGCCAACCACCTTGCTGACCAGATTCTTGAACATAATGCCTCGGTTCTCACCCGGCGGTGAATACGCGCGCGCCATGCGGCTCGTGTGTGCCTGACTGACGGGTTGAGATTATAGCATACTCGTGTTGGCGAACTGTTAGAGGCAGTGCAGAAGTGGACGGGAGGAAATCGCAGATGGGGCAGGCTGCGGCGCGCGCCGCCGAGGGCTGCCCCCAGGATCAGAGGCTCAGACGATCAAGAGCCGACAGCGTTCGGCGCGGCGGGCATCGACTGGAGCACGCGCAGCGCCTCCTTGACCGCACCGGGCGGTACGCCGATGTGTTCGGCGACGATGACGCCCTGCTCATCGATGATCCAGAGCGAGTGCGCCGTCATCGGCAGCTTGATAGGACCGACGCCGAAGCCGCCGTATGCGCCCCAGGCCTTCAACATCGTGCGCTCTGGGTCGGAGAGCAGATCGTACGGCAGACTGCGCGAGCGCTTGAAGCCCGCCAGGCTCTCCACCGAGTCGGCGCTGACGGTCAGCACAACGGCGTTTGCAGCGCGCAGATCGTCGAATTCATCGCGAAAAGCGCAGGCTTGGGCGGTGCAGCCGGGCGTCCCAGCTTTGGTGAAGGCGAACAGCACGACGCGCTGACCGCGATAGTCGCTCAAACGGACAAGTTTTCCATCTTGATTGCGCAGCTCGAAATCTGGCGCAGGCTGACCGACACGGGGCATAGCGGCTCACTTTCCACATCTTGGTTTCCGATACAGCATCTTGAGTGTAGCGCCGCTCGATGAGTGCAGCTTTAAGGTGCGGCGTGGACTTAGGCGATTTGAGCAGCGCATCCATGCAGCGTCTAACTCCACTTCCGAATGCCTACGGCCCACCTCGATCTGCTGTCAGCCAGCGGCGCAGCGGGTATAATCTTGGCCTAAGCACGATTAGGGTCATTTACGAAAGGATTCTTTCATGCCAAGACCGATCACACTCTTTACCGGCCAATGGGCTGATCTGACCCTCGACGAGCTGGCCGCCAAAGCCAAAGCGATGGGCTTCGACGGACTGGAGCTGGCCTGCTGGGGCGATCATTTCGAGGTCGATAAAGCGCTGTCTGACGACGCTTATGTGCGCGGACGGCACGATCTGCTGGCCAAGCACGGCTTGCAGTGCTTCGCCATCAGCACGCATCTCGTAGGCCAATGCGTCGCCGATGCGCTGATCGACGAGCGCCACAAGGCCATCCTCCCGCCGCGCCTGTGGGGCGATGGCGATCCCGAAGGCGTGCGCCGCCGCAGCGCCGAGGAAGTCATGAATACCGCCCGCGCTGCCCGTTTGATGGGCGTCTCGGTCGTCAACGGCTTCACTGGCAGCCCGATCTGGCACATGATCTACCGCTTCCCGCCCACCTCCGACGAGATGATCGCGGCGGGCTACCGCGAATTCGCCGACCGCTGGCGGCCGATCCTCGATGTGTTCGCGCAGGAGGGCGTCCGCTTTGCCCTAGAAGCGCACCCCGGCGAGATCGCCTACGACATCGTGACAGCCGAGGCCGCCGTCGCTGCGCTGGATGGGCACAGCGCCTTCGGCTTCAACTTCGACCCCAGCCACTTCATCCACCAATTGTTCGACCCGACCGCATTCATCGAACGCTTCCCCGACCGCATCTTTCACGTCCACGTCAAGGACTCGAAGGTCAAGCTGAACGGACGCACGAGCATCTTGGGTTCGCACCTGCAGTTTGGCGACCCGCGCCGAGGCTGGGATTTCGTCTCGCCTGGCCGCGGTGACATGGATCTTGAAGCCATCATCCGCGTGCTCAACCGCATCGGCTACAGCGGGCCGCTCTCGGTCGAGTGGGAAGACAGCGGGATGCACCGCGAACACGGCGCGCGTGAAGCGCTCGAGTTC
>CAYTME010000303.1:2457-3247 GCA_964438415.1 uncultured Pleurocapsa sp. | reverse complement strand
CGTCCTTACGACCCGGCTCAGCTCGGCGCGCAGTTCGCGGGCTTCGGGCCGGCGCGCCGGCCTGACGGTCTGGGCGCGGCAGCGCTGCGCGTCACCATTCTGAACGCGCTCGGCGAAGATGCCGACATCTTCCTCGAGGCGCTGCGCCGCGAGCTGGAGCGCGTGCACGCGGTCAGCCTCGACATCGTACGCGAGCGCCGGGTCAAGGTCGACTCGCCGGAAAATGTCGAGCACGCGCTGCGCCTGCTGTTCAAAGAGCAGGCGGGCGTCATGCTCGCTTTCATCGGCGCAGACTCATCAGATGAGCGCCAACGCCAGATCAAGGCGCAGACGGTCGAGCGCGCACAGCCGTCGCTCGTGCTCGATCTGAAGACGATCCACGATGTCGAGTCGATGCCGCTGCTGATCATGGGGCTGCTGGCACGGACGGGTGCCGCGCCGTTCATCTTCGAGGAACCGCTGCCGTATGCCGACCGGATCGTCGGGCTGGCGCTGCACCGCTTCACGCGTAAGGGTGAGCCTCGTCTGGCGGCGCTCGTGCGCATCTACAGCAATCGCGGGCTGTGCGCGGGCTGGCGCGCTGTCCAGCGCAGCGGCTCGACGCTGGACGAAGCGGCGCTCATGCACCTGCTGCCGCCGAACGAGATCGCGGCACAGCGCATCCTGTTCCATATCGATGGCCATTTGCAGGCGGCGGACGCGGCGGCGCTGACCGCGTGGGAGGAAGCGCACGACGCCGCTTTTTACCCGGTCGAGATCGTGCCGCACGGTGCGCCGCGCCTGTACGCCT
>CAYTME010000303.1:0-2447 GCA_964438415.1 uncultured Pleurocapsa sp. | reverse complement strand
CAGCAGGCGCATCGAGCCGGCTCCGCGCGGCAGCTTCATGCGGCTTTCGCGCAGCGAGGCGCTGCTGGCAGCCGAGCCGTCCACGCGCGGCGCGGTGCCGGAGCCGCTGGCGGTGCGCACGCTGGCCGCGCTGCGGATCGAGCAGGCGCTCGACTCGATCGCGACATTCTCGATCCTGCATCACGGCGCGCGACAGCTCCCCGCGCTCCCGGTGACGACCGCGCACGCCGAAACGTGGGCTGGGGCGGTCGAGCGCGGCGCTTTCCCGGATGTGCTGGGCGGCGCGGCTCCGTGGTGGCTGTGAGGCGGCGGCTCAGCTCGCCACGAGTGAGCGCAGATAGTCCGTGATCACGGCCGGTTCTGTGCTGAAGGAGATGACCGCGTGCAGCCGCTGCTCCGGGTCGATGACGTAGGACAGCGTGCTGTGATCGACCGTGTAATCCGTGTCGTCATCGGACTCCTTGTTGAGCGTGAAGTACAGCCCATACGGCTGGCCGAGCGCGCGGATGGCGGCCTCGTCGCCGGTCATGCCGTAGAAGTCGGGGTCGAAGCGCCGCACATAATTCGCCAGCGCCGCCGGCGTATCGCGCTCACCATCGACGCTGACGAACAGGAAGGCGAAACGCGATGCATCGTCACCTAACTGGCGCTTGACTTGGACATACTCGGCCAGAGTCAGCGGGCAGAAATCTGGGCAGTGCGTGTAGCCGAAGAATAGGATCAGGTAGCGTCCAGCGAAATCGCTCAGGCTGGCCGGTTCGCCATCGAGTCCCGTGAGGGTGAAATCGGGCAGCGGGTCGGGCGGCACAATGGCGGTGATGCCTTCGATCTGGGGTGTTGGCACAGCGGCGCTCATGCCTTGGCTGAGGGAGCGCATGAGCGCCAGTCCCGTCAGGACGAGGCCGATGAGCAGCACGGCGAATAAGAGGACAAAGGCGGTGCGGTTGGGCTTGGCGGGAGGGGGGGGAACGCGGTGTTCGGTCATAAGCGGCTGATGCTCTGTCTTGAAGGCTGTCGATCATCATTATAGACGATGTGCACGGCTGCTGCGCCAATTTTCACAAGGCGCTCAGCCGGTCACGGACGCAGGAGCGGGGCGCAGCGCCGTCCGACGACCGCCTGCCCTTCCGGACTCTGGATCCAGCCGATGAAAGCGCGCATCTCCGCGGCATCATCGAGCGGTTCGGCACGGCCGACGATGTACAGCGTCGTGCGCAGCGGGTAGGTGCGGTCGTAGACCGTGTCGGCGCTCGGCATCACGCCTTCGATCGGCACGGCGCGCAGCTCATCACCGAGCTGGCTGAGCGAGACATAGCCGATGGCACCCCGGTCACGCGCCACCAGCTCAGCCATCGCCTGACTGGTCGGGGCGATCTGCGCGCTGGAGACGGTCGCGCTGCCGCCCATCACCAACGCCTCGAACTCCGCCCGCAGCCCCGATCCCGGCGCGCGGGTGATGACCCTGAGCACCGGTTCGAAGTCCGGCAGTCCCCAACGCTGTCTGCGTCCCTCGTAGAAGCTGCGTACGTCCGGGACGCTCAATCCGTCGATCGGGTTGTCCGGGTGGACGACGATCACCAGCGCATCTTGGCCGATGGGCGCGGCCCAATAGCGGCTCTCGGGGCTGTCGATGTCTTCGGGTAGATGATGGCTGAAGAAGAAGGCATCTTCGTCGGTCAGGATGCGGTCGGCCAGCGTCTGGAAGCTGCCCGTCGCCAGCTCGAACACGACATCAGGACGCTGCCGGTGATAGGCAGCGGTCAGATCGTGCAGCAGAGGAGCGGTGGCTGTCGTCGCGTAGACGCGCAGGGTGGTGACCCGCGTGATCGGCGTCGCTGCGGGCAGCACGGGAGTCGTGCAGCTCACGAGCGTGAAGGCGACGGCCACGATGGTGCGTTTGGCTCGCCCCATACTCCTGTGCGGCCTTAGACTCCGCACCGCTTCTCATGCTCTCGCCCCTCGGTGCAGGCCGAGCGGCTGAGCGCAGCGAGCAGTTGCACGATGACTCCCCCCTGTGATACGCGATTAAGGTAATCATACAAGTGATGCGTGATGTGTGACGCTTCCCCAATGCGCGCTCGGTCACACATCGCGCTCGTTTGGGCATGATCGGTCACACACATCACCCAGGACTCATCACGCATCAGCTCTGCCACATCACGCTGTCTGCAAATACTCAGCCAAGAATGCGTTTGTATAGTCTTGCAGCCGCCCCTGGAAGATCGCCTGCCGCATCCGCTCCATGTGGCGAAGCAGGAAGCGGATGTTATGGATGCTGAGCAAGAAATGTCCCAGCAGTTCCCCTGCCTTGACTAGGTGGCGCAGATACGCCCGCGAGAAGTTTTGGCAGCAATAACAAGAACACGTATCGTCTATCGGCGTTTCAGCCCGCGCATGTTCGAGGTTGCGCATGTTGATCGTCCCACGCGCTGTGAAGACTGCGCCAT
>CAYTME010000302.1:0-3275 GCA_964438415.1 uncultured Pleurocapsa sp. | reverse complement strand
AGCCAGCGAGTTCACGCGCTGGCGGAACCTGACGCCGGCGAGTCAACCGGAGGGGACGCGCAAGGACGACAGAAAAACCGCGCTGGCGCGTGGTGGTCTCATTCGGTTATAGTTGGTTATAGATGAGCAGAGAGTTGTCCAGGCATGCCAAGTGTTGAATTGAGAGTGCCGATCGACCGCGACAGCGAAGAACCGATCTATCGCCAGTTGATCCGCCACATCAAGAATCAGATCGAAAGTGGGCTGCTGCTGCCCGGCACGCGGCTGCCGGCCAGCCGCGATCTCGCGCATCAGCTCGATATCAGCCGCATCAGCGTCGTCAATGCCTATGCCGAGCTGCGCGCCGGCGGCTATCTGAGCGCCCATGCAGGGCGCGGCACGTTCGTCACCGGCAGCAGCGACGCAGCGCGCCAGCAAACAATTCGTTCCAGCAATGGCCATGCCCACCGCTTTCAACAGCAGCAGGTGCCGACCGCGCTGTCGCTCGACCATTCGCTGCGCGAGATGATGCGCATCGCGCGCAAGCCGGGCGTGATCAATTTCGGGCACGGCGCGCCGCCGCTGGAATTCTTCCCCGTGCAGCATCTGCGCGATGCGATCAACTACGCGCTCGACCGTGACGGGTCGAAGGCGCTGACCTACGAAGCGCCGGAGGGCTACTACCCGCTGCGCGTCGCCGTGCGCGATTATGTCAGCGCGCTCGGCATCCAGTGCAGCGCCGATGACGTGCTGATCACCGGCGGCACGCAGCAGGCGCTCGATCTGGTTGTGCAGTCGCTGATCGGGCCGGGCGACGTGCTGGTGACCGAGGCACCGACATATCTGGGCATTCTCGATCTGGCGCGCACGCGGCACAACCAGATCGTCGGCATCCCGATGACGGAAGACGGCATGCGCTTGGATATCCTGGAAAACGTGCTGGTCGAACAGCCTGTGCGCTTGATCTACATCATGCCGACCTTTCACAACCCGACCGGATCGGTCATGCCGCTGCACCGCCGCCGCCAACTGCTGGCGCTGGCCGCCGAATACAAAGTCCCGGTGCTGGAAGACGGCGTCTATCACGAGCTGCGCTACGAGGGCGAGAGCATCCCGCCGCTCAAGGCGCTCGATGACCATGATCTCGTCATCCATGCCAGCGGTTTCACCAAGAATCTGCTGCCCGGCCTGCGCATCGGCTACGTGATCGCGCCAAACGCTCACTACGAGCGGCTGCTGCGCGTCAAATCGGCGGCGGATATTTCGACGCCCGGCCTCAATCAGCGCGCGCTCCAGCTCATGCTCGAACATGGGGTGCTGGCGCGCCAACTCGAGCGCAACAACCGCGAGCTGCGCCGCCGCCGCGATGTTGCTTTGATGGCGGTCGGCCGCCATCTGCCGCCGGAGACCCGCTGGATCAGTCCTCAGGGTGGGCTTTACCTATGGCTGCGGCTGCCCGAGTCCGGCCCGACAGCGGCTGAGCTGTACATCAACGCGGTCGAAGCCGGCGTCGCCTACGCGATGGGGACGGTCTTTTACCCGAACAGCGAGGGCAGCTATCATCTGCGCATCAACTTCGGTGCCCACAAGCCGCAGGACATCGAAGAGGGGATGCGCCGGCTTGGGCGCGCTTGGCGCGAACTCCAGCAGCAGTACGTCAATATGGAGCGCACGCCGCTCCTATAAGGCGCGCGCGGCAGGATGCGGATGGCGTGATGAGCGATTTCGAAAAAAACGACGACCTGAGCGAGAAAATGCGTGCCTACTTAGCCACCATCTTCCGCCTCGAAGACCGCGAGCGGCTGGACGGTGAATACGTCAGCACGTCGGCGCTGGCCGATACGCTCAACGTGACCGCGCCTGCCGTCAACCGCATGATCACCAAGCTGCGCGACGCGGGCTATCTCGTCCACGAGCCGTACCAGGGCATCCGCCTGACCGACAGCGGACGCCGCGAGGTGCTGCTGCATCTGCGCCGTCACCGCATCGTCGAGGTGTTTCTCGTCAAGGTGATGGGCTTCGGCTGGCACGAAGTGCATGAGGAGGCCGACCGCATCAGCCAGCGTTTGAGCGACACGCTGACGCAGCGCATGGCCGAGATGGCCGGCTCGCCGCAGTTCTGCCCGCATGGCGAGCCGATCCCCGGCCCGGATGGGACGCTGCCGGCGCTGAATGACCTGATCCTCGCAGACGCGCCGCTCAAGACGCCGCTCATCATCACGCGGGTGCGCACCCGCGAGCGCGACCGGCTTGAATACCTGGCGGCGCTGGGATTGACGCCCGGCACACCGCTAGAGATGCTGAATGTCGCGCCATTTCATGGGCCGATCCAGCTCAAGGTCGGGCGCGAGTACCGCATCATCGGCCACAACCTGGCGCTGATGATCCGCGTCCGGGTGGCGACCTAATGAGCCGCTCGACTGCGGATCGTGCCCGTCTCCGCAATTGTGCATCCCAGCACAACTCCCTATAATGATCGCGTTGACCGCTGGTCAGAGGAGCCAGGCCGCGTGTACGAGACGGATGTGTATCCGCGCCCGATTCAACTTCCCGAACCCAATCCCAGTTTATCACCGCGCGAAGTGGTCATCGTGCAGCTCGAGGCGCTGCAGAACAACGACCTCTACCGCGGGGACGGCGGCATTCGCATTGCGTATCAGTTCGCTTCGCCGGGCAATCGCAGCCACACCGGGCCAGTCGATCGCTTCATCCAGCTCGTCAAGAACCCGCTCTACAAAGCGATGATCGGGTTTCGCCGCGCCGATCTGGGGCCGATGCTCGTCTTGGGCGATCACGCGCAGGTGCAGGTGCAGCTCATCGATGCGCAGGGGCAGACGGTACGCTATATCTGGTCGCTGTCGCGCCAGCATGACGCTCCCTACGAGGGCTGCTGGATGACCGACGGCGTCATGTTGGGCTAACGCCAGACGAGAGAGATCACCATGCCGCGCCTTTTCATCAGCTACAGCCGCATCGACGAACCGTTCGCCCGCCGTCTGGCCACCTCCCTTTCAGAGATGGGGGCCGATATCTGGATCGACATCCAGAACATCCCCGCCGGTATGAAGTGGAGCAGCGCCATCCAGCAGGGGCTGGATGTGTGCGATGCGATGATCGTCATCATCTCGCCCAACTCGGCGCAGTCGCAGAATGTCGAAGACGAGTGGCAGTACTACCGCGATCGCGGCAAAGTGATCGTGCCGGTGCTGCTGGCCCCGGCGCAGCTTCATTACCAGCTCGCCCGCTTGCAGTACGTCAACTTCCATTCGCAGCCCTACGAAGTCGGCCTGACGCTG
>CAYTME010000301.1:1591-3283 GCA_964438415.1 uncultured Pleurocapsa sp. | reverse complement strand
GCTCGCGCGCAACCTGCCCCGGCTGCGCGCCCGCATGGCGGTGGGTGTCGGCGGCGCGATCGACTTTGCCGCCGGTGTCGTGCCGCGCGCGCCGGTCTGGATGCAGAATGCTGGTCTCGAATGGCTCTATCGTCTGCTGCGCCAGCCCTGGCGGATTCGGCGTATGATGCGTTTGCCGCTGTTCGTATTCGCTGTGCTCAGAGAAGAAGCGCGGCACAAGCGTTCATGAGGAGGGGGCGTTCATGCAGCAGGTCATCTGTGTCTACTGCGGCGCGAGCAGCAGCGTCGCCTCGGAGTACGTCGATGCGGCGCGCGATTTGGGCCGCCGCATCGCTGCGCGCGGGCATGCGCTCGTGTACGGCGGTGGCAGCCGCGGCTTGATGGGAGAAGTCGCGCGCGCCGCCAACGATCACGGCGCGCATGTCATCGGCGTCATCCCCCAGATGCTCATCACACAAGAGCAGGCCTATCAGGCATCAGACGAGCTGATCATCACGGACGGCCTGCGCGAGCGCAAAGCCATCATGGAGAGTCGGGCCACCGCTTTTATCGGGCTGGCCGGCGGATTGGGCACCTTCGATGAGCTGTTCGAGGCGCTGACGCACCGCCAGCTTCTGCTGCACAACAAACCGATCGTGCTCGTCGATACGAACGGCTTCTACCAGCCCTTCGTGCGCTTGATCGAACACATCCATGAACAAGGGTTCGTGAAAGCGACCTACAAGAAGCTGTTCCACGTCGCCACCGATGCCGAAGCCGCCATCGACTATATCGAGCGCTGCGAACCGGTCGAGATCGAGAGCCGGTTCACGTGATCCGTGCGCTCAATTCAGACTTTGCAGGTGGCTGCTCTGCACATCGGCCGGCATGGGCTGGCTGTAGCTAGCCTGTGCCAGGTCGCTGACGGCGTTTTCGACCGTCTCCGCGGGCAGACCGAGCGCCTTGAGATACTCCTCGGTCAGCCCTTCGACCAGGTGGCGCGTGCACTCCGATTGGACAGCCAGTCCCTGCATGTAGATGACGCCCAACGCGAGCGCCCGCCGTACGGCGGCGGACATCAGACCGCGCTCGCGCATTTTGCAGCGCCGATCGCAGCGCGGGTCGATCAGGCGCTGGGCATGATGGTCATACGCTGCGTACCAGCGATCGTGCAGCACGCGCGCGAGCGTGACTTCGATGAGCGGAAGATCGTCCAACCACATGAGCTGTATCCTCAAAACAGCTTGAGCTGACCTGGGGGATCGTCCGGTGGGACCGGCTTGAGCGACCGCGGTGCCTGGAGATTGTTCGCCGCCAGCCACTCCGCATCGGGGCCTCCCCACCCGAACCGGCGAAAATCGACTCGTTCCTGCGCGCCGAGCACCCCTTCCGCACGCAGACGCGCCCGCTGGAGAGCCGCCGAAACGCTCTCCGGCGGCAGGCTGATGGTGCCCTTGCTGTTGATGACGCGGTGCCAGGGGATGGTCGGATCATCGATGCGCGATACAGCGTTCATGGCGTCGCCGACCCAGCGCGGTCCCAGCCGCTCGTAGTCGGCGCGTTCGACACCCGGCGGCGGCGGGATCATGGAGGCCACCTGGCCGAAAGTGGTCACACGTCCCGGCGGCACCTGGCGGACGATCGCCCACACGATTTGGTAGAAGGCGCGCGGGTCCGGGGGTTGTGGGTGTGCCATCGATCGGTTCCTATCGC
>CAYTME010000301.1:0-1574 GCA_964438415.1 uncultured Pleurocapsa sp. | reverse complement strand
CCCTGATGCACGGCGGCAGCCAGCTCGTCGGCGGTCGGCGCATAATTGCCAACACGGCGCACCACCACACCGCTCGCGTAGTTCGCCAGCATGGCCGCCTGAGCGAGCGTTCCACCCGCCACCAGCGCCAGCGTCAGCACCGCGACGGCGGTATCCCCCGCCCCGACGGTATCGTAGACATCGGTGATCGCGGGTGCTGGGCAGTGAACAGCGGCACCGGCTCCGGTCGCCGTCGTGCTGCCCTCCGAGCCGCGCGTGATGACCATGCCGCCGCTGAGGCGCAGATGCGCGCACAACTCGCGCGCCGCCGCCTCGAAATCGTCGTCGGTCGTCAGCCTGCGGCGGAGGTAGGCTTCCGCCTCGCTCGCGTTGCACTTGACAACCCCGAAACCGACGTATTTGTCGAACTGCCCCTGCGCGTCGGCGGTCAGCAGCACGCGATCGCTCACCGCACTGCGCAGCCAGGCGACCAATTCCGCCGTCAGCAGGCCGCCGCGGTAATCCGAGAGCAGCAGCGCATCGATCTGCCCGACGTACTCCGACAGCAGGGTGCGAAGCTGCCGTTCTGCCACCGGACCGATCGGCGCGCGTGACACACGATCCAAGCGGGCGACCTGCTGGGGGAAGCGCAGTCCCATCTGCGCCAGGATGCGCGTCTTGACCGTGGTCGGGTGGGTCGCATCGACCACCAGCGCGCCCGTATCGATGCCCCTGGCCTGCAAGATCTGCCGCAGCGCGGTCGCTTCGGCGTCCGCGCCGACCGCACCCACCAGGATCGGCGTGCTGCCCAACGCGGCGATGTTGGCCGCCGGATTGGCCGCGCCGCCGGGGATCAAACGCCGCTCCTCGAACTCAAGGACGGGCACCGGCGCTTCGCGGCTCATCCGCACCGCCCTGCCGATCAAGTATTCGTCGAGAATGACATCCCCAACGACCAACACCGTCTGGCCAGCCAGCCGGGAGAGCAGCGGAAGCAGTTCGTCAGTATTCATGCTGTGCTATTGGAGCACGCGGCGGCACAGAATGCAATCGTCGGGCGGCTGGCGGTGCCGCCCGATCTGCTCAACGGTGCGCGATCGGCGTGCCGTTGCTCTCTTCCATCGTCCGGGTGAGGCGCTGCATCAGGCTGGTCACCTCCATCGGCACGATGAACTTGGTCGAGGCGCTCGCGCCCACCTGGCGCAGCGTCTCGAGATACTGCAGCATCATCGTGTTCTCGTTCAGCTCGCGCGCCTGCTCCTCCAGCGCCTTGAGACCGGCGGCGAAGCCCTGCGCCCGCAAAAGTTGCGCCTGACGCTCGCCTTCGGCCTGAAGGATGGCGGCCTGCTTCTGACCTTCGGCGCGCAAGATCGCCGCCTCTCGGTCGCCCTGCGCAACCGTGATCTGCGCCTGACGCTCGCCTTCGGCCTGCGTCACAGTGGCACGACGGGCGCGCTCGGCGCTCATCTGACGGTTCATCGCCTCCTGCACATCCTTGGGCGGCTCGACCTCGCGGATCTCGACTCGGGTGACTTTCAAGCCCCAGCGCTCGGTCACCTCGTCGAGCTTGACGCGCAGCGTATCGTTGATCTGCT
>CAYTME010000300.1:728-3288 GCA_964438415.1 uncultured Pleurocapsa sp. | reverse complement strand
CAGGCGCAGGCGATGCCGCACGCCAAACCCGCACCAGCATCCATCCCGACGCCAGTGCCGCAGGTCGAAGCGCTGCCTGCTGAGGCCGCCAAACCCGAACCGGTCGTCGAAAAACCGAAGGATGCCGATAGTTATGCCGCTATGCGCCGCGCGATCGCCCTGGCCATGGCGCGCTCCAACCGCGAGATCCCGCATTACTATCTGCAAACCCGCATCGATATGAGCCGTGCGCTGCGCTGGCTGGAAGCCGAGAACCTCAAGCGTCCAATCAAACAGCGGCTGCTGCCCGCGGTCCTGCTGCTCAAAGCGGTCGCGCGTGCCTTGGGCGACGTGCCGGCACTCAATGGCTACTGGCGCAATGACCAGCATGAACCTCAGGAGGCCGTCCATATCGGCTTCGCCATCGCGCTGCGTCAGGGCGGCCTGATCACCCCGGCCATCCACAACGTCGATCTGAAGACGCTGGATGAGTTGATGGAAGCACTTCATGATTTGATCGCGCGCACGCGCACGGGCAGGCTGCGCGGATCAGAGCTGACCGACGCGACGATCACGATGACGAGCTTGGGTGATCTGGGCGTCGAAGTCGTGCAGGGCGTCATCTATCCGCCGCAGGTGGCGCTGGTCGGCTTCGGCAGGATCATCGATCAGCCGTGGGTCGAAAATGGCATGTTCGGCATACGTCCGGTCATGATGGCCAGTCTGGCCGGCGATCATCGCGCGACCGATGGACGCCAGGGGGCGGAATTCCTCGATGCGTTGAACCGCCACCTGCAGGAGGTGGAGAAACTATGACCGAGTCTGAAATCAAGGCAGCTGTCCTCAAAGCGCTGAAGCGCATCGCGCCCGAGTCGGAGCCGGAGACGCTGGGACCAGATCAAGATGTCCGCCACACGCTCGACATCGACTCGTATGACTTCCTGATGTTCTTGATCAGCCTGGATGAACTGACAGGCGTCGAAATCCCAGAGGCCGATTATGGGCAGCTCATCAGCCTGAACGACATCGTCCACTACCTATCAGCGCGAGTGACGCCCGCGTGAGCGCAGCACCATGTCTGCCTGCGGCACTGATGGTCGAGGCTGCGGTTGACACGACCATACTGCCGAAAAAAGGAACCGCGATCGGCCTAGAAAGGACGGTCGCGGTTCTCAAAAGGGAGACGTCATGTGGATGACGAGCGCTTCAGCGTCCGATCTTGGCCAGCACATTTTCGACGTCCTCAGCAGCATTTTCGAGACCCTGTGCCAGCCCTGCTCGAAATTCCATCGGCATTTCAGGAGATGCTTGCCCGGTCGCCAGCTTCGCTCGCTCCGCGTGGACGGTCGCTTTCCAAACCACGATCAAATCGTTCAGCTCGTCCAAGAGACGCGCCAGCACAGCCGTGGCGTCTTCGGCCATCATCTCCTCGATCACTTCTTCGCTGCCCTCTGGTGGCGTCAGCGGGTATGGCAGCCCGGCAAATTCTTGGTTGTGTTCAGGTTCCGTCTGCAATTTCACGTTCATCGCCCTTTCACTGGCGAGTGCCACTCGGGGCTAAAGCCTCCGAGGCACTCTGGGAGAGCCAAGCCGAGAAATCACATCACTACTCATCATCTTACTGCGAACCGAAGCCTGTACGTGTCTGCTATTTATCCACACTGGGGGTGACAGACGTAACATGCGCGGTAACGATCGCTCGATTACTCGATCGCTGTGCCTGCACTCCACTTGCCATGGCGCATGTGCCGCTCGTTCTAAAGACTCATGGAGCACATCATGAATGACAGCCAAACCCGCTCATTCAACCGGTGGATCATCATCCTCGGCGCGCTGATTGTCCAGGTCGTCCTGGGCACCGTCTATGCGTTCAGCGTCTTCGTGCGGCCGCTCGAAATGGAGTTCGGCTGGAGCCGAGCCACGACCCAGTGGGCTTTCTCATTTGCCCTGGCGACCTTTGCGATCGTCATGATCCCGACGGGCAGGCTTCAGGATCGTTTCGGGCCGCGCTGGGTGGCGACCACGGGCGGGCTGCTTTTGGGCGTCTCGTTCATCCTGAGCGCATTCTTGGTCAGCGGCGACCGCCCCTGGATGCTCTATTTGACTTACGGTGTCATCGGCGGGGCGGGGATCGGCTTCGCCTACGTCTGCCCGATCGCCGCGGCCGTCAAGTGGTTTCCGGACAAGAAAGGCTTCGTCACCGGACTGGCGGTTGCCGGTTTCGGGGCAGGTGCGCTGTTTTTCTCCGGCCCGGCGTCGGCGCTGCTGCTGCCGCCTGCGGCGACCGGTGAAGCGATCGGGCTGTCGCATCTGCTGCTGATCGGGCTGGGCGCCGCCGAGGGCACCGGCTTCGGGATCGGCTGGTCGGCGTTCTTCCTTCTGCACGGCATCGTCAGCGCTGTGCTGGTCGTCGTGGGCGCATCGCTCTTGCGCAATCCACCCACGGGATGGTATCCGCCGACGATGCCGGTGAAGACCGCGAAGTCGGCTCAAAGCGTCGATGTGCATTGGCGCGAGATGCTCAATACGCCGCTGGCGTGTATGCTGTGGCTGACGTTCATCTTCGGCGCGACCTCAGGCT
>CAYTME010000300.1:0-718 GCA_964438415.1 uncultured Pleurocapsa sp. | reverse complement strand
ATGGACACCCCTGACAGCGACCATCTTGCAGGGTGAGGCGCTGACACCCGACTGGCTCGGCAGCTTCGGGCGCTTCCTAGAGCCGGTCGCGATCTTGGCTGTATTCAACGCGCTCGGTCGCATCTTTTGGGGCGGAGTGAGCGACCTCATCGACCGCCCGCGCGCCATGATGATCATGTTCTTGGCCCAAGGGATGGCCTTCATGCTGCTGGTGAGCGTCTCGACGCCGCTGGCGGTGGCGCTGGCGTCGGCCTGGGTCGGGCTAAACTTCGGCGGCATCTTCACCCTCTTCCCGACCGCCACAGCCGATTACTTCGGCACCAAGAACCTGGGTGTCAACTATGGCTGGGTCTTCACTGCCTACGGCATCGCCGGCATCCTGGGGCCGGTCGCCGGAGGGGTGCTGTACGATGTCAGCCAAGCGTATGTGCTCGCGTTCGTGTTTGCGGGCGTCCTCTGCTTCATCGCGGCGGCGTGCGCCGTCGTCGTCTGGGGATTGGCGCGCAGTCGTGCACTCGACATGGCTGGTATGGACGCGGTGCTAGCGAGCCATTCGGTGCCCGATCGCGGCGATGATCGGACGGCGACTGAGCAACCGGACAAACGGATCGTAGATGCAAGGTATGAGCGCGCAGTCCCAAGCCCGTAGGGGACAAGCGAGACGACACCGGCTGCAAGACGCACCGAGCGCCGCTGGCTCGATTGTGCGGCTCACGTT
>CAYTME010000299.1:0-3373 GCA_964438415.1 uncultured Pleurocapsa sp. | reverse complement strand
CATCTTCGCTGGCAAGGCGCACCCGCACGACATCGGCGGCAAAGAACTGATCCGCCAGATCGTCCATGCGGCGGGAGACCCAATGCTGCGGCATTCGATCGTCTTCCTGGAAGACTACGACATGCACGTCGCCCGGCGCTTGATCCAGGGCGTCGATGTGTGGTTGAACACTCCGCGCCGCCCGAAAGAGGCCAGCGGCACCAGCGGTATGAAGGTCATCTACAACGGCGGCTTGAACTGCAGTGTCCTTGATGGATGGTGGGCGGAAGCCTACGATCCCTCGGTCGGCTGGGCGATCGGCAGCGGCGAGGAATACCCAGAGTCCGAGGCGGAGCATCAGGATCGGCTCGAAAGCGAAGCCCTATATCACCTACTGGAACAGGATATCGTGCCGACGTTCTACACGCGTGGGCGCGACGACCTGCCGCGTGAATGGATCGCGAAGGTCAAGAATTCGATCCGCAAGCTGGGAGCGTTCTTTACAACGCACCGCATGGTCAAGGAATACACCGACCAGTTCTACATCCCCAACTTCCAGCGCATGGTCGCCATGACCGCCCAGGATTTGAAGGTCGGCCTCAATTACGCCGCCTGGCGTGCGCGGCTCGATCAGGCATGGGGGCAGGTGCAGGTGCGCGATGTGGTCGTGGCGGACAGCCAGATCAAGGTGGGCAGCAGCCTGAACATTAGCGCGACGGTGCATTTGGGCGCGCTCAAGCCGGAAGATGTGACGGTGCAGGCTTACTACGGCGCGCTCAACACGCGCGGAGAGATCGACTCTGGCGAAGTCGTCGAGATGAAACCGGTCAGCGGCAGCGACGGCGTGTATACTTTTGCAGCGCAGGTGGCGTATCACAGCAGCGGCGAACGCGGGATTTCCGTGCGTGTGCTGCCCCACCATGAGCTGCTGCCGACGCCGTTCCAGCCGGGGATCATCCGCTGGGCGAAGTGAGGTATCCGTACCATCTCGCCGTGCCTGCGGCTCACCTGCGGGTGCAGGCACGGCCCAGATGGTCAGTGTCAGGCTGCTTGTATGCATACGCCCGTCAATTCGCCCCATCACTGGCGCTCGCTCTTGTTCATGCCCGGCGACGATCGGCGCAAGATCGAGAAAGCGGCGCGGCTCAATGTCGATGCGATCATCATGGACTTGGAAGATGGCGTCGCGCTGACGCAGAAAGCCGAAGCGCGCGCTGTGACCGCCGAGGCGCTGGTGACGGTGGCGTGTGGCCGATCGGCGCGCTTGGTGCGCATCAACCCGATCGGCAGTGCGTTTTGGCGCGATGATCTGGCGACTGTGCTGCCCGCTCGGCCCGATGGCATCGTCGTGCCAAAAGTCGAGTCGGCGGAGCAGGTGCAGATGCTGGCGGCGCACATCGCGCAGGCTGAGCGCGATCAGGGGCTGGCTGCGGGTTCGATCCCGCTCTTGGCTCTGATCGAGACGGCTCTGGGAGTCGTCTATCTGCGCGAAATCGCGGCTGCCGATGACCGGCTGGCGGCGCTCATCTTCGGCGCGGAGGATCTGGCGGGCGATCTGGGCGCAGTGCGCACCGCAGACGGTGATGAAATCCGCTATGCGCGCGCGGCGGTCGTCCTCCATGCCAAAGCGCGCCGCCTGGCCGCCATCGATACGCCGTACATCGATCTGCACGACCTGAATGGGCTGCGCGAACAGACAATCAGCGCGCTCCAGTTGGGTTACACGGGCAAACTCGCCATCCATCCGCGTCAGGTCGAAATCATCCAGTCGGTATTCACACCCGCTGAAGACGATATCCGCCGCGCCCGCGCTTTGATCGCGGCCTACGAGGCGCATCAGCGCGCCGGAACCGGCGTGTTCGCCTGGGAAGGGAGGATGGTCGATATGCCGATGATCCGCGCGGCGGAATACATCCTGGGGCGGGCGCGCGCGGCTGGCGTCGATATCGCTTCGACGTAATAACCGCGCACGGTGTGCGTCAGAGTGGCGATGTTCATCACATTGAAACGCTGTGGATGTGAGGAGTGTTGAAATGCCCGCGTATGATCATATCCCGGATAGCCACCGCGACCTGCTCGATCGCCCGATCGTCGTCGCGCTGGTGACGGTCATGCCCAACGGCCATCCTCAGGCGACGCCCGTCTGGTGTATGTATGATGGGACACATGTGATCGTCAATACGGCGCGGGGCCGGCAGAAAGATCGGAATATGAAGGAGCGGGGCCGCGTCACCATCCTGTCGATCGATCCGGATAACCCGTATCGCTGGATGGAAGTGCGCGGCGAGGTGGATGTGATTACAGAAGAGGGCGGCGTTGAGGTGATCAATCAGCTCGCGCGCATGTACCGCGGCGTGGATTTGTATTATGGCGGCGTGACGCCCGTCCAGCAGCGCGACCTGGAGACGCGGGTCAATTTCAAGATTCGCCCAGTACGTGTCTTGACGGGTGGGTGAGCCGTCGTTATCGAGATGTGAGGTAGGTTCGATGATCGACTCCAATCAACTGCGAAAGGGGACAACCTTTCTCGAAGAGGGCGAAATCTACAAGGTGCTCGATTTTTCGCATCATAAGCCGGGGCGCGGCAACGCCACCATCCGCTTGACGGTGCGCAATCTCCGCACGGGCGCGACTCGTGAGATGACCTACAACTCCGGCGAGCGTGTGCAGGGTGTCAGCATCGATCGCCACGTGATGGAGTACCTGTACGCAGACGACGAGTTCTTGACCTTCATGGATGTGGATACCTTCGAACAGCCGCATGTGCGGCGGGAGGTCTTCGGCAGCGATATCCGCTATCTGAAAGAGAATATGCGGATCGATCTTTTGATGTATGAGGGCGAGGTGATCGATTACGAGCTGCCGAATACAGTCGACATGCGCGTCGTCGAGGCGGAGCCGAGTTACGCCGGCGATACGGCCAACAATCCGACCAAGCGGGTCGTGGTCGAGGGCGGTTTCGAGGTTCAAGTGCCGCTGTTCGTCAATCAAGGCGATGTCATCCGCATCAAGACAGAGGACGGCAGCTACGTCACGCGGGTGTGACCCGCACTCGCCTCGACCGGCACGGGCTGGCAGTCCGTGACTGAGCGCGTTATTGGACGAGGAGAACGCGGAGATGAGTCGAAAACCTCGCGGCTGTTTGTGGCTGGTGCTCGGTATCAATGTCTTTGTGACGTCCGCGCTCCTCGGCGCGGGTATGGGTCTCGTAGGGTGGCTCCTGCCCTCCGTGCTGATCGCGGTCTCGGTCATGTCGGTCCACATGCTGCTCGACTTGGTGCTCGTGCTGATGGGCGCTCACGAGGTCGATGAGTATTGGGGTGAGAGGTAGCCGGCTGGTATATCCCAAATAACCCAAACGAGATTGCAAAAAGGGGAAAAAGAGGGGGAAAAA
>CAYTME010000298.1:0-3391 GCA_964438415.1 uncultured Pleurocapsa sp. | reverse complement strand
TGATCCTCGATTACCACCGCTTCGACGATCATCTGCGCGATGCGCACCTGGTGATCACGGGCGAGGGGCGGCTCGATGTGCAGACGCTTTCGGGCAAAGGGCCGCTGGGCATCGCCCGGCGTGCTGCGGCGCACCATGTGCCGGCGGTCGCCCTGGCGGGCAGTGTGGAGGCGGATGATGAGCTGCTGCATCAGGCGGGCATCTGGGCGGCGCTGCCGATCGTCAGCCAGCCCATGACGCTGGAGGAGGCGATCGCGCAGGCAGGCGTGCTCGTCGAACGGGCGGCGCTGCGCTTGGGGTATCTGCTGCGCCTGCGAGGGTAGCCGGAGGACGAGCACGCTCGTCCTCCGCGATCAGACCTCGTCGATCAGGCGGTGAACGCTGACGCCGCGCCGCTTGAGGAAGGCGAGCAGGCCGATCTTGTCGATCGTGCGGATCTCACCCGCTGTCACGCGGACCTCAACCATCTTGTCGAGTTCAGACACGTAGAATGTCTTGGTCTGCAGATTTGGCTTGTACTTGCGGCGACTGGCGCGCATCGAGAAGCTGCGCTTGTTGCCAAACATCGGCTTCACGCCGGTCACTTTCTTGCGCCCTGGCATCTTGACATCTCCTGCGGCGTTTGCGGAAGTCCCCACATGATCGGGCTTCGAGCACGATCTGTCAAGAGTCGTGTCTCATTCAGCCCGGCGCGCCAGCTCGATCACGGTGTGGAGCAGCACGTTGGTGCCGTTGACGACGTCTTCCCAGGGCGTGAATTCCTGCGGGCTGTGGCTGATGCCGCCGACGGATGGGATGAAGATCATGCCGCTCGGGGTCATCCGGCTCAAGATTTGCCCGTCATGCCCGGCATAGCTGACCAGGCGCGTGCTGCTGAGTCCTCGCCGATGACGCTCAAGACCGACTCGCTCATCTCGGCGGCGGGCATATGGGTCATCTGCTCGATCTTGAGTTCGAGCGCGTGGGCGGCGCTGCATTCGCGCGCGATCTGGATCAGCGCCATCTCCATCTCGGCCAGCAGCCGCTCGTTGACATGGCGACATTCGAATAACAGCGACACTTCGCTGGGGATGATGTTGAACGTGCCGGGCTTGACATCGACCGCGCCCACATTGCAGACGCTGTACCGCGCGCGCACGACATCGTGTGCGCGCACGATGAAACTGGCCGCTCCGCGCAGCGCATCGCGCCGGCGGTACATATCGGTCGTGCCGGAGTGCCCGGCCTGGCCCAGGAAAGTCAGCCGGTAGGTCGTGCGCCCGACAATGCCGCTGACGATGCCGATCTGGGTGTGACTGCGCGCCAGCCGCTCGCCCTGCTCGATGTGCAGCTCGACGTAAGCCGCCAGCGACTCGGCAGGGCGTGCAGCGCGAAAGACGCTCGACGGGCTGATGCCCGACCGGCTGAGCGCCGCGCGGAATGGGGCGTTGTCGTTTCGCCGGTCTTCGATATCCTCTTCGGTCAGCAGCCCCGCGATCGCGCGGCTGCCGAAAAGCGAGCGCCAGCAGCCTTCATCGTCGGTGAAGCTGATCGCTTCGAGGTGGACGGGCAGCGCGAGACCATGCTCGTGGATCGTGCGCAGGCATTCGAGTGCCGCCAGCACGCCGACCGCGCCATCATAGCGCCCGCCGTTGGGCACACTGTCCAGGTGGGAGCCGATCAGGAGCGTCTTGGCGTCCGCTTTGGCGCTGCGCAGCAGGCCGCTCAAATTACCCGCATCGTCATCGCATACCATGAAGCCGGCGGCTTCGATGCGGTCAGCGAACCAAGCGCGCGCCAGCAGATCTTCCGGCGAGAGCGCCGGACGGCTGACGCCGCCTTCCGGCGTCGCACCGATGCGTGACAGCTCCTCGAAATCGGCCCTCAAGCGTTCAGCGTCGATGCGTATGGCGTGATGCGCGTGATTGGCTCGTTTTGCAGGGCGTGGTTTTCGGGGCATTGGTCTTCCAGGGCGGCGTGTGCTCATTGATTCCGGCTATTATAGTCCCCCGTCCGCAACTCCCGACAGGCCGAACGTTTCCACCAGGTGTATTCGGGTTTGGGGGCAGCGGACGCCCCCTGGGTTGTCCCTACGAAACGGAACCGGAACATCCGTAGGGACAAGGCCTGCCTCGTCCACCGACGGGCGGTTTGGTCTGCCTGCGCCGGCGAGTTCACTCGCCGGCTGTGCGGCCGCTCATTCACTCAAGGGACGAGGGAAACCCTCCGCCAAGGCCGGAGCGCCTTCAGCGCGCTTGCGCAACCCAGCCGAGCCGCTAGATCGCTCGGCGGAGCAGATGCGCCCCAAGATCTGTATACACCCGTTCCACCCCCTCAGAATTGAGGGGCGTTGGGCTGTGCGAAATCTTCTATACTGAATGAGATGCAAGGTGGGTGAGGGAGTGGCATCGATGCTGCCAGCTTTAGACCCGAACGTGATTTACTTGATACTGTTCATCGGTCTTTGGATCGGCGTCACCGCTGCCTACATGCCGGGGACAGGATTGATCGAGATCGTCAGTATCGGGATGGTCATCTTCGGCATTTACATCCTGACGACGGTCGCCGTCAATTGGTGGGCGCTGGCGCTGCTGATCGTCGGCGCGGGCGGTTTCCTGGCGATGCCCCTGATCAAGCGGCGCTACACGCTGCTCGCTGTGCTTGGGCTGGCGCTGCAGGTGACCGGCGGCGTCTTCTTGCTGCCGGAGACGCCGGTTTCGCCGCTCTTGGTGCTCGCCTCTACCGGTCTGGTCTTTCTTTATCACCAATTCGCTCTGCGTCCCGCCCTTGAACGTGGGCGTCTGCGCCCGATCACGGACGACGACGAGAGCTTGGTCGGTGCCCGCGGGCGTGTTGTGAAGCCGCTCACTCCGATCGGCACGGTACACCTTTTTGGCGAGTCGTGGACGGCTCACAGCGATACCCCGCTTGAAGCCGGAGAAGAGATCGTCGTGGTCGAGCGCGAGGGTTTAACGCTGTTCGTCGAACCAGCCAAGCACAAGAATGATGAATAAGGCTGAACTACGAAGGAGCTGAAATCATGGTCGAGCCGGTGCTTTTGATCGCCCTGATCGTATTTGTGGTCTATCTGTTCGTCAGCGCATTTCGCATCGTGCCGGAATACGAGCGCCTCGTGGTGCTCTCGCTCGGACGCTACGCCGGGACGCGCGGCCCGGGCATCACGCTGGTGATCCCGCTGATCGAGACGGCGCGCAAGGTCGATCTGCGCGAGCGCTTTCTCGAGGTGCCGCGTCAGAGCGTCATCTCGCGCGACAACGTGCAGATCGACATCGACTTTTTGATCTACTTCCGCGTGGTTGAACCGAAGCTGTCGATCCTGACCGTCGATGATGTCGTGCGTGCATCGCTCAATGTCGCGGCGACGACGCTGCGCGCGGTCATCGGCGATATC
>CAYTME010000297.1:0-3422 GCA_964438415.1 uncultured Pleurocapsa sp. | reverse complement strand
AGCACCGCGCTGCCGATCTTCGCCTGCTATGCCGGGATGCGCCATGTCGGGCCAGGACAGGCCGCCATCCTCAGCACGCTGGAGCCGGTCGTCGTGCTGCTGCTCTCGGCGCTGCTCTTGGACGAGACGATGACCGCCCAGCAGATCATCGGCGCGGCGCTGATCTTGACGGCGACCGTGCTGCTGCAGTGGCGGCGCACATCGCCAGCGCAGACGCGTTTACAACCTGACTCTAACCTCAGAGTAAACTCCGATTAGCAGCCATATAAGATATTTGCTAGAGATGGCGCTCAACACTTGACAAATGCGGCCAACTTGGGCTATCTTGAGCGCGGTTTTAGCACTCTAGCTTTTTGAGTGCTAAATTATGTCTGAGATTTGTCCGCACGACAGCGGACGTTCACGTGCATACGATCACAGGAGGAATTACCATGCAGATCCGTCCTCTGGGCGACCGCGTACTCATCGAGCCGATCGAGCAGGAAGAGACGATTGCCGGCGGGATGCTGGTGCTGCCAGAAACGGCTAAAGAGAAGCCCCAGCAGGGTCGCGTGCTTGCCGTTGGCGCTGGCCGCCGCGACGACGATGGGAAGCGCATCGATATGGACGTCAAGGCGGGTGACACGGTGCTGTTCGCCAAGTATGCGGGCACCGAGGTCAAGCTGGATGGCAAGAAGCTGCTCATCATGAAGGAAGCCGACATCCTGGGGATCATCGAGGCGTAAGCCAGACCCGATCCGCAGGATTTTTCTTTGAATCGCGAACGAACATCGACCTGAAATGCAGGAGGCATTGACTCATGGCTGCAAAGATGCTGGTATTCCGTGAAGAGGCGCGTCGTGGGCTTCAGCGCGGCGTCGACAAGGTCGCCGAAGCGGTCGCTACGACGTTGGGGCCGAAGGGGCGCAACGTTGCGCTGGACAAGAAGTTCGGCGCGCCGACCGTGACGCATGACGGTGTGACGGTGGCCAAGGAGATCGAGCTGGAAGACCCATATGAGAACATGGGCGCGCAGCTCCTGAAGGAAGCCGCGACCAAGACCAACGATATCGCCGGTGACGGCACGACAACCGCGACCGTGCTCGCTCAGGCGATCGTCAATGAAGGGCTGCGCAACGTGGCTGCTGGGGCGAACCCGATGCTGCTCAAGCGCGGCATTCTGGCGGCGGCGGAAGAAGTCGCCCGCAACATCCGCAGCCAGGCGACCACCATCGGCACACGCGCCGAAATCGCCAGCGTCGCCAGCGTCTCGGCACAGGATGAAGAGATCGGCAACCTGATCGCCGAGGTGATGGATCGCGTGGGTAAGGACGGCGTCGTCACGGTCGAGGAGAGCAAGAGCCTCGAATTCGAGACCGAATACGTCGAGGGTATGCAGTTCGACCGCGGCTACTTCGTGACCTCGCCGGATACGGTGGAAGCGGTCGTCGAGGAACCCTACATCCTCATCTACGAGAAGAAGATCAGCGCGGCGGCGGATATCGTCCCCCTGCTCGAAAAGCTGGTGCAGATCGGCAAGCGCGACATCGTCATCATCGCGGAAGATGTCGACGGCGAGGCGCTGGCCACGCTCGTGCTCAACCGGCTGCGCGGTATGCTCAACGTGCTGGCCGTCAAGGCTCCGGGCTTCGGCGATCGTCGTAAGGCGATGCTGCGCGATATCGCCATCCTGACCGGCGGCACCGTCATCAGCGAAGAGACCGGCCGCAAGCTGGAAACCGTCACGCTGCAGGACCTGGGCCGCGCCAAGAAGGTTGTGGCGAGCAAGGACGATACGACGATCGTCGATGGCTACGGCGAGGAGAGCGCGATCAAGGGGCGCATCGAGGAGATCCGCCGCGAGATCGAGATGAGCACGAGCGACTATGACCGCGAGAAGCTGCAGGAGCGCCTGGCCAAGCTGAGCGGCGGTGTCGCCATCATCCGCGTCGGCGCGGCCACTGAGACCGAGCTGAAGGAAAAGAAACACCGCGTCGAGGACGCGCTGAGCGCGACCCGCGCCGCAGTCGAAGAGGGTATCGTCCCTGGCGGCGGTGTGGCGCTGATCAACGCTGTCGAGGCGCTGACCAACTTCAAGCTCGAGGGTGACGACGAGAACACGGGCGTGCAGATCGTGCGCCGCGCGCTGGAAATGCCGATGCGCAAGATCGCGGCCAACGCCGGCGTCGATGGCTCGGTCGTCATCCAGGAAGTGCGCCGGATGCAGAAGTCGAAGAAGAACCACCGCATCGGCTACAACGTGCTGACCAATGAGTATATCGATATGATCGAGGCGGGCATCCCCGACCCGGCCAAGGTGACGCGCGGCGCGGTCGAGAATGCGGCCAGCATCGCCAGCATGATCTTGACGACGGAAGTGCTGATCACCGATGCGCCAGAGAAGGAAAAACCCGCTCCCGCCCCCGCGATGCCGGAATACTAAACAGCCATGGGTGACGGGTGATGCGCTGCGGGCTTGAGCGCTGAGGCCGATCACACGCAGCAGCGCACACCGTCACAGATGAAGCAGCCAACAGGGCGAGTCGCAGCGGCTCGCCCTGTGTCTTCACCCCCTTAAACGCCGCGCGTGAGACCGCCATCGACGCGCAGGTTCTGTCCCGTGATATACCCCGCATCGTCGGACAGCAGGAACACGCTCGTGCGCGCGATCTCGTCGAGCGTCGCCGCCCGGTGCATCGGAATGCGCTGGCGCATCTCGTCGGTCAGCGCGTAGTTTTCGACAAACCCCGGCAGGATGTTGTTCATACGGATGCCGTGCGCGGCGTATTGATCGGCGTACAGCTTGGTGAAGCTGCCCAACGCCGCCCGCATCGTATTGGAGACCGGATAGCTCAGCGATGGCTCGAAGGCGTACATCGCCGAGATGTTCAGGATCGCGCCTTTGCCCTGCTGCAGCATGATCGGCGTCACCAGACGCGCCATGCGGATGACGTTGAGCAGCAGCAGGTCGAGCGCTGCGTGCCAATCCTCATCGGCGATCGACAGCAGATCGCCTTTGGCCGGGTGGCCGGTATTGTTGACGACTGCATCGATGCGGCCGTAGCGCTCGACTGCTGCGCTGACCAGCCGCTCCAGATCGGCGCTGTTCGTCACCGATCCCGTGATCGCCAGCCCGCCGATCTCGCGCGCCAGCGCCTCCGCACCCCCACTCTGCGACATCAGCGCCACGTCCCAGCCCTGCGCCGCCAGCTCCCGCGCAATCGCCGCGCCGATGCCCTTACCCGCCGCCGTCACGACCGCTGCACGTCTGCCAGTCATCATCCTTCTCCATCACGCTCGTCACGACCAACCCCGACGCCATATCACGCATGACGCATTACGCTTCTCTGTACACCTCAATCGCCTCGATCTGGTTGATGATCCGCGCTGGATTGCCAGCGACGACCGCACCCGGCGGCACATCCTTGGTCACGACCGCCCCC
>CAYTME010000296.1:0-3427 GCA_964438415.1 uncultured Pleurocapsa sp. | reverse complement strand
GACTTCTTCATCTGGCAGCGAGAAGCCCTCCGTCCACAGCTTGAAGTGGTGGATGACGGCTTCCATGCTCTGCCCCAGCTCCGCGCGCGGCGGCGGCACGAATTTGCGGTTATTCGAACGGAAACCGCCCTTTGCGCCTTCGAGCAGCTTGATCGCCTGCCGGAGGATGCGCACGCTCTGGCGCATCTCCTCCATGCGCACGATGTAGCGGTCGTACACGTCACCGTGTTCGCCGAGCGGCACATCGAACTCGAAGCGTTCGTAGCCGGAGTAGGGCATCGCCTTGCGGATGTCCCAGTTGACGCCGCTGGCGCGCAGACACGGCCCGCTCATGCCCCAGGCGAGCGCGTCTTCCGGCTCGGCCACGCCGATCCCCTGGGTGCGGTCGATGAAGATCGGGTTGTTGGTCAGCAGCGCCTCGTATTCATCGATCTTGCGCGGGAAGTAGCCGAGGAAGTCTTCGAGCGCGGGCAGGAATTCCGGCGTCAGGTCGCGCCAGACGCCGCCAGGGCGCATATAGCTGGTCATCATGCGCTGGCCGCTGAGCATCTCGAACATGTCGAGGATGACCTCGCGCTCGCGGAAGGCGTAGAGGAAGACGCTCATTGCGCCGAGGTCGAGCGCGTGCGTGCCCAACCAGACGAGGTGGCTGTTCAAGCGCGTCAGTTCCAGGCAGATCACGCGGATAATCTGCGCCCGTTCTGGCACGTCGATATCGCCGAGCTTTTCGATCGCCAAACAGAAGACAGTGTTGTTGGACATCGGCGCCAGATAATCCATACGATCGGTGAGCGTGACGCCCTTCTCGTAGGTTTTCGACTCGATGTTTTTCTCGATGCCGGTGTGCAGAAAGCCGACATCCGGCAGACAGGTGACGATCGACTCGCCGTCCAGCTCCAGCAGCAGGCGCAGCACGCCGTGCGTGCTAGGGTGATGCGGCCCCATGTTCAGCAGCAGCGTTTCGCCCGTCAGCGCACGGTCGGAAACGAGGCCGCGCAGGTCATCGACGCTGCCTTCCCAATTGGTGACGCCCTCAGCCGTGGGGCGTGGCATGATGGTCATAGTGGTCTCATTCCTTCGCGAACGGCTTGTGCTTGGCGATCTCTTCGACGTTGAACGAGAACATGACGGTTTCGTAGCCGAGCGGGTAGTCGCGCCGGTGCGGATGACCGTCCCAGTCTTCGGGCATGAGCACGCGGCGCAGGTCGGGATGCCCTTCGAAGGTGATGCCCATCATGTCGTAGGCTTCACGTTCCAGCCAGTTCGCGCCTGGGAATACGCCGGTAGCCGTCGGCACGGTCGGATCGTCCTCGAACAGGTACACTTTCACGCGCAGGCGGCGGTTGTAGAGCATCGAGTAGATGTGATAGCTGACGCCGAAGCGCTGGCCGTCGCGGCGCGTGCCCGGGTAATAAGCGAGCGGGCTGATGTCCGACAAGAAGTTGTAGACCAGCCCGCGCGTATCGCGCAGATAGCGCAGCACATCGGGCAGACGCGAGGGTTCGACTACGATCGTCGTCTCATCGCGGAACGTCTTCACATCGAGCACGGCATCGCCCATCGCACTTTTCAGCGCGTCAGCGGGATCGAGAGCGTTCGGTATCTGCATAATTCATCACCCATGCGCTTGCAGCGCGTCAGCAAGTGTTCGAAGCGTGTCGATCAGCGGATCCAATCGGTGATGCGCTCGCCCTTGACCTTCTCATGGAGGGTCATGATGCCGTGAATGAGCTGTTCCGGGCGCGGCGGGCAGCCAGCAACGTAGACATCGACCGGGATGATCTCATCGACGCCCTGGACGATGGCATAGTTGTTGTAAACGCCACCGCACGAGGCGCAGTCACCCATCGAGATGACATACTTGGGCGCGGCCATTTGATCGTAAAGCTGGCGCAGCACCGGGGCCATTTTGCGTGTGACGCGCCCGGCGACGATGATCAGATCGCTTTGGCGGGGACTTGCACGGTTCAGCTCCATGCCGAAGCGCGATAGGTCGTAATTGGATGCCTGCGTGCTCATCATTTCGATTGCGCAGCAGGCCAGACCGAAGAGCAGCGGCCACATCGCCCCTGTGCGGCCCCAATTGACAGCCGTCTCCAGGGTCGTGGTGACGACGCCGAGATTACCGAGCTTGGACGATACTACTCCCATTCGAGCGCTCCCACTTTCCACTCATAGATCAAGCCGATGGTGAGCACAAGTGTGAAGATACCCATCGTGATCAGGCCGTACAGCCCGAGGTCGCGCATGACGACCGCCCACGGCAGGAAGAAGACGACTTCGATATCGAAGAGGATGAACAAGACTGCGATCAGGTAAAAACGCACCGAGTAGCGCCGCTTGGCCGGCCCGATCGGTTTCATGCCGCTTTCGTATGGTGCAGTCTTGCGCGACGTCGGCTTGAATGGCCCAAACAGCCACGACAGCAGTGAGATCAGGATGACGACCAGCACGGAGATGAGCAGGAGCGCCCCGATCGGCGCGAATTCATTCAAGGTTGTCATGCGAGCCACCCAGCCTAGCGTTCAGTTTGTTCAAAAAAGAACAATCAGGGCAAACATAGGTTAACATGAAGGTACACCGGAGTCAAGTAAATCAGCGCGTCCGCTGAGGGTGCCGCAGCAGGGCATAGGCACGCTCATGAAGCGCTAAAATATCCTGCACGATCAGCTCGCGATTTTGGGCATGCTGGTAGACCGAGTCGACGCCGATGCTGAACAGGTAGTGTGTGCCGGGGACGACGCGCAGGTTGCGCGTTGGAAACTCGATCTGGCTGAGCAGGTCGAGCATCGAGACGACATCGACCAGGCGGTCGCGGTGGCCTAAAATGACGCGGAACAAGTCGAAGTTGCGCGCGATCTCGCGATTATCGAGCAGTCCCATCGCGACGAAAGTCGCCGCCGTGATCCCGCGGGGCGTCCGCGTGTACTGCGTCGAATGTGTCTGCCGCACGTAGCTGCTGGCTCCCTGGCACAGCGCATCGACGACGCTCGGACGCAGCGCCCGCTCGACGATTTCGAAGACGGGCAGCAGGTTGACCAAGCCGATGCCGATGCCGAGCGCTGTGTAGAAAACGCGGTTCTGCTCATCTTCCAGCAGCAGCGCGGGGGCGATGGCATAGCGCGTTTCTTCGCCTTCGCGCCAGCGC
Source organism: uncultured Pleurocapsa sp. (assembly GCA_964438415.1). Classification (GTDB taxonomy): domain Bacteria; phylum Chloroflexota; class Anaerolineae; order Aggregatilineales; family Phototrophicaceae; genus Flexifilum. The sequence continues at coordinate 279 of CAYTME010000296.1, read as the reverse complement.
AGCGGATCGAGATAGAAGAGCGCCGCTCCACCCATGCTGTGGCCGACGAAGTTGATCACTTTTGGCTGTGCCGGCTGTCGCAGCCCGATCAATTCGACGAAGCGCTCGATCGTGCGCATCGCCGCTGGGGGATTGCAGTTTTCCAGCAGCGGTGTTTCGTCGATCAGCAGCGAACTGCCGAAGCCGTTGTGATCGACCGCCAGCGCGACCAGACGGCGGTCGCTGGAGACGACCAAGGAGGGCAGCCCCTCCCAGATGGTGTGATTGCCCGTCCAGCCA
>CAYTME010000295.1:0-3546 GCA_964438415.1 uncultured Pleurocapsa sp. | reverse complement strand
CGGCGTCGATCGCGGCGCGAGATATGCGCCGAGCGCTTCCGTCAGACGATCCAGACCGTCGAAAAAGTCTGGGTGTGCTTCCGCCAGATCGCGCAGTGCGCGCACCTGTTCGGACATGATCTCCGGCGCAGCCAGCGACTCCAGCGTGCCGATGCCCGCTTCAGCCAGAAGCGCCACCAGCCGATCCACCAGCGCATCGCCCAGACGTTCGATATGCGGAAACCAACCCGTGTGGTCGCGCCACGCGGACCGGGGCTGACTGAAGGTCGTTTCGCCGAAGGCGATGACCGCTTCGGCATAGCGCGCTTCGGTCGGTTGCAGCAGCCCTGCCTTTCGCAGCAGCGCGCGCGCATATGATCGCAAAATGGCGTGCTGCGAGACCAGTCGTTCGCCGGCTCGCGTGAGCAGGTTGAAAGCAACCAGCGCATCGAGGCGTTCGCGTCCATGTTCGACATCCGCATCTTCATCGCCGACCAGCGCGCCGATCAGGTCGGCGGGTGCGGGCAGTTCGACCGGCAGCGCGCCCAATGTCATGAAACGCCGCCGCAGATCGCTGTCCAGCATGTCCAAGCTGAGCGCCAGCGCCCGCTCGACTTCAGGCTGTGGGTCATCCGATGCCAGTGTTCCCAGCCCCGTCCCTTCAGCGATGCGCGCACGCAGCAGGTCGGGGTACTTGCTGGCGTAATCGCGATCGGTGGTCAGGTGATGGCGGATGACAGTAGCAGTCAATTCGAGCGCCAGCGGATGTCCCTGTACCAACTCGGCAATGGCGCGCAAGTCACGGGCGGCGGGCAGCGCGCCCAGGCGCTGGCGCAGCATCGCCAGCGCCTCATCCACGTCGAATTCGGATAGATGCAGGCGCGCTTCTGGCACGATGCCCAGTCGATCGGCGATGTCGGCGGCACGAGCGGTGATCAGCACATGGGCGCGGTCGGGAACCCAGCGCAGCAGTTCCTCGACGACCGGGGCAGACCAAACGTTGTCAAGAATCATGAGCATCGGTGCAGGCGATGCTGCGATCCAGGCACGGAACTGACCGCGCAGTGCTTCGGGTTTCAAGCCGGCGCGATCGAGCGCGCGTCCATCGAGGTGATGCTCCAGCCAGCCATTGATTAGCCGCTCTGTCACTGTATCCAGATCGTGATCATCCGGACTGAGTGATGCCCACAATACCCCGCCTCGAAAGTGAGGGCGCAGTACTCCTGCCGCGACCTGTGCCAGCAGCGTTTTCCCCATGCCCGCCGCGCCATCGAGCAAAGTGCGCGGATGCTGACGGACGCGCGCCTGCAAATCAGCGCGCAGAGCATCACGTCCAACAAGCGGTTTGTCTGGCGTAGGCGGTGGCGGAAGAAACCAGCGCTGTTGATCGACATCGCGGGCGATCTGATCGGCGGCAGTAACGGGGTCAGTCAGTTCACGCCAAGCGAACTGTGTTCCTGCCTGATCAAGAAAGGCACGCCATTTCTCGCCACGTGCTGTCAGCGCCCGATCAATGGGCGGGTCGGCATAGACATCCTGCTGCGCCCAGATAAGTGGGTCGTGTGCAGCGAACGCTTCGCCGACGCGGAAGAGATAGAGCGGCACGCCCAACCGGATCGCCTCATGAAACTCCATCTCGGTAACAGAGAGGTTGTTGGGATTTCGGATTGGGTCAGCGGGGATGTAGCCATAACGGAAGGCGTACAGACCGATGAATAGGTTGCAACGCCGCACCTGTTGAAGTGAGACATCCAACCCGTCGGCATTGTGCGCGCCGAACTCCGCCATGTGCAGCACCACGAAACCACGCTCGCGCAACTGATCTATGACGCGAGCGCGTACTGTCTCCAAGTCTTTGCTGGTGCTGCTAACGAAAGCTGTCCGGCTGAGCGGCGGAAGCCGCTCAGCTTGTATAATATCGTTATATAAATTTGTCAAACTATGACCATGCTCCTAATCAATGCATGGCAAAAGCATCAAGAAGATAAATCCTCGATAGTAAGCAGATCTGCAACACGCTAGAACGGGGAGGGACCGTTCTCGATGATTATATCAGATTTCAATATGCGCTGCATGCTTCACGTCACCGAAGAAGGGGTGGGTTCGTTGCAGGCGCGCTTCTCGACCTGGCTGCGAACGCTGCGCGAACCAGCGCGGTTTGTCTGCTGGCAGATGCCCGCTACGCTGAATGACAAAATCAGCAGTTTGAGCCGCAAGGCGCAGGAAGTGGATGACACGCAGCGCAGATCGCTGCTGATGGAATACCGCCGCCACTTCGAGAGCCTGAACGACAGCGCCGAGTACCAACGGGCATTGTGCGGCATGGCACTGTGGAGCGACCAGAATCCGCGTGCCTTAGCCGGGGGCATGACCTCCGCCTTTGAGACGCAGGTGGCGGAAGGCGCGTGGCCGTCGCTATTTGAGGGGCGCTACGAAATCCGTGAAACCCCGTTCTGGCATCTGGGCCCCTCTGGTCGTCCCGGGGGTCGCCCCTACTGGTCGATCCTGACCAGCTACGAGTTTGCCCCGGCGACCTGGAACTTCTTCCGTCCACTGCCGCCGCTGCTGCGGCTCAACTTCCCGCTGGCGCTGGCGGTCGATATTCCCAAGACCTACGACCGCAATGCCGCCATCGATGCGATTGAGAACATCATCCAGGCGTATCAGGTGCATCTGGCGGGCGTGCGCGGGGAGGACTCGCGGTCGGTGCAGCGCGTCAATGACTGCCGCCGGGCGCTGCAGGAGATCATCAACGGCGATGCCCTGCATCTGGTGCAGATCGCCATCGCCGTGGCTGCCGACGATCTCGACACGTTGAGGGAGCGTGTGCAGGCGGTCGTCAACGAAACACGGGCGTGGTTCAGTCTGCGTCAGGAAGTCGGCGAGCTGCTCGCGCGGGCGGTGGGCTTCTTCACGGCGCGCCGAACGAAAGACATCAACCTGCCGACGACGACCTGGCCGGTCACCTCACGCGAACTCGCGCTCATGCTCGCGCCGCTCGGCTATCGCAAGCTCTCGACCACCGACGGCGTCATGCGTGGCGAAGCGGTCGGTGCCGCCTATCCCGTGTTCCACAATTCGTGGAAGGACAAACGCGCCACGCACGAAATCTGGGTGGGCGTCAGCGGATTTGGAAAGACATTTGGAGTCAACTGCTACCTGACCCGCGAATACGCCGAGAACGGCATCCCCTTCGACCTGCTCGAACCGATGGGACACGGGCGGCATCTGGCGGAAGCCTTCGGTTTGCCCTGGTACATCCTGAGCGCAAAAGCGACCAAGCTCAATCCGCAGGATGTGATGTTCCCAACCTTACTCGAGCAGGTCAGCCATACCACACGCCTGTACGAGACGGTGCTGGGGCGTCCGCTTTTCGGCGGGCAGCGGGAGAACCTCGAACGCGGACTGCTCGGCGAGGCACTGGAGACGCTCTATCGCGGTTTCCCCGATCTGAGCCGCGTCACACCAGACCTCGCGCCAACGTGCGAGACGGTCTGTGATGTGCTTGCGAGTTTGGGCGACAAGCCCGCCATTCAGGCCATCGCGCGTGACCTGGCGGACGAGATC
>CAYTME010000294.1:0-3613 GCA_964438415.1 uncultured Pleurocapsa sp. | reverse complement strand
GAACGTCCCGCCGCAGCCGAGCAGCTTCGCCTTTTCGCTCAGCATCGTCGACGGCGTCTTCAACGGGGTTCTTCTGACCATGCCCGGCGGAACGCTCACCTTCGCCCGCAGCCCACGCGATCCGAACCAGGTGGCGCTGGTCGACGCGCGCGGCCTGCTCTTCGTCTTTCGCGACTTCGCCGCCAATCTGGGCGCGCGGATCGACTCGTCGCCGTTCTCAGCGCCGGAGCCAGACAGCGCCGAGCGCAACAATGCCCGGGTGGCGCAGATCGCCTATTCGCCGGACGGACGCTACCTGGCGTTCCTGGTTGATACGGACAGCGACGGCGCGACCGACAACGATTCGAGCAACGATGGCATTTGGGTGCTGCCGATCGATCCGGCCAGCGGTGCGCCGGCGGGCGTATCGCTGATGCTGCTGCGCGACTGCCCGCCCGAACTCGGCTGCGCCCTGGTCGTGCGGCCGGATGCGCCCTACGAGTACCGCAGCCAAACCATGCGCTGGAGTCCGCGCGCGGACTCCCTGCTGGCGATCGTCGATCTGCCAGAAGAGAACCGACAGGGCTTAATCGTCCTATCCCCTGAACGCGCCAATGCCGCGCTGCGACCGCCTGTCCTGCGCTATGACGATGGCAGTTGGGCGAACGATGGCACGCGTCTGATCGTCAGCGGGTACGCCCCCGATGGCCGCATCGTGATCGGTTCGGTCGCGCCGGATGGCGGCGATCCGCAGCTCATCGATGCGGCAGCGCTCGGACTCGGCTGGGCGCAGAGCGCCGTGCAGCGTCCCGACGGCCAAGTCGTCTTTCTCGGCAGTCCAGGTGCCCGCGGCGGCCCGCTCAGGCTCTACGGCACCGATGGCAGCCCGCTCAGCGCCGTCATCGGCAGCGCCGCGCCCATCCGCACAGCTTGGAGTCCAGATCGCAGCGCCGTCCTCGTCGTGACCGTCGAAAACGATCGGCTGGAATACTACATCGTCTTGGCCGCGACGGGCGCGATCCGCCGCATCACAGCCGAGATCGCCCAAGCATACGCAGTCGAGTGGACAGCGGGCAGCGCCCCCACTGAGGCGCCCGCCCCCGCGCCGCTATTCGCGCCATCCGACTCGCCCATGTCCGGACGACAGGTACGTGTGGTCGTTGAAGACGGGTTGATCGTGCGCACGGGACCCTCACTCGAAGCTGATCGTGTCGCGTCGGCGCTGTTCGGCCAGACCGTGACGATCGTCGGGGAACCGGTCGAGGCGGATGGCATCCTCTGGTATCCGGCGATCGCGCCTGACGGCGTGCAGGGCTGGATCGCCGGGCGGATCGGGGATCGTCCGACGGTCGCACCGTGAGTCAAACCAATTTCTCACTCACGAAAGCGGACACTTTGTGTTACAACCGTGTCGAGATATACGCTCAAGGGAAGCCAATGTCGAATAATCCACCCAAGAGAACGTCGGCAGACTCGCCCACCGGCCATATCCCGCGCATCGAACCGGTCAAACGCACGCCCGCTGAACCGCCCCAACCGCCCGACCTGCCCGAATTCCCCGATGCCGATGGCGGAACGACCGGCTTCATGCCGATGGTCAACATCGATGGCAGCGACGGTGCCAAAGATGCGGACGACTCGGCCATTCACGACCAGAGCGAACGCGGCTCCGGATCGAAGTCACGCTGAGCCGCGGCGTCAGCGCGCCTGCGGCAGCGCCTCGCAGTTCGGCCCCAGCGTGACAAACTCACCATCGATCCAGCCCGACTGCCCCTCGTACTCCGTCTGCCACCACGCGCGTTCACGAGCGGAAGCGTAGAGCAGGAGCGTCGTCGCGTACGGGATGACGGTCAGCGTCTCCGCGTCGCGGTCGGGTTCGGCACGCAGGCGAAGATTGTAATTGACCACCGCCAGGCACGGTGTCACGGGCGTCGAGGTCGGCAGGGGCGTCGGCGATTGGTAGCTCCAGCGCGTCGCGGCGGCTGTGGCGGTCGGCCAGGGCGTGCGCGTCACGGTCGGCGATGGCGTCTGGCTCGGACGCGGCGTCGCGGTCGCGGTCTGGGTAGGCGTCGGTGTCGCGGAAACGGCATCGAGCGCAAGCTGACCGCGTTCAGCCGCTTGGTCGCGCAGGCGCGTCAGGTCGGTATTGACGGCGAAGCGGACGAAGTTTTCCATCTGGCTGTCGGCAACCGCTGCCTGAAAACGGTTGATCTCGCCCGCAGCAAGCGCCTTCTGAATCTGCTCACGCATGATGGTCGCGATGTGGCTCACGATCGTCTCGATCTCGCCACCCGCGCTGGTCACGATCGAATTGAGCGTCTCGCCCATCTCCAAACGCGCCAGCACTTCGTCTTCCGGCAGATCGACCTCGGCCAAGATGACATCGCGGATGGCGCTGAACAAAGCCGCCGCGCGCGGATCGACATCCGCCTGAGCATCGGCGGCCTGCGGCGTCGGACTGACAGCGGCCACGACCGGCGCTGGCGCAGCGATTTCAAAGAATGACGCGGTGAATGGAAGTGTGAAGGTCGTGATCAAGACGAGCACGGCGACGCCCAGGCCGAGCAGCCCACGCGAGCCGCGCAGTTTCTGCTCTCGGCGCGCCTCCGGGATGAGCAGCAGCAGGCTGACGACCAGCATGACCGCGCCGGCGACCATCATCATGGTCGTGATCAGCGGCTCGCGCCCGTCGCCCAGTTCGGCCAGCACCAGCGCTACGACGAAAAGGAGCGCAGACAAGAACGCCAAGAGCAGATCGAGAAAGCCTATGCGCTGGCGCTTGAACAGAGTTTTCAACAGATTGTTGAGCACGAACAGGATGCTAAAAACGACTCCGAACAGCGAAAGCAGCATAGACGGCGAACCTTCCTCACATCTGACGAACGCCATTGTAACGGTGTTCCACCCTCTTCTACGTGAGCGAATGGCTAAAAGTTTTGTCTCGGCGTCCGCCTGCCCCGTATAATCGGTGGCAGTTTACGAGCTGAACTCGTTCAAGGAGCGCAATCATCGTGACTGCTGAACTGCAAACATTGGCGATCAATACGATCCGCATCCTCTCGATCGACGCGGTGCAGAAAGCCAACAGCGGCCATCCCGGGCTGCCGCTCGGCGCTGCACCGATGGCCTACGCGCTGTGGACGCGCTTCCTCAAGCACAATCCACGCAACCCGAGATGGGCAGACCGCGACCGCTTCATCCTCAGCGCTGGGCACGGCTCGATGCTGATCTACTCGCTGCTCTACTTGACCGGCTACGATCTGCCATTGGAGGAATTGAAGAACTTTCGCCAGTGGGGCAGCAAGACCGCCGGACATCCCGAATACCATCTGACGCCCGGCGTTGAAGTCACGACCGGCCCGCTCGGCCAGGGCACGGCGCACGCGGTTGGCATGGCGCTGGCCGAGGCATTCCTCGCCGCACACTTCAACCGTCCAGGACACCCGATCGTCGATCACTACACCTATGCGCTCGTCAGCGATGGCGACCTGATGGAGGGCATCAGCGCCGAGGCGGCCTCGCTCGCCGGGACGTGGGGCTTGGGCAAGCTGATCTATCTCTACGACAGCAACGATGTCACCCTCGACGGCAAGGCAGAGATGACCTTCACCGAAGATGTCGCTGCCCGCTCTCC
>CAYTME010000293.1:0-3657 GCA_964438415.1 uncultured Pleurocapsa sp. | reverse complement strand
CTTACGAGTGGCGAAAAGCTGTTTAGTTTGCTGACTTAGCGGATGAGGCACTAAGCCGCTGGTCGAAATATGTCCATGATCCACGAACTCGGCGCGCGGCGATTCAAGTCCGAAGTGCGCTGCTCGGTCGTAGATTGCTTTCGACCGCTGGCTTAGACCGCGCTCAGGCATCCAGCGCGCGCAAGATTGCCTCGTACTCTGGATATTCGATCAGGGTGCGTCGCATCGTCTCCTGCAGCGGTTCGCTGGCGCGTTCCAGCGCCGAGCGGCACAGCGCCAGCGCCGACTCACGGTCGCCGCGCTCCCAGGCGATCAGACCGCGGTTGAACGGGATCAGCGGATCGGACGGTGTCAGCAGACCGGCGGTGACATAGTCGGCGTCGGCAAATTCGAGGTGGCCGCTGCGCCGGTGGGCATTGGCGCGCGCCAGCAGCATCCGGGCGCGGAAACCGTCGGCGAAACGATCGTCGGGGCTGGTCGAGTCGGCCAGCATCGTCAGCGCGTCGCTGTAATAGCGCGCTGCGCTGTCGTAATCGCCCGCCTGCACCGCGATATCCGCCATCCACTGCATCCAGCGCCACGTCTTGGGCTGCTTGCGCGCCAGCTCCAACGCCGAGACGGTGTCGCCCCGCGTCAGCAGCAGGCGGACATGCTGCTCGATCAAACGGTTGCGCTCGTTCGGGCCGCCGGCGAGATCGGTGGCCACCATCATCGCGCGGATGGCCGCCGCGAAATCGCCCAACTGCTCGAAAATGATCGATTGTTCGAGATAATCGGCGCTGGTCGGCTCGCTCAGCCGTTCGAGGTCGAGCGCGGCCGCCTTCAGCCGGTCGTCGCCTCTCAGCCGGCGGTTGACGGCAGCCCGCAGGCGCAGCGTCTCATCGTCGGCGGCGATGGCGACGGCCTCATCGAGGGCTGCGAGCGCCAATTCGAGTTCGCCGGCTTGGATGTATGCCTGGGCGCGCTGGAGGGGGGGATAGCTGCTGGTCACTGCTCTGTCTCCAATCGTGAGCCGGGTTCAGGTTGAAGCGGGCCAAGCCAGATGGTGAATCGGCTGCCCTCGTTTAGACGGCTGGCCACGGTGATCACGCCGCCGTGCAGATGAACGATCTCGCGGGCGATGCTCAATCCGAGTCCGGTGCCCTGCACTTTGCTCGGGATGCGGTAGAAAGGCTGGAAGATCGTCTCCAGCGCATCTGGCGGGATGCCGATGCCGCTGTCCTCGACTTCGATGGCGGTGCGCCAGTGGCCATCCGTCACCTGGCCGATCGGGTACAGGCGCACCTCGATCGATCCGCCCGGCGGTGTGTAATTGATCGCGTTCACGATCAGATTGGTCAGCACCTGCCCCAGCCGTTCAGGATCGACCAGTTCGAACAGCGGTTCGTCTGGAAGCGCGCAGGTGAGCGAGATGGCCTTCTTTTCCGCCTCGATGGCCTGGATGCGCACGATCTTGGCGATCAGCGCACCGAGATCGACCTGCTGCCAGCGCAGGACGATCTTGCCGCGTTCAAAGCGCGAGTAATCGAGCAGGTCTTCGACCAGACGCCGCATCTGGTCGATCACATCCTCGAGCACGCGCAGGTGATCATCGATGCGCTCTGGCTGCCGGCGGATCAAGTAAAGGCGCGTTTTGGCGTTGGTCAGCGGCGTGCGAAGCTCGTGCGAAGCGTGAGCGACGAAACGCGATTTGTTCTGCTCCAGCTCTCTTTCCCGGCTGATATCGCGGATGACGCCGACGGCACCGTACAGCTTGCCATCGGATCGAGTGAGCGCCGTGCAGTCGATATGCGCCAGAAAGCGCGTCCCATCCCGGCGCAGCACATAGGTCTCGGTATGCCACTGGCCGTCTTTCTTGACCGCCTCGATCATCGGTTTGAGCACGCGATCTCGGAAGGACTGACCGCTCTCATCTTCATCTCGAAAGACGGTCGGGTCATCGGAAAGCCATTCTTCCTCATCGAAATCCGTCATCCGCATGAGCGCGCTGTTGACGAACAGAACGCGCCAGCCGACTTCGGTGACCTCGCCGTAGATGACGCCTTCGGACATGGCGTCAAGGATCGCGTCGAGCTGAGCGCGCTCACGCTCGAGGTCGGCGGTGCGCTCAGCGACGCGCTGCTCCAGGCGAGCTGCCTGTGCCTCCAGCGCCTGGTACGTTTCCGCGTTGCGGATGGCGACGGCTGCCTGGTCGGCGAAGGCCTGCAGCCGGTCGGCATCGCGCTGAGAATACGCGCTGACGACCGGGCTGTCCACGTTGAGAAAGCCGATCACCTGCTCATTCAAACAGATCGGCACGGTCATGTGGGAGCGCACCCACTCCAGATGTTCCAGCGTTTGCCACTCGGCTTCGCTGCGCACATCCGAAATGATCTGCGGGCATTTGGTGGCGTAAACCGTCCCGATGGTGAAAGTGGTCTCGATCGGGAAGCGCACATCGCGCACACTGTAGCTGCGCCCCTCGTCATCACCGTAGCCGACCAGGCGCAGCGTGCGCGTCATGCCGTCCTCGATCAGCATGATGCTCGCCCCATCGCAGTCGATGATGCGCTGGATCGAAGTCAAGATGCGGTCGAGCACTTCATCGAGGTCGAAGGTGCTCACCAGATCGGCGGCGGTTTCGCGCAGCGCATCGGCCAAAATGCGCTGGCGCCGCTCCTCAGCCTCGGCCATCTGGCGCTTGGTGATGTCGTGGATGATCAAACAGACACGGCGGCTGCCGTTGACGGCGATCGGCCCCGGGAAGATGGCCACAGCGCGCAGGCTGCCGTCTGCCAGCCGGTGACGCATGATCAGGTTGGTCGTCTTGACCAACGGCTCATCGCTCTCGCTGTGCACCTCGAGATCGGTGATCGCTTTATCCAGAAGCTGGTCACAACTGTAGCCGTAAAACTGGCAGGCGGCCCGGTTGGCATCGATGATCCGGCTGGTGTGCGCATCGACCAAGAGCATGGCCGCGCGGCTTTGATGAAAGATCTGGTAGCCGATATCGGCGTCTTGGGCTTGGCGCTGTCTGTACAGTTCGATCAGCAGGCGAGCGCGGCGCAGCAGACTGGCTCGGTGCACGGGTTCGACGATCGTATCGTCCGCATTGGCCTGATCGGCTCGGTCGCTCGCTCCGTTGTCGCAGGGTACGACCATCAAAACGGCTGGATATCGGCTTCGGTTGGTCTTTTTGATCCGCTTGCACAGCGCGAAGCCATCGCCGTCCACCAACGTCGTGCCGAGCACGATCAGCGCCGGTGCAGCGGTTGCAAGCGACGTCAGCACCTCTCCAACAGACTGTGCCTCGGTGACGTGAAAACCGTCCTCTTGCAGCCATCGGCTCAGCTCGGCACGCCGTCCCACGTCGGCGTCAGCGACCACGATCATCTACACATCCTGAACTAAAAGCAGCACGATTTAACCCTGCTCCCAGACTCATTATCTAATGAAAGAAAACGACATGATCATAAGACATTTGCCGCAGCTCAAACTGAGGCTTGACCGGAACGTCCGACCCAGCCGAGCATCAACATCTCGATCAGCTCGTCGAGGTAAGCCTCCATCGGCAGTTTATTTGCGCCCGCGGGGACCCGATGGACGACCTCGACCAGGGTCAAGAACGCCAGCGCCGCCATATCCAGGTTGCGCAGCCCGATCTGGTCGCGCGCGCGT
>CAYTME010000292.1:0-3703 GCA_964438415.1 uncultured Pleurocapsa sp. | reverse complement strand
GCATGATGTTCATGATGCCGATGCCGCCCACCAGCAGCGAGATGCCCGCGATCAGGCTGAGGAACGCCGTTAGCACGCCCGTCACCGCGCCCAGCGAACTGAGCAGATTGGCCTGATTGATGATGGTGAAATCCTGCTCGCCCTGGAAATTGATGCCGTGCGCTACGGTCAGGTACGTCTCGATCTCCAGCGCCGCCGACTCCATCGCCTCCGGCGAAATCGCCTCGACGTGCATCACATCGACCCGGTAGCCGCCGTCGCGCGTGCGCGCCTGGCTCATGCGCGTCTGCGCCGTCGTGATCGGGATGAACACGACCTCGTTCTGATCGCCGAGGATGCCGAGGCCGGATGACTGCTGCTCATTCATAACGCCGGTGACGACGAATGGGCGGTCATTGATGCGGATCGTCTGGCCGATCGGGTTGAAAGTCTTATCGCCGAACAGGCGCTCGACCGTCGTCGTGCCCAGGACGGCCACACGCGCCGCCCGCTCGATATCTTCGGGCAGGATGAAGGCGCTGCCCGGCGCGGGGAACCAGCGACGCACTTCCTGATAGTTGGGCGTCACCCCGCTGATGGCGATCTGAGCGCTACCCTGCGGCCCAATCACGCGCGCTGGGACGACGAATTCGAGCGCGATCTGGCGGATGCTGGGGGCGATGCGCGGATCGGATAGATCGGCGGCCTCGACAGTTGAGAGCGGCTGGATCGTCCGGCGCGTCTCGCTTTCTGGCGGTGACGAGAAGACGAACAGCACGTTCGACCCCAAGCCCTGAAATTCCGACGCGATATAGGCCTCGACGCCGCGCCCCAAGCTGATGAGCGCGATCACCGCGCCGACGCCGATGATGATGCCGAGCGTCGTCAGGATCGCGCGCAGCCGGTTGACGATCAGCGCTTCGAACGCGAGGCGGACATTTTCCAGCAGAGACATCTCACCTGCTCGCCTGTTCGCGCCGCCAGCGCGCCCGCAGCGCGTCGATGCTGAGCAGCTCGCCGTCACTGCCTTCGACGCACCAATACTCCCAGCCGTTGTGCGCACTCTGACCCAGCAGCGCCGCGGCCACCTGATGCAGCGAGCCGCGCAGCTCACCGCAGATGAGCGTACCATCCGCCGCCAGCACCGCGCAGTGCAGCCGTCTCGGCGCGTACAGCGGCTGCCCGACAGAGAGATAGCCTGACTCGATCAGCATACCCAAACTCACGCGCGGCTGGTCGCGTTTCGATGGCGTGCGCAGCAGCGCCGCGTCCGCCGCGTTGGGTGCGATCGAGTCGATGCGTGCCCGTGCCAGCGCAACGTAGCGCGGCTCGCGCTCGATGCCGATGAAATGTCGCCCCAACTTCCTCGCCACCGCGCCTGTCGTGCCGGAGCCGAAGAAGGGATCGAGCACGACATCGCCAGGTTGGCTGGACGACATCAGCACCCGGTAGAGCAGAGCCTCCGGCTTCTGGGTCGAGTGGGCTTTCTTGCCGTCGATCTTGAGACGTTCCGCGCCGGTGCACAGGGGGATCTGCCACACATTCTGCATCTGCTTGCCATCGTTGAGCTGCTTCATGGCGTGATAGTTGAACGTATAGCGTTTTTGACCGCGCGAGCGAGCCGCCCAGATCAGGGTTTCGGTCGCGTTGGTGAAGCGCGTGCCGCGGAAGTTTGGCATCGGGTTGGTCTTGTGCCAGATGACTTCGTTCAAGATCCAGTATTCAAGGTCTTGGAGCAGCGTGCCGACGCGGTGGATGTTGTGATAGGAGCCGATCACCCAAAGCGTCCCATCATCTTTGAGCACGCGGCGGCAGGCGGTCAGCCATGCGCGGGTGAAAGCATCATAGGTGGCGAAATCGGCGAACTTGTCCCATTCATCCTCGACGCCGTCGACGCGCGTCTGATTCGGACGCAGCAGCTCCTGCTGAAGCTGCAGGTTGTACGGTGGGTCGGCAAAGATCAGATCGACGCTCGCGGGGGGCAGCGAGTCGAGAATCGAGACGCAGTCACCCTCCAAGATCTGATCCAGCGGCAGCGCGTCCACCGTCAGTTGTACTCCTCACGCTGGCCGCCGTAGTAGGCCTCTTTGAAGATCGCCTCCATCTCATCGGCTTCGGAGGGGCGCTCGGCTTCGCCCGCCACCAGCGGATTGGGCACGGCGCGGTCGGCAATGATCTTGCCGTCGCGCAGCATGACGATGCGGTTGGTGTGGCGGGCGATCCAGGGGTCGTGGGTGACGAAGACGACCGTGATGCCCTGCTCGCGGTTGAGGCGCTGGAAGATCTGCATCACCTCGGTGCCGCTGCGCGAGTCAAGATTGCCTGTCGGCTCATCGGCCAGGATCATCGACGGTTCGTTGACGAGCGCGCGGGCGATGGCGACGCGCTGCTGCTGCCCGCCGGACAGCTCGCTCGGCAGGTGATGCAGCCTGCTGCCCAGCCCGACCGCTTCCAGCGCGGCGCGCGCGCGTTTGGTGCGCCCGCTGGCACCGCCGTAGATGAGCGGCAGCTCGACCTGGCGCAGCGCCGAGGTGCGTTTGAGCAGGTTGAAACTCTGGAAGACGAAGCCGATCCTTTTATTGCGCACACGGGCCAGATCGGCCTCGCTCAGCTTGCTCACGTCCTCGCCATCCAGGAAATACGCGCCCGACGTTGGCTGGTCGAGGCAGCCGAGCACGTTCATGAGCGTGCTTTTGCCGCTGCCCGAGGGACCCATGATCGACAAGAACTCACCTCTGTAGATGGTGAGATCGACGCCGCGCAGCGCGTGCACCTCGATATCACCCATCTGGTAGACCTTGGTGATGCCGCAAATGTCAATGACGGCCTGTCGTCCGTGCTCATCGACCGGCGTCGGCTGCCTGTGACCATTCTCGCGCCTCAACATCGGCGTTTCCTCGCGCTCAGCTTCCATCAGCGCTGCCCCTGGCCGGTGTTCGCCGCCACCGGGTCGAAGACGGCGCGCGGCACCAAGACGACGCGCTGGCCTTCTTCAACGCCGCTGACGATCTCGCTTTCGGTCTCGCTGCGCGCGCCCAGGGTGACGGGCAGCTCGCGGAAACCGGTGCCGCTTTCGACGGTGACGAAAGCCGCGCCGCTCTCGCGATCGATGCGGATGAAGCGGTTGGGCAGGATGAGCACGTCGACCCGCTCGTCGGTCAAGATCGAGGCGGTCGCAGTCATGCCTGCGCGCAAGGGCGCATCGGTCGGATCGAAGGTGGCGCGCACGGTGTAGGTGACAACCTGCTGCCCCTGCACTGCCTGCGCGATCGGGCTGCGCGGCGGCGGCGCGATGCCGATGCGGGTGACTCTGCCCGTCAATTGTTCGCCAGGCAGCGCATCGAGGGTGATGGTCACCGGCTGGCCGACGGCGACCCGCCCGATATCGGCTTCATCGATGGCCAGGTCGAGGTAGTAACCGCTCGTATCGATCACGAGCAGGCCGGGCTGAGCCTGCGGCGCGGGTTCGCCGACCCGCAGGTTGACGCGCGCGACCACGCCGTCGAATGGGGCGCGCAGCAGTGCCCGTTCCAAGTTGGCTTGGGCAAGCTGGACGCCGATTTCGGCCTGCTGAAGTTCGAGCGCCACCATCTGGCGGTCGTTCTCGGTCGCGCCGTTGAGGAGCCGGTCGAGCGTCGTCTGCGCGGCGACCAGCGCTGCATTGGCGGCCGCGACCGCGCCAGCATCCGCGCCGCGCCCGGCTGCGGCTGCCGCCCGCGCATCC
>CAYTME010000291.1:0-3716 GCA_964438415.1 uncultured Pleurocapsa sp. | reverse complement strand
GCAAGCTTGCCGACGTTCCAGACGGTGTCAAGCTGATCGAGGCACGTCACATCGGTAAGCTGCGGCGCAAGCTTGCCGACGTTCCAGACGGTGTCAAGCTGATCGAGGCACGTCACATCGGTAAGCTGCGGCGCAAGCTTGCCGACGTTCCAGACGGTGTCAAGCTGATCGAGGCACGTCACATCGGCGAGGCGCTGGCCGCTGCCGTGCCCAAATGAGACAAAAAACGCCGGATGTGGGTGTTCATCCGGCGTCATCATGAGAGGGGATCTTCCGCGTTCGATCGAACGCCGCTGCGTTCCACCCCAGCCCCTCAGTTCTTGCTGATCGTGGCGGAACGGGTCTCTCCACTGCTGTCTTCGCCTGCCAGCTCGATCAGGCTGTTGCCCAACTCGATCATGCGCTTGCCCACCCATGCGAGCGGCGATGTAGAACTCCCTGCGCGGTCGGCCAATGCTTCGCGCACGAGGCGTTCGGCCTCGGCTTCGCGCAGGCGTTCATCGTGGAATACACGGACAGTCTCAAGCGTAAACGGCGACATGCTTCACTCCATATGCTTATCCATTGGTTTAATCTCGCCTTGCGGCGTACAAAGAATTGAGCGCAAACTCCCAGCGGCACACGTCGAGCGGACCGGTGCCGTGCTTATATCATGTCGGACTGTACGTCCAATCCCGCGGCGGTAGGCGATCGGCTTTGCCTGCCTTGGCCAACAGTTTGCGCACCTGCGCGATCATCCAGCGTCCAATCATCGCCAGCCAAGAGCGCTGCGGCTGCTGAGGCGGACGTACCGCTTGCTTGACCAGCCGGTCGCGCTGCGCTTGATCGAGCAGCGCTTGCTGATAGAGCAGGGCTAAGTCGCGATCCTGGTTCATCGGTTACCCCCTGACCAGCGCGACCTCCAGCGCCCCACATCGCGCTGAAGCCTCGCACAAATCGGAGATGCACCTGTTTATATTTATATTGTAAGGTCGAGCTTCGACCGCTGTCAACAAAGATCGGGGGTACTTTTGGATATTATATACATTTCTCACGCGCCGTTTATTATGCAGATCGGACAAAACAGCGCATGGGGTGATCGAGTGGTCGAGCGGAGCCTTCCCTCATCCCGCGAGCGTGAAGGTGGCCAAAACCGTGTTGAATAAGTCTTGTGCTGGGAGCGGGATGCTGCTCGGCGTGCGATCGGGCAGCCGGACATCGCTGCGCAGTTCGTAGACAGTGATGGCATAGAAGCGCGGGCTGCGCGCGATGATGATCCGCTCGTAGCGCTGCGGTGTACCGCCGGCCACGGCTCCGGTCGTGCCGCTCAAACGGCGCGCACTAACCCCATTGACGAATGTACTATCCGCACTCTCGACCGTTTCGCCGGCATCGACCTGCGCCTCCGGATTGCTGTCGCTGACGGCGATACTGACCTGCTTGTCGACCCAGATGAGCCGCCCGCCCGCCATCTCCTCGATCGACGAGGTCACCGGGTAGCGGAAGCGAAAGCCGAAGGCGCTGCTGGTATATTCAGCCAGCGGCGGGATGGTCGGCATTTCGAGCGTTGCCATCAGCGGGTCGGTCGTCGCCGTCGGCGAGAACTCAGTGACTGCGGGCAGCGGTGGCTGGGTCAATGTGGACTGTGAGGCCGGAGCACTGGCGCAGGCTGAGAGCAGCGCTAGTCCGATGATTTGCACCATGATCGCAAGGCGATACATCCAGTTGCATCCTTTTCGACGAATTCCCACTATTGATACACTCCAGAGGGTGGTCTGTGCAACCGCCAATAACCAGGGGGAATATCGCGATGGACTTGCGGACTCAGCCCGGCTTCCTCGGAACCGGGGCCAATATGCTCGCCGATCTGACGCTGCTCGCCTACGTCGTCCTGATCATGCCTGCCATGCTGGTGGGCTTTTATTTCGCCCGGCGCAAGCTGTTCGATACGCATCACAAGCCCGTCATGACGGCAATCATGCTTATCAACTGGGTTTTGATCGGCTTTCTGATGATCGCGTCGTATGTGCAGGGCGTGCTGCCGGAGCTGCCGTCGCGCTTCAGCGATCCGGTTTACGTGCTGCCGACGCTGCACCTGATCATCGGTGGGGCAGCGCAGATCATGGCGACTTATCTCGTCATCCGCATGTGGTTCGAGCGACAGCTTCCCGCATGGTTCAAAGTCGCCAATATCAAACGCTACATGCGCTTCACGCTGGCAGGCTGGCTGATCGCGGCGCTGCTCGGCGTGGGCATCTACGTCACATGGTACGCCGCGCGCCCCGCGCTGGCAGTAGAGGATCCCGTTGGTACGCTGCCCGCGGTCACTGCCGAACCGGAGTCACGCACTGTGCCCGAAGCGACGCAGGAAATGACGCCCGAACCCTCCGGCAGCTAACGGGTGCGAGCAACCTTAATCTCACACAGCCGCCTGCAAGCGGCTATACTAGAAGGCGGGCGCGGCGTGCGCTGCGCCTTCCCGTCCATAGCTGCGTTCGCGCGCAGCCCAAATCGATGATCAACCTGTATGGTCTCACCGATCCGTCTGGCGCGCCGGGGTACAGTGCTGCTTTTCCTGGTCGCACACACCGTCTTGATCGCGGTCATCAACTTGCTCTTATTCGCTAACGGGGCCTTTCGACCGCTGACCACGCTGACGGGCGGCCTCATCACCGGGACGCTGGTCACAGGGCTAGTGCTGCTCGTCGTTTTAGTCTGGGGCGTTTGTCTGCGCTTCGGGCGGCTGCGCCCCTATGACATCGGTTGGCTGCCCCAGCAGTTCGGCGCGGCGGTCTTCTTCACGTTGATCCTGTGGGGTAGCGCCCAGCTCGTCCACCTCGGAGCTGGGCTGCTCACGCACGGAGGTGTATTACCCGCGCCTGCGATCACGATGCGCGTGCATGGCGGCCTGCTGGGCATGCTGGTGGCCCAGCTCTTTGGGAACGCGCTGTTCGAGGAGCTGGCGTATCGCGGTTTCCTGTTCCCTCAGCTCTACCTGCGCATTCACGGCAGCGGCGACCGTCCCTGGCTGCGTTTCATCTTGACCCTCTTGATCTCGCAGGGGCTGTTCGCGCTCGTTCACATCCCCAACCGCTTGTACCTCGGCCTCAGCTCGACGGAAATCGCGGCCGATCTGGCACTGCTGACGGTATGGGGCGTGCTCTTCACGCTGCTCTACCTGCATACCGACAACCTGTTCTTGGTCGTCGGCATCCACGCGCTCGGCAACGCCCCGACAACGCTGTTCGCCACCGCGCCAGTGCTGGACGGCGCAGGCGGCGCGCTGCTCATCTATGGCCTGGCTGCGGTCGGCGTTTTCTGCTGGCCGCTGCTGGCGCGCATGCTCCGCCGCCCGCCGCTGGCGGAGTCTGTGGGACAAGAAGCTTGGGCTGCGGAGAACTGAGCTGCCGTGCGCACCCGTCTGATCGCACTCTATACCGTCTGCGTGGTCGGGATCGCCGCCGCCGCGGCGCTTGGCACGCACCTGCCGCCGGACGAGATCGCCTTCACAGCACCGCCGCGCGGCATCCATCTGCTCGATGTGCGCACCGGCAGCGTGCTGCCGATGCGCTACGGCGGCTGGCAGACAACCCACTCCCCCAATTGGACGCCAGATGGACGCGCGCTCGTCTTCGCCGCCGGCCCGGCACCCGCCGCGCGCGATACACTGCCGATCGGATCGCGACGGCGACGGCCGGACCGACGCGCTCGAGCAGGACCAGCGCCGCCGGCCTCGG
>CAYTME010000290.1:0-3722 GCA_964438415.1 uncultured Pleurocapsa sp. | reverse complement strand
GCGCTCCAGCGCGAGACGCGCGCGCTGCGTCTGTGAGCGAGGAGAGATAGCGAGGAGAGATGTTGATGACAAGACCGGCGCACGAAACAGGCGGACGCCCCGTCGGGATGACTCAACCTGTCAGGGAGACACATCAGGCGGAGTCGATCAGGGCAAGCTATGCGCACCTGCTGCTCGTCTGCGCAGCGCTGATGCTCATGCTCAGTTTTGCACGAATCGCCGCCGCCCAGCACACCATCCGCCCGACCGAAAACAACGTCCTGTACGGCGCGCCCGATCAGAATGGGCGGGTGGCCGACATCTTTCTGCCGGAGACGGGCAGCTCGCCCTACCCAGTCGTACTCGGTTTTCACGGTTTTGGCAGTGAAGAGTCGGAGCTGGTGCAGAACGGCATCCCGCAGATCGTCACCGGGGCCGGCTATGCCGCCGTCTCGGTGCGCTACCGCACCCGTCTGCCGAACGCCTACGCCGATGCGCTGTGCGCGCTCGCCTGGGTCTATGCCAGCGGCGCGGCGCACGGCCTCGACTCGCGGCGCATCGCCCTCTACGGCGTATCGTTCGGCGGGCTGACCGCCGCGATGACGGCGGCCATCGACCGACCAGAGCAGTTCATGACCGACTGCCCGCACAGCCTGCCCGATGATTACGCCATTGCCGGCGTCGTCACCAATGCCGGACGCTTCGTCGCCAGCGCGGCGGATGTCCTCAGCGATCCTTTCCAGATCGCTTACGACATCGTCAAGGATGTGCCGCTGGACACGATCAACCAGACCTACCGGACACTGGCCGCGACCGCACCCCGCGAATGGCAGCACCTCGACCTGCCGGAGCCTTTCCATACGGCGCTCGGCTACTACCCGATCTACTGGGTGAGCAGGGGCGATCCGCCGCACCTGCTCATTCACGGCATCGGCGACAGCGCTGTGGCTTACACCGAGTCGCTCGATTACGCCGACATCTTGGCCGCCAGCCATGTCAACGTGCAGGTCATCATCGACCGGCTGTCCGGCCACACGGTGCCGCCGCGCATCTTCGACCGCGAGATGGCGCTGTTTCTCGACCGCATCTTTGAGTGAAAGTGACGCGATGAAGATCTACACCCGCACCGGAGACGATGGGACGACGGCGCTCTTCAGCGGCGGTCGTGTGCCCAAACATCATCTGCGCGTCGAAGCCTACGGCACAGTCGATGAGCTGAACAGCGTCCTCGGCGTGGCGCGCGCGCTGCATCCGAGCGCGGACACCGATGCCGATCTCGAGCGCATCCAGCGCCAGCTTTTCCACCTGGGGGCTGACCTGGCGACGCCGCTCGATGCCAAGACCAGCTACGTCGTGCGCGCCGACGCCGGACAGATCGCTTGGCTGGAGGCACGTATCGACGCGCTGACGGCGGCGCTGCCGCCGCTGACCGCTTTCATCCTGCCGGGCGGATCGCCCGCTGCCGCGCAGATCCACGTCGGACGCACGGTCTGCCGCAGGGCGGAACGGCTGGTGACTCAGCTCGCCGAAGTCGAGCCGATCGGAGAGCATGCGCTGCCATACCTCAACCGCCTGTCCGACTATCTGTTCACGCTGGCACGTTGGGAGAATCACCAGGCGGGCGTCGCGGACGTGACGTGGACGCCTGGCGGTTAGCCGGCGCGGCTCACCAGACTGGATAGATCAGGCGGCACCGATCGCGACGAGCAGACCGCCGATCGCGATCAGCCAGCCAGGCTCGGACGCGCGCATCTGGCTGGTCACCCACGCGGCACTGAGGGTGATCAAGAGCGACAGGACGGCCAGACCGCCGATGCATATGCGATCCGACCCCGTTTGGGCGGCACGCAGATCTTGAAGCACGGTCAGGCCGCCGCGCCAGTAGACAAGCAGCCACAGCAGCCAAACGATCAGGACTGCCCACTGGAGCGGCATGAGCGCACCACCTCCCGACTTTCAGCCCGGCTCCGTCATCGCGGACGATGCGGCAGTGCACGCATCGAGGCCGCCCTGCGCGTAGGCTACCCAGGGGATCGACGGGCGCGGCTGCGACCGGCAGCGGTCGAGATCGGCCTGCCAGCGCTCGGTGTGTTCGCGCAGGATGTCCGCACAGGCCGCGTCGCTTTCGCAGGACTTCACGGCGGCCAGCAGACCGCCGATGGCGGTGAAGCGTCCCTCGTCATATTTCAGGCCGCCGGTCACGCGGCCGTCTTTGTGAAGCTGGCACAGCGTCGCTCCGCCTGCGGCGGCGGTCAGGGCGCTCGCAGCCGCCTCGCGCTCGGCGGTCAGATATGCGATCAACCGGTCACGTCGTGGGTTCAATCTGCCGTCTCGTCAAGTTCAGTGCGGCCGTTTTGCTCGGCCAGCTCGCGTTCCATCTCCGGGCGCAGCCGGCGCAGCTCCTGGTCGAGGCGCACGCGGGCGAGCTGCACTGTATCATCCGGTTCGACCAACAGCTCCGGCGGCACTTCGAGCTGGCGCGCTTTGAGAAAATCGACCAGCGCATCGCTGAAGCTGCGCGTCTCTGACTGTTCGCCGTACTGCTGGCGAATTTCGCTCAGGTAATCGACCAGCCATAAGTACAGATCGGCTTCGGTGCGCCCATCGGCGTGTTCGAGGATGCCGTACTTACGGATCAAGGTCACGGCGGGACGGTAGACGTTGTCGTACCAATTGGCTGCCGCCTCCGGGATCGAGATGCTGCGCCCCTCCGTCTGCTCCATGATGCTGCGGTGCAGGTAGACATGCCCGAGCAGGTCGGGGTAGCGCGAAGCCTCGCTCAGCAGCAGCGACACATGATGCGGACGCAGATGCGGCAGCCGCGTCTCGTCGAGAAAAGCGGCGTAGACGGCCGCTGCGTCCAGCTGCTCCTCGGTCATGCCCGGCCACAGCGGGATCGTCGTCGGCAGCTCGGTCACGTGGGCCTGAATGTGCGTCGCTCCGATCTGCCGGGCGACCGATACGCGGTGATTGCCGTCGCGCACGAAATACAGGTCGCCGACCTGGTAGACCTCGATCGGCGGCAGGCCGGTCATGCTGGAAGCGACCGCATAGACGCGGCTCCAGCGTTCCTGCATCCGGTTCTTGCGCGGCAGGAATTGATCGTTGAAATCGCGGTAACGCCCGACGCTGCCGACGATGCGGTCGAGCGGGATATCTTGCAGACCTTTGTAGTTCTCCTCGCGCAGACGCAGCCGCGTTCGAATCTCCTCGAAGCTGAGCAGCTCGGCGGACTTGCCGCGCAAGAAGCTGGCGAAATCGTGCCAAAAGGCGCGCAGGCGCGCATTCTGGAACGCGCCGACGCCTTCCATATAGTTGAGCTGTGAAATGTCGTCCGGCACAGCGCACCTCCGTTCGCTACTGCCGCGTGACAGTCTACACCCACATCGCTGCGCGTGCATAGGTGCATCGTCACTAGTCATGATACCCTGTTTTTCGGCGATCGCGCGCGTGCGCTTATGAACGCTCTGCAAACGATTGCGCGCGACTCTCCACACAGGCGCTTAATCGTCTCTTGATCTGCGTGTGGTACAATCGAAGGCTGTATTTTTGGGGAACCGCGATACCCCCTCTGGAAGCGTTGAAAGCAGACCGAGCATGACGTATATCGTAGTTACCAATGATGATGGCGTTCACGCGCCTGGCATTCTGGCGCTGGCGCAGGCGATGCGCACCATCGGCGAAATCCAGGTGATCGCCCCATCGATCAATCAGAGCGCCAGCGGCCACAAGAAAACGCTCTA
>CAYTME010000289.1:2973-3735 GCA_964438415.1 uncultured Pleurocapsa sp. | reverse complement strand
AGACGAGCGCGGTCTTCAGCCGAGCCGAGGTTCCGCCGCCGGTCGAGGTCAGCAGCCCGGTCGCCGCCGCTCGCTTCACCGCCGCCATCCCCGACTACGGCCAGCGCACCTTCGAAGTCCAGCCGCAGTGGTATCAGGTCGTCACCGGCAGCGACAGCGTCGGCGCGCTGGCAGTCGTCACCGCCCCAGAGCAGCACCTGATCGGTCTGTGCGCGCAGTACACACCGATCTGCCAGAATGCCGACCCGCGCTTTCAAAACCTGAGCGTCGATCTGCGGGCGGGCGGCGCGATCGTCTACGCCGATGTCGCGCTCGCGGAACTAGGCGGCATCGCGCAGCGCGTCGGTGCGGTGCTGCGCGTCGATGCCAGCGGCAGGCAGATCGAGCTGACCGGCTTGGATATCGGCGGCACGCTCTACACACCGGCTCAGGGCGACCTGATGCGCCAGATCGCGGAGATCGAGCAGCTGGCGAATCAAGCCCTGAACGATCTGACGCTCAGCATCGAACGGCCCTACCGGCTGGATCGTATCCGCATCGACGACCAGACCTTGACCGTCATCCTGCGCTGAAGGGAACCGCATGTCGTTCGGGCGTGCCCGCGTCAAGATCTCCGAAGTTGAACGCGCCGTCGTCAAGGACGAAATGCGCGCCGTCCTGATCGAGCACGCGCGCGCTCGGCGCACCATCACCTACGGCGAGCTGGCGCAGAGGCTGACCAGCGTCACCCTGCACCCGCATTCGTTCATCTTCACCCGCCTG
>CAYTME010000289.1:2143-2963 GCA_964438415.1 uncultured Pleurocapsa sp. | reverse complement strand
AGAAGTGTGCGGCGAGAAGGAGCGGGCCGGTCACGGGCCGCTCTGCGCGCTCGTCGTCAGCCGAGCGACGGGCAAACCTAGCGGCGGCTATTTCGGCATGGCGGCCAAGCGCGACCTGCCGGTCGATGACCTCGATGCGCGCTGGCAGGCGGACTTAGAGGAGGTGTTCCACTATTGGAGCGAGCGCTGACGCACGTTAGATTTGCGTTTCACAGCCGTATCTGGCACACTAGGCTGCACTTTTCGGCCATCTGTTCGGATCGCGGATGCAAAGCTTCGATCTCGACACGCTTCTGTGTTTTACGCCGCCGCGCTGCCTGTGTGAGCGCTGCTTCGCGTTTTTAGGTGAGGACAGCGCGCAGCCGGCTTTCCGCTGCCCGGTGTGCGAGGTCGCGTATGTGCCGACGGATGAGTACCCCTCGGTTGAATTCTACCTGCAAGCGCGTGGGCTGGCATTGACCTTCGATGACTTGATGGCGCACAGCCAGCGGCTCGCCTCGATCGCCCGCCGCGCGCGTGCCGGGCTGTCCGGACAAGCGTCGGACTACTCACCGATGCGCGCGCTGCTGGAAGCGATCGATGCAGCCCAGCAGTGCATTCACTTCACGACCTTCGGCCTCAGCGCGCTGATGGTCGGCGTCCTCAAGTTGGCCGCACAGCGGGTCGATGTGCGCGGCATCGTCTCCGGCATCAAACGCGATGAGATGTACCGCGAGCTGACCGCCCACGCCGCGGATGCGCCGCGCCTGAACACGCGGCTTTTCGGTCAGAACAGCCAGTGGTTCCCGCATCAGAAGCTCATCATCATCGACGGCTTGAT
>CAYTME010000289.1:0-2133 GCA_964438415.1 uncultured Pleurocapsa sp. | reverse complement strand
CGCTCGACGACGGCGACATTCTGCGTCTGCTCGACGGCTTGATCGCCTTCAAAGGTTCGGCCAACCTGACCGATATCGGCTGGCGCAAGGCGGCGCACGGGGCTGAGGTGATCGACATGGTGACGGACGTGCGCGAAGTCTGCGAGCTGAACAACCGCTTCTTCAGCCCGGTATGGGCGGGGTTCGAGAACAAGACGGCCAAAGCAGCATCGATCCAGATGGCATCACACTATGGACGGGTGTAGACCATGCGCATTCTCATCACCGGCGCGGCGGGCAGGCTGGGGAGCAGGCTGACTGAGCTGCTCAGCCAGGCGCATGACGTCACCGCCGTGACCAAAGCCGAACTCGACATCACCGACTTCGACGCGGCGCGCCGCTGCGTGCGAGACGCGGCGCCTCAGATCGTCATCCACACCGCCGCCTGGACGGATGTCGATGGCTGCGCACGCGAGCCGGAACGCGCGCTGGCCATCAATGGTTACGGCACCCAGAATGTCGCGCTGGCGGCGTCGGCGGTGGGCGCGGCCATGCTCTACGTGAGCAGCAATGAGGTGTTCGACGGCGTGCGCAGCACCCCCTACCGCGAATACGATCCGACGGCTCCGGTCAACCCCTACGGCTGCAGCAAGTGGGTCGGTGAGCAGGTCGTCATGCGCCATGTCCAGCGTCACTACATCGTGCGCACGGCCTGGCTGTTCGCCCACGGCGGCAGGAATTTCATCCAGGCCATCCTCGGGGCGGCTTCGGCGGGCAAGCCGCTGCGCGTCGTCACCGATGAGATCGCCAATCCGACGTACACCGACGCTGTCGCGGCGGCGATCGCGCAGCTCATCGAGACGGAACGTTTCGGCATCTACCACTTCGTCAATGAGGGGGCATGTTCGCGCTACACTTTTGCGCGCCATGTCCTCGATCGCGCCGGCTGGCCGGAGACGCCGATCGAGCGCATCCTTCACTTTCAATGGCCGCGCCCCTCGACACCGCCGCTCTACAGCGCCCTGGCCAACAGCGCCGGCGCAGCGATCGGCATCCGGCTCCGTCCCTGGCAGGCGGCGGTCGATGCTTTTCTGGAGCGCGAGAACCTGCTGCGCGCATGAACGGGCTTGCATCGCCAGCGCCGACTCGTGCGTATACAAGATAGCGGTATGCACCGAAAATGGATCGGAGGGATACGATGCAGCCGTTATTCTCGCCACCCACAGATGAGCGCGACACGAGCAGCCGCCAGTCGATGAGCAGCGCCCTGACCATCGCGCTCGGCGTGACGGTTCTGGCCTTCCTGCTGGCCCTTTTCATGGCCGCCGGGCGCGCCACGTCGTTCGTCCTGCCTATGCTGATCGGCTTCCTGGTCGCGATCATCGGGGGGCTGGTGCTGGTGAGGCAGATAACTGCCCGCTCGACGCCGGACAAAGGCAAGCGCTATCTGGCTGAGACGGACATGTACTCGCTCATCAACCGGCTGGTCGATGATCTGAACGACGATGAGCTGGCCTATCTCGAACGCCGGATCGAAGCGCGCAAACATGCGCTCGATCGCGACGTGGTTGAGGGCATAGACGAGCTGCTCGATCAGCGCGACGAGGCGCGGCGCAGCGGGCAGCGCTGACGGGCTGCGAACGAGGCATGAAGTCTGATACAATCGAGTCATGCCGAGTTCAGATGCCGACTTGATGTCCTCATCGCCAGCGGATGAAGGGGCGCGCGAGCCGTCCCTGCTTTCGATCGTCATTCCTCATTGGAATGCGATCCGCTTCCTGCCAGTCTGTTTGTCCGCGCTCGAGCGGCAGACCTATCCGCACATCGAAGTCATCATCGCCGACAACCATTCGACCGACGGCTCGCGCGAGCTGATCCGCAGCGATTACCCCTGGGTGCGCCTGCTCGAACTCGACCGGAATTACGGCTTCACCGGCGCGTGCAATGCCGGCATCCGCGCTGCGCGCGGCCAGTACATCGCCCTGCTCAACAACGATACCGAGGTCGACCCGGGCTGGTCAGCGGCGGTGATCGCCGCTTTTCAGCGCGATGAACGGATCGGCAGCGTCGCCAGCAAGATGCTGCTGTTCGACCAGCGCGACCGCATCCACACGACCGGCGACTACTTCACGCTGGACGGGCGGGCGGGCAACC
>CAYTME010000288.1:0-3742 GCA_964438415.1 uncultured Pleurocapsa sp. | reverse complement strand
ATCATCGTAATCCGTCTTGGCATTAACCTCATCTAGCAGTCCGGCACGCAGTACCCAAAATCGGTTGGCTCAGGCTTTCAAGCGGAAGCTCGTCATTTCCTGCCTATCTTTGTCCTAGACAAGGTACTTGAAAAGCTAGTGTGCCAGTTCTTGCGGGTCGGTCGCGTCGCTCGTTTCACACGTGCGCACGATGTATCGACCGTGCGAGTGCGTGTCGAGAGTTCCATTGCCCATTTCTCATCGTCCGTCGTCCACGCCTGCCACGCGATCATCTCTCGTTGTCGCCCCACTATATAAACGCCGCATAGCCGTGTGCGTTGGTGGAGCCGCTGGCTAGAGCGCGATTGGTGACCGCCTCGACCACGCGCACTTAGATGCCATCGATACCCTCCGCCGGGGTCGACCTCACGACTGCAGTTCTCGTTATAGGCGTTCAGCGCGCACCAGGGCGGCGGTGGCTGCGGACGCCTGCACGGTTGGCGGCGCGGCTGCTAATTCGACTAAGGCAGGATGCGGCTCGATCGTGGGCAGAGTGGTCATGCTTGGCGGTGGAATAACCAGCGTCCGCCTGCAAGTCAGTTGATGATAGCGATCGCCCGGTTCTACGCGACGAAGCACCTCCGGTTGATTCAGGTGTATAATCGAAAGTAGATCCGTAAGGTAGTGTGCGGTAGGCGACTCGCTCGGCTATCCGCCATACACGATCCAGTCCCCCGACCCATCGTTTATCGCACAGGAGCAAGCTCATGCGTCACCTTTGGAACGCGCGGCGAGCGCTGTGTGTATGTTTGGTATTGGCGATTGCGCTGATCCTCGGCGTCGCGCCGCTGGGCGCGCAGGCCTCGGTTATCGTCGAAGCGAGCGCCGATAGTTACGTGCGCGCCGATGGCTGGGCCAATGATAACTTTGGCTGCACACCCGAAATCGCGGTCGGCTCGCGTTACGGCAGCGCGCCGTTCTACGGCCTGATACAGTTCGACCTGGCTAGTCTCGCTGGCCGCCCGATAGCGAGTGCGCGTCTGCAACTGACGATTTGGGGATGGGGATGGGGCACGACCGCATCCATTCACAGGATCCAGGTTCACCGGCTGCTGCCGACTGCCGGACGTACGCCCTGGATTGAGGGCATCGGCACTGCAGGACCGCAGTGGGTGCCTGGTAATGTGTGCATCTTCTCGGATAATACCGGCGGCGTCTCGTGGGTTACGGAGCTGAAGACGCACGTGGCCCCTCCCGTCCAGGTTATCCAATACCCCGACTACGACCCAGCGCCGTCAGCGATGATTGCGATCAACCGCGTGTCTTACCCTGTCGGCTCGGTGGTTGAACTTGACATCACGGGGCTGGTGCAGGGCTGGCTGAGCGGCAGCTACGCAAACTTTGGTCTCCTACTCCGCGACGCGAATTCAGTGGGTACAGAGCAGTTGGTCGGCTTTGGCGCGCGCGACGGGCTGCTGCGCAATATTTGGGACCGAGGCACAGTTCCGCCCGTTGCCGGGCCGCGGCTGATCGTCGATCTGTCCAATCAACCGCCGGTAGTGACCGCTGACTTGACGTCTGTCGTCGTGTCTGAAGGCCAGATGGCAGCCAATACCGGGACGGTGAACGACCCAGACGGCGACCCAGTCAGCCTGAATGTCTCGGTTGGCAGCGTCAGTGTCGCTGGCGACCAGTGGGCATGGCAGTTCCAGACCCGCGACGGTCCATCAGACAGCCAGATGGTTCTAATCACTGCTGATGACCTGCACGGGGGAACGAGCAGCGCAGCTTTCGCGCTGGTCGTCGAGAATGTCCCGCCTGTGGTCGGGCCGCTCGTGTCCCAGACCGTTTATCGAAACGATCTGGTCTCCTTCTCGGGCAGCTTCAGTGATCCAGGCGCGCTGGATACCCACACAGTTGTCTGGGACTTCGGTGATGGCAGCGGTACGAGTGGGACGCTCACACCGACGCATGTGTATACACTGGAAGGGACTTACCCCGTGATGCTGACGGTGACGGACAAGGATGGCGGCGTTGGCAGCGCGGCGGCGACAGTGACTGTGCTGAATCGCGCGCCCAGCTGCGCGGCGGCTTATCCAAGCAGCGATTTCCTGTGGCCGCCGCAGCACCAGATGGTGGACATCAACATCCTGGGTGTCACAGACCCAGAAAGCGACCCTATCGCGATCACAGTGACCAGCATCTGGCAGGATGAGCCGACCAACGGGACAGGCGACGGTGACATCTCGCCAGATGGCCTGGGAGTCGGTACGCCGACAGCCTCC
The DNA here is from genome assembly GCA_964438415.1 of uncultured Pleurocapsa sp. Classification (GTDB taxonomy): domain Bacteria; phylum Chloroflexota; class Anaerolineae; order Aggregatilineales; family Phototrophicaceae; genus Flexifilum. The sequence goes on along the minus strand of CAYTME010000288.1, from coordinate 1,478 downwards.
GTGCGCGCGGAGCGCAGCGCTAGAGGCAACGGGCGCATGTATCAGATCAGCTTCGGCGCCAGCGATGGTCACGCGGGAACATGCTCTGGAGTTGTCCTGGTAGGTGTCAATCACGATCAAGGGCGCAAAGGGCAGGCCGTAAATGACGGCGCGCTGTACGACGCGACCGTGCCTTAGACTCCGTGTCTGTGCCCAGCGCTCAGGATGGATATTGGGGGGACGGCTGTCAGACCGTCCCCCTCGCGCGCCTAGCGGTGACTGGGTCTCGATCTCCGCCAGCAGGTGAATATGTCCGCGCGGGCGGCTGTCAAGTAACCCTTCAGCTAGCTGGGTTGCGCTGCAAACAAATGTCTCAACAACTGCGCCGGTGTCGCGGACAGTGCACTTCCTGCACGTGTCCGCTTTGACCGGTGAGCGCACTGGAGACAGATCCCTCTGAGCAGACAGCCCTACGCAGAGCGACCGTCAGACGGCGAGTCGGCGTCCTGAGCACCTCGGCCGGAAGCCTGTGGGGCGATGATCCGACGTTTGCTGGCGAGCACCAACATTCTAGCCGTGCACGACACCTATCACCAATCTGGGGAGCGCACTGATAACCATGCTGATAACCATCGGGCAAGTCCGAACCCTGCATAACCGAATGACGCGCAGCGAGAGGAAAGAGCTGGTGAAATCTGAGGTGGTGACATTCTGGGTGACAATGGCCAGCGCGGTGTGGTTGGAACTCCCAGCGCCGTTTGCCTATCTCAACGATCTGGCTGTGAGCGCTCAGACAGCGGCATGAAGCAAAAAATCCAGCCTTCAGATGGCTGGATCGTGTTCCGGATACGTCTCGTTTAGTGAGCCAGGAAGACGACATCGCTCCGAAGACGATCCGCGGCAACTGGGAGCCGCTTATCTCAACAGAGGACTTTGAAGCGGGGCTGATTATCCTGGCACGGTTCGATCACGGCGAAACGAGCGAGCGTTAGTGATGAGCAGTTACCGCAGGAAGAAGTCTGCTGCCATCCCACCGCAGCCAGGCTGGGCAGTTTACCTTCGCACGAGCAGCGAGGATCATCAGAAACCGGAACTGTCCCGCGCACGGCAGCGCTCGATCATTGATGGAAATGTGCTGGAGCATTCCGAACTGCCTGTGATCGATGAATATGTGGACGTGCTAACGGGCAAAACGCCCAACCGCGTCGGGTATCAACGACTGCTTGCAGATGCGCGTGTCGGCAAGTTCTCACACGTTATCGTCGAGCGCGCCGACCGATTCGGTTGTAACGACACCGAGGCGTTACGCGCAATCGACGAGCTAAACGATTTTGGCGTTGCGGTGCGCTTTGCCAACTCACCCGATCTTGACCCAATGGACCCGGATGATCGCGTACTGGTCGCGCTCTCGTTCACGCTTGCCCGCCGTGAGTCGGCGCTGCTCGGCATCCGCACACGCGGCGGACAGCAGGCGAAGCGCAAGAGCGGCGGCTACATAA
>CAYTME010000287.1:0-3744 GCA_964438415.1 uncultured Pleurocapsa sp. | reverse complement strand
GCACTTTGAATACAGCGCTATAGGTGAAATGCAGCGGTAGTGCACGGAACAGCAGTATTCATGCCCGCGGGCCTCGCCTCATGTTTCCTTGCAAGCCCTAAACTCGGTGCCGGACACCTTGCATCGGCGGTCAGCAAGCCTAGCTGCTCTGCTCAACCTCGGATTTGCGCGCAGAGATCTTGATCTCACCGAATTGGTCGGGGTATCTGGGTGTGATGGTCTGATAGAAAGCGCGGATCTGTTCCATGTCAACTTCAAGGTCACCTGTGGGTGTCAGCATGCCGCCGATGCCGATAGTTTTCATCCGATAGTCGATGAAACCGAAATAGATCGGCACTTTTGCAGCAAGCGCAATGTAATAGAAGCCGCTGCGCCAACCTTCCGTCCGTCTGCGCGTGCTTTCCGGCGCGAGTGCGAGACACAGCTCGTCCGCCGCATCGAAGATCGCCTTGGACTGCTCGACCGTGTTCTGGCTGGACTTGCGATTGATGGGGATGGCTCCCACCCAGCTCAGCAGCAGACTGAGCGGGAAGCGATACAAGCTGTCCTTGACCAACCACTTGAGGCGAACCCGGAGCGCAAAAGCCGCCAGCACCATCAAGACGCCATCTAAGTTGGATGTGTGTGGTGCCCCAATCACAACTGACTTAGGCGCGGCGGGTTTGCTTCCAACTAACTGCCAACCGCCAAGTGTAAGCAGTCCTCGCGCGACCCACATCCCCATTAGGCTCAACATATTGCTCTCTTCAGCATTAGAGGATTCGTTTACCGAACAGGCTGGCCGCCAGCTCAACCGCTATTTGACCAGTCTTGTTGGCAATATCCAAGATCGGATTCACTTCCACAATGTCGAGCGAGCGCACGCGCCCATCCTCGGCCAGCATTTCCATCAGCAGGTGCGCCTCTCGGTACGATAGACCACCTGAAACCGGCGTGCCAACCCCTGGCGCGATCGTGGGATCAAGCGAGTCCAAATCGAAACTCACGTGCAGTCGATCCACGCCATCCAGATGGTCGAGTGCAGCCTGCGCGCAGGCTGCCATCCCTCGACGGTCGATTTCGCTCATCGTCAGCACGAGAATGCCGCTGCTGCGGAGTGCCGTGCGTTCCTCATCGTCCAGATCACGCGTCGCCAACATGACGGTGTGCTGAGCTTGCAGCCGCTTGTGGCCGATGGTCAGTGTTGGTGACGCAAGTCCCATCAGCGCAGAGACGACCATCCCATGCACATTGCCCGACGGTGTCGTATGAGGCGTATTGAAATCGCCATGGGCATCCACCCATAAGACGCCCAATCTCCGCTGCTCCGGAGTCGCATCGAGCGCCGCACTGATGCTCCCCAGCGCCACACTGTGATCACCACCGAGCACGATCGCGCTGTCATCTCGCAGCAGGGGCATCAGCGTGGCATGCAGGTCGCGGCAAACCTGCGCGATCGCACTTGCGTTGTAGGCGCGTCCATCGGCCACATCGTGACCGACCTCTTCAGCGATCGGGACGCGCAGATTGCCGCTGTCCCGAACCAGCCAGCCGAGCCGCTCCAATGCCGGCTTCAAGCCTGCATAGCGCACGGCGCTCGGTCCCATATCGACACCACGCCGCTGCTGACCCAAATCCATTGGCACGCCGATAATGCGCAGTGTGTGCGCGTTGAGGCTCAAACAGCCGCTCCCGTATTGACGCTGCTGAAGCGCCGACCGATCGCAACCAATACAATGCTGAGAATGTAAAGGATGAGGAGCGGCACCATCACGAGCGACATGTTGACCGGATCGATCGTCGGTGTGATCAGAGCGGCTGCAATGGATGCGCCGACGACGGCAAGCCGCCACTGCCGAAGCAGCGCCCCAGAAGTCACCATGCCCAACAGCGCCACGACGAAGAAGATCAGCGGCGTTTGAAAAGCGACGCCCATCCAGAAGATCAAGGCCGTGACGAAACTCAAATACAGATCGGCCGTCCACTCCGGCTTGAAGATGGTCGGCGCGAAGCCCTCCAAGAAACCGAGTGCGGGCGGGATGAGCACGAACCAAGCGAAAACTGCGCCGACGAGGAAAAGGGCGGTAATGGCGGGCAAAGCGGTGAGCAAATAGCGCTTTTCTTTGCGGGTCAGCCCCGGCAGGATGAACATGAGGACTTGGTAGGTGATGACAGGAATTGACAGGATTGCTCCTGTCATCAGCGCCACACGGAAGTAAGCGACCACCGAGTCGGTGGGGCCGAGCGCAGTGAACTGCCGGCCATACGGCTGCTGCAGTGACTCCAAGATGGAGGTTGTCAGCGGAAGCGCAAAGATGGTCCCGATCACAAGCGCGATGACCGCGCGGAAGAGACGGCGGCGCAGCTCATCGAGGTGCTCAAACAAGCCCATCCGCGCGCCCTCATCCTCCGGTATGTCCTGGGTCTCTGCCAGGTTGGTAGGGGCAGGTTTTCGACGCGGCAGCAGACGAGGTGGTCGGATCTTGAGCGTCACGGACGTTCTCCTTCATCCGTTTGGGTGGAACTCGAAGACCACGAGCCGAAATCCTGACCGCCGCTGCCGTTGGCTGCTGGTGGGCTTTGATTGGCGGATGATATCGGTGTGGGTGTGCTGCGTGAGCGCTCGGAACGATTGACCTGAGTGGATAGGCGCACGTTATCAAGATCTTGTCGTAGTTCGGACTGGATCTCTTCGAGGGGCCGAGCAACCGGGTTGAGAGCAGACCGCACCTGCCGCTGCACATCGCCGCGAGTCGGGATTTGCTTGGGCACTTCGATATCGACCCCTGCAGCGTCGAATTCCTTCTGCAGCACCGCCGCCGCCTCCGCCCACATGCGCTGAAGTTTCGCCACGTAGCGACCGACGATGTACATCCAGCGGATCATGCGCTGAGGACCAGCGACGACAAGCATAATGATGATGATGAGGATCAGTTCAGCCCCACCAATACCAAAAATGTTCATATCACACTTCTTGCTCGGAGATCTGCTGAAGGATTTGGAGCGTATCGGTATCGTCGGCTAAAGACCCCAATACCCCATTGACGAAACTTGGGGCTGTCTCGCTGCCGAACAATTTGGCTAGCTCGACCGCTTCGTTGATCGCGACGCTGACCGGCACGTGCCGTGCTATGGCGAATTCGTAAACGGCGATCCGGAGAACATTACGGTCGACCAGCGCGATCTGTTCCAAAGGAAAATCCGGCGCGAAGCGAATGACTGCGGAGTCGATCGAGTCGCGGTATTTAAGGACGCCTTGCACGAGACGCTGGACGTAGCGCGCGATCTTCCTCGGCGGCTGCGCATTGTCAAGATGACGGGCAAGCACTTCCCCGACCTCGTGATGTACAGCATCGATCTCGTAGAGCGCCTGCAGGGCTATGCGCCGTGCAGCGCTGCGCTCGGTAATCGGTGGCGCGTGCTCGATGACCTCAACCTCGACCACATCCTGCTCGTCGAAAACCGGCTGCTCCACCACCCAGCTCCGCTGAATGCTTATGCCATCTTGCCAACACTCTACCGCAAATCCTTCGCTTTGGCCATACCCGCTCGATTCAGGGCATTGACCGAGATCGACGCTCATGCTACACTTCGCACCATAGATGCGCTGTCCACTGAGCGCGTCTGGAGGGATGGCCGAGCGGTTTAAGGCAGTGGTCTTGAAAACCACCAGGGTTCACGCCCTCGTGGGTTCGAATCCCACTCCCTCCGCTCAGCTGCAACTGAATAAGATGGGGAGGTGCCAGAGTGGACGAATGGGGCCGC
>CAYTME010000286.1:3615-3793 GCA_964438415.1 uncultured Pleurocapsa sp. | reverse complement strand
CGGGCGCATTGACCGTCAGCTTGCGCTGGACGGGCTGCCCCCGCGCGTAGAGCGGTGAGGCGGCTCGCCCGCTGTGTGCACTGGCTGGGGCATCGGCTCGCTCAGGTGAGTCGGTCGTTTTCGATTTCGGCTGGCGCTGAAGCTGTCGCATCGGTCTCGTTCCTCGTCTTTTTCCTCA
>CAYTME010000286.1:0-3605 GCA_964438415.1 uncultured Pleurocapsa sp. | reverse complement strand
TATCAGAGGTGCCAATTTTGCACTGAAGCTACGGCAGCGTGATCTTGGTCGATGGGTACGCCCAGGTACCGATCGAGACGGTGGGCTTCGGCTGGCCATTGGCGATCGGCGTCGAATAGGCGACACCTTTCAGGCGGCCTTCGCGCAGCGCTTTCGCTAGGATACGCGCCCAGGCCTGGCCGGACGGGCCGCCCTCATTGAACAGCTTGCGGATATTGCCGACCACCCAATCGAGTTCCATTTGCCCCTTCGCCAGCGCAGCCGTGCCGCCCTTGTATTCGACGATGTAGATATCGCCTACATCGAGCGATGGCCCTTTGCGGCGGATGTCGTCGAAGCCCTGGCCGTAATAGCCGCGCCGCTCGAACGGATTCTCGAAGTTGGCTGAGACCAACCCCTCGGTTTCGGCCATGCTCTTACCGTACTTGACGCCCATATCGTGCGAACGTTCGGCGATTTCAAGCAGCAGCTTGGGGTCCTCGCGCGGCGGCACCTTTTTGACCGAACCGCCTTCGTTGAAATACTTCATCCAGGCGTTCAGAGTCGGCGCGTCGCGCCAGCGTTCGATCTCGGCCACGGCGCTCTTGAGATCGGAGCGGCGGTCATAGAGATACCGCTTCAACCCGGCCTGATCGATGGTGCCCGTCTCGTTGATGCGAGTCAGTGCGCGTTCCAGGCGCTCGACCAGCTCCGGCGACATGTCCGCCGGGAAGCACGGCGAAGCGCATTTCTTGAGCACCGACGCAGCCAGGCTGTTCTCCGCCAGACTCTGGCGCAGCTTGTCATCGGCGCGCAGCCGAGCCGCCGACTCCGAGTCCATGCTGCCCAGCTTGCGCATCTCGGTTTCCGCCTGCGCCCGGGCAAAGATCTGATCCATCTGGCTTGGCGTCCGCTTGCCCGCCTCGGCACCAGCGAGGGGCTTTTCATCTGCCAGTCCTCTGCTCCGCCCGGCCTCGGCTTCGGCGCGCTTCTGTTGAGCATGTTCCGCCATCGCCCCGCCGACGGTGATGCCGACCGTCATCATCGCTTGACTGACCAACATCAGCAGCGCGGCCGCCCGTTCATCCGGTGGCAGCTTGGAAAGCGCTTCGATCTTGACCATCAGATCGGCACCGAACAGGATGCCGTTGGCCGCATCGATGCCAAAGCCGACGATCAACAGCGCTTTGCCCAACCGCATGAACTTGAGCGAAGTCGCGCCCATCCGCCCGATGTTGACGACGCTGCCCGCGATATTGGCGATCTCCAGCGCATTTTCGAGGTCAAGCTCGAACGTCCCGGCTTCGACGCGCTGCGAGATGCGGTAGGCCGATGGGATCGCGCCCGCAATGCCGACCGGGATCAGCAGACTGAGCGACGCCCCGCCCGTGAATGGCGCGGCCACCACCGCCGCCAGAGAGAGCAGCGTCGCCACATTTTCGACCGCCTCAGTCAGCAGTGACCCCAGGCTCGCTTCGATGCGCACGTTGTGGATTTTGCCGCCCAGCGCGACGGCGACGCGCCCGCGACCGTAACCATGAATGCTCTCCAGCAGGCTGCGCACCGCTTTCAAGATGGCTTCGTCGCGCGTGGTGCCCTCGCCAGCGGCGTCACCGCTCTTGGGCGTCGTCGTATCGGAGACGTAGACCTTGAACCAATTCTTGCGCGTGGTCTTGCGATCCATGACCTCAAGCTGAAGTGGGATCGACTGACCCAGGTCGCTGACGAAACGTGCGGTCAGCAGCTCGGCGTCGGTGATGCCGCGTTTGGCACGCAGTGCGATGATGTGTTCTAGATGCGCAGGCTGCTTGCCGATCGCTTCGGCGTCACCTTCGGCCACGCCGCTCTTGATATCGGCCAGCAGACTGGAGAGCTGCCCCTTTTGCTGTTCAAGGCGTTCGCCGACGGGCGCGAGCGATGTGCGCAGCGCCTTGAGCCGCGCCTCGGTCTCAGTCCTCTCCGCCTCCGAGAGCGGCGGGTCGGTCTGCTTGAGCTTCTTTTCCAGTTCGCTGATGGTTTCTTGGGTCTTTTCGCGGGCGCTCAGCGCCGTCTGGACGCCGCTCTCCGCCATCACATCAGGATCGCGGGCGAGCACAGGCACATAGGCGACGCTGGGCGCTCGCACGACCTCCTCGCCGCCTTCGCGCACCTGCGACATCGCCGCCCGCACGAGATAGAGGCCGGGTGTGTCGAAGACGACGCGCGTGACGTGCTGGGGTCGCGTCAGCACCTCGAAAAAAAGTTTGATACCGGTGCCGATGTAGCGCAGGATAGCGTTCGCCCCCGCCAGCGCGCCGACGCCTGGCGAGCCGAGATCCGTGCCCATCTCATCGATCACCCGTTTGAGGTCAGCTTTACCGTAGGCGGTATCGCGGCTCAGACGCAGCGCCGCAACCTCGCCCATCGTCGGCACTTCGCCTTCCAGCTTGCTGACATCGACCTGCTGGCCGATTTTATCGTCGGGCACGCGCACGCGCTCCCAGTTGAACGCATAGCTGCCCAACGCCTCGTAGACCGATGGAAATTCGACGATCATCTCGAAGCGATGGTCGGTCGAGGTGGCTGCTTCGAACAGCGGCGGCTCCAGCGCCGACCCCAGAGTTGACGGAAAGGCGGCGTAATTGGCCGTCGCCGGTTGGTCGCGGATGGTTTCATCGCCCGCCCCGCCAGTGCCTGCGAACAGCATCTGCTGCGACCAGCGGGCGAAGCGCTGCACGAGTTTGAGACGCAGCGCAGCGTCGAATTCGGCCTCACGCATCAGGTCGGCCTGCGTGCGCATGTAGCCGAGGAACTGCACAACGATGCTGACGCTGCGCAGCGGTGGTGCGGACGTGGGAGCTTTCGGCTCCTGGCCTTTGGGTGTTGGGGGCACGGCGAACATCGCACCGTAAATGCCCCCCGCGACCGGATCGACCGCGAGACTCGTATCCTGGCGCACAGCTTCGACCACCATGATCGGCGTGTAGAGCGCGCTGATCAGATCGCCAACCGCACCGCGCATCGACGTCGCGGCTGTCGGGTCTTTGCCTTGATAGTGAGATTGGAGCGCCTCGCGATAGGCGCGCAGGATCTTGCCCTGCTGGGCGACCTCGCGCTCGAAGATGAACTTGGTGTACCACGACGGCAGCGCCAGCCCAGCGCTCTTGAGATCGTCACGAAAATCCCGCCACAGATCGATGGTGACTCCCGCCATCAGCAGCGTGTCGAGCTGTTCCGGCGTCATCTGGATCTCGAGCTTTTTCGAGCGCAGAAAACCGATCAGTGTGATGGCGGGCTGAAAATCGAAGACGATGCCCTCCTCCATCGGCTCACCGTCGACCGCGGGCTTGGTCGCCTGGAAGCCGCCCGTGCCTCTGAAACCCTTCGCGGACAGCTTCGCCAGCGCCTGAGGGACAAGATCGGGGCTGTACGCCGAGCCGACCAGCTGCTTGATGACGACAGCGTAAAGCTGCGGGCTTTTCGGCCCGGCTTTGTAGACGGCGTCGGCGGGCAGGTCGAAGTGCAGCCCACTGAGCGAGACGCTCAACGGCGCGTCGACCGGGTATTGCAATCCCGGAGGGATCGCTTTCTCTTTCGGCGCGCGCTGCACCGTCTGCGGCACAGCCCCCTGCTGGAGCGTATGCGCC
>CAYTME010000285.1:0-3793 GCA_964438415.1 uncultured Pleurocapsa sp. | reverse complement strand
TACAGCAGACCGACCTGAGCGCCATCTACAACAGCGGCCAGCACCTGCTCAACCTGATCAACGACATTCTCGATCAAGCCAAGATCGCCGCCGGCAAGATGGATTTGCAGATCGACTACTTCGACATGCGGCCGGTGATCGAAAGCGTGCGCTCGATCGGCATCGGCCTCGTGAAAGACAAACCGATCGACATGATCGCGCATCTGGAACCGGGGCTGCCGAAAGCCTACGCGGACGAATTCCGTATCCGCCAGGTGCTGCTCAATCTGGTCTCCAACGCAGCCAAGTTCACTCGTGAAGGCTCCGTCACGATCAGCGCCTATGTCGTCGATGATCGGGTGACCGGGCGCGAGATGATGCGCATCGACGTGACCGACACGGGCATCGGCATCGCCGAGAAAGACCTGCCGCTGCTGTTCGAAGCGTTCCGCCAGGTCGATTCGTCGCTGACGAAGACGCACAGCGGTACGGGTCTTGGGCTGCCGATCGCCAAATCGCTGCTCGAAATGCAGGATGGTCGCATCGAGGTGCAGTCACAAGTCAACGTCGGCTCGACTTTCACCGTGTTCCTGCCGCTGGGCCCCGCCGAGCCGCCTGCGCGCTCGACTCGCGAAAGCGAAGCCGTCAAAGTCGAGCCGAAGCGAGCAGGGGTCACGCAGGCGCTCGATCCGAATGCGCTGCCGCCGCAGATTCGGGAACAGCTCGATCAACCTCCGTCGCAAGTGACGGAGAAGCAGCCCGTACTGGCCGTGCCGTCGCGCTCCCCGCAGGTCAAGCGTCAGCTCCTCCTGATCGAGGACAATGTCGATCTGGTCGATCAGTTCCGGCGTACACTCCAGCGCGACGGCTTCGATGTCTTCACAGCCTCGATCCCGCTGGAAGCGGAGGCGATGGCGAGTGGGCTGCATCCGACCGTGATCGTGCTCGATCTCGATTTCGCCAGCGGCAGCGGCTGGCAGATCCTGGAGCGCTTGAAACAGCGGGACGATACGGTCGATATCCCGGTCATCGCGGTGTCACTGGGCGATGACGCGCAGCAGGCAGTGGCGCTGGGCGCGTTTCAGTTCATCCGCAAGCCGTTCATGCCGGAGACGATCGCGCAGGCGGCCAAAGACGCCGAGCGCGAGTCGCAGCGCGACCGCATCTTGATCATCGATGATGAGCCAGAAAGCGTGCGCCTGCTAGAAAATGTGCTGACCGAGGCGGGCAAGTATCGCATCTTCAGCGCGAACAGCGGTCTCGAGGGCATTTCGATGATCGCGCGGCGGCGGCCTCACCTGGTCATCGTCGATCTGCGCATGCCGGATATGGACGGGTTCCACGTCATCCAAGAGCTGAGCACCAACCCGGAAACTGCCGGCATCCCGATCGTGGTCGTCACGAGCGATACGCTCAACGCGCAGGAGATGCACCGACTTTCGCAGCACAAGGTCATCTACAAAGCGGATATCGACCCAGAAGGCCCGCGCAAATTTATCGACACGATCAAGAGTCAGCTTTCGCGCACGAATGGGGAACACTAGAAACCGCCCATGCACACTCAGACGACACGGCAGATCGACCTGGAATGTTTGCACTGCAAGACGCGCGTCCCGCTCGATAAAAACGTCGCCGGCTGCCCCACCTGCGGCGAGAACATCCTCGAAGCTCGCTACGATCTGAGCGGCATCGACGCCGCCACCTGGCAGGCGGCACTCAAACAGCGTCGTCCAACGCTCTGGCGCTACCGCGAGGTGCTGCCGATCCACGACGCGCGGCACATCGTCAGCCTGGGCGAAGGCGGCACACCGCTGATCCGTTCGCACGCGCTGGCTGGGATGTTGGGCTTGAAGCATCTGTACATCAAGGACGAACGCCAAGGGCCGACCAACAGCTTCAAGGATCGGCAGGCAACCGTCGCCATCTCCGCCATGCGCGAGATCGGCGTCGATGAGGTGGTCGTCGCCAGCACCGGCAACGTCGCCATCGCCTACGCCGCCTACTGCGCCCGCGCTGGCATCAAGCTGTGGGCGTTCTTCCCCGGCCTGACACCCGGCCCCAAGATGCGCGAGGCGGCGCTCTACGGTGCGGAGGTCGTCAAGATCAGCGGCAGCTACGACGAGACGAAAGAGATCGCCGCGCGCTTCGCCAAGAGCAAAGGCGTCTTCCTCGACCGAGGCATCAAGAGCGTCGCCGCCATCGAGGCGATGAAGACGATGGCCTACGAGATCGCCGAGGAGCTGGGCGATGCGTTCGAAGATGGCCAGCGCTGGCGTTCACCCGACTGGTTTGTTCAGAGCGTCAGCGGCGGCATGGGACCGATCGGTGTCGGCAAAGGCTTCCGCGAGATGTACGATCTCGGCCTGACCGACCGTCTGCCTGCCCTGGCGATGATTCAATCGACCGGCTGCGCGCCGATGGTCGAGGCGTTTGTGCGCGGGCAGCGCATCGCCACGCCGGTCGAACATCCCCAAACGGTGATCGCGACCCTCGCGACCGGCAATCCAGGTCGCGCTTACGAGCTTCTGTACGACTACGTGGCTGAAAACGGCGGTTACTTCGCCAGCGCGACCGACGAAGAAGCCTTCGAGGCGATCCGCGTGGTGGCTCGGCTGGATGGCATCTCGGTCGAACCGGCGACCGGGGTGACGTTTGCGGGCTTGTTCAAACTCGTGCGCCAGGGCATCATCAAGCCGGATCAGGTCGTCGTCGTCAACTGCAGCGGCCATACGCTGCCGGTCGAACGCGAAATCTTGGGCGAACAGTGGCAGCGCCAGGTCGAGCTTCAGCGGCGCAACATGCCCGCTCTGCCGGAGGAGAGCCTGCTCTCCGCGCTCGATCACCTTGAGGCGAGCGTGCGCCGTATCATCGTCATCGAGGATAACCCCGACGCCGCCCGCCTGATCAAGCGCCTGCTGGAAGCGCGCAGCCCGGACTACGAGGTCCACCTGATGCCAGATGGACGCGCGGGTTTGCAGTTCATGCTCGAAACGCGCCCCGATCTCGTCATCACTGACTTGATGATGCCGGATGTGGATGGCTTCACCGTGATCGAGGCGATGAAGACAGATGAAGAACTCCAGCGCGTGCCGATCGTCGTCATCACCGCCAAAGAGCTGACTGTCGACGACCGCGAGCGGCTTGAAGGTCAGGTCGATCTGCTGCTCAAGAAGGGATCGAACATCGACGAAGACTTCATCGACAGTCTCGTCCACAAACTGGAATGAGGCCGGGCGCGGCTGCCCGGCGAGGGAGTCCTGCCTATGTCCGCCTACGCGCTGTCCGCTTCCCCATCCGCTTTTGTGCGCCATCTACTGGGATCGACGCTGCCCGATGCGCTGCCGCTGGAGGCATATGATTGCTGGTGGCAAGATCGCGGCCAGGCGATCTCGACCACCGTCGATCGCGCGGGGACAGCTTGGATCCAGCAGTACGACCGCTTCGGCCAGCGCATCGACGCCCTCATCTTTCCCGAAGGCTACCGCGATCTGCTGCTCGAAGGCTACCGCCAGGGCGTCATCTGGCGCGCATTCGACCCCGCCGCCGAGGGACTGACCGCCGTCTACGCGCTCGGTTACATCGCCGGCTACTACGACACCGGACTCTACTGCCCTTACACCGTCTCGCTGGCGACGGCTGCGCCGGTGTTGAAGTACGCTGCGCCAGATGTGCGCGAGCGTTTTCTGCCGCGTCTGCTCGCGCGCGATGCCAGCGTTTGGCAGGGCGCGACGTGGATGACCGAAGCGCGCGGCGGCAGCGATCTCGGCCAGGCGGTCGAAACGCGCGCCGTGCATACCGACCGCGGCTGGCGGCT
>CAYTME010000284.1:3242-3821 GCA_964438415.1 uncultured Pleurocapsa sp. | reverse complement strand
AAGGTGCGCATGGCCGCCCACAAAGACGCCGAGGCGCTCACCGGGCTGCGCGTCGGCGGCATCAGCCCGCTGGCACTGACGCACAAACACTGGCCGGTCTTCCTCGACCAGCCAGCGACCGAGCACGAGCACATCGTCATCAGCGCCGGGCAGCGCGGCACACAGCTTCGCATCCCGACGATGGTGCTGGTGCGGCTCGTGCGCGCCCGGCTGGCGGATGTCAGCGCGCCGAAACCCGACTGAGCCGCTCGCCTCAGCGCGAGAGGAAGCGCTGCATCTCGAAATAGCTGTCGCTGATCTCGCGGATCTTGCTGACGGCCTCGCCGAGCGGCACCGGCTCGATCTTACGCCCCTGCATCGCCGTCATGATGCCGGACTGCCCCTCGCACAGCCACTGCACCGCCTTGACGCCCATGCGTGTCGCCAGCAGGCGGTCGAAGGCAGTGGGCGTGCCGCCGCGCTGGATGTGGCCGAGGATGGTCAAGCGCACCTCGAAACCGACGCTGTTGTTCTTGCTCAGATGCTCCATGTATTCGGTCGTTTTGACCGGCGCGCCCTCGGCGATGACAGCGATCGCGT
>CAYTME010000284.1:0-3142 GCA_964438415.1 uncultured Pleurocapsa sp. | reverse complement strand
CATCAGCGCCAAATAACCGCAGTTGCGCCCCATCGTCTCGATCAAGAAAGCGCGCTGGTGCGACGTCGCCGTGTCGCGCAGCCGGTCGAGCGCATCGAGGATGATATTGAGCGCGGTATCGACGCCGATGCTCATATCCGTGCCGTAGATATCGTTATCGATGCTGCCGGGAATGCCGATGACGGGAAAATCCATCTCGTGCAGCTTGAGCGCCCCCGTCAGGCTGCCGTTGCCGCCGATGACGACCAGCGCATCGATCTTCTTCTCGTTGAGCTTGCGCAGGCCGCGTTTCTGCCCCATCTCGGTTTTGAATTCTTCGCAGCGCGCGGTTTGCAGCACCGTGCCGCCGCGCTGGAGAATGCCGCTCACCTCCATGCTGGTGAGCAGCTCAAAATCACCGTTCAGCAGCCCGGTGTAGGCCTGGCGGATGCCATAGACTTCCAACCCGTATTCCAGGCCGGTCCGCACAACTGCGCGGATGGCCGCATTCATCCCAGGGGCGTCGCCGCCGCTGGTCATCACCGCTATGCGCCTCATCGGGTGCTTCCCCTATGGAACTGCTTGCGCCAAGTCTATTTTAGCGGCTGTCGCCGTGCGCGCCAGAAAAAGTTGGAGGCGCTCGAAGCTCAGTCCTCGATGGTGTAGGTCGTGCCTTTGCTCTTATCCAGCGCCTCCAGCAGCGCAGCGCAGATGCCGGTCGTATCGGGAAATTCGAAGGCTTGAGCAGCGTCGGCTTCGACCAGCTCGATGACGAAACGATCCTCACCGGGATACGACGTGAGCAGATTGTAGATGCGGTTGAAGCGGCGCACATCGCGCTCGTGATCGGCGCTGCGCTCGAAGCGCACGATCAGCGTGCGCCGGTGCGCAGGCTTGTCCGCGCTGGGGAGCGCATCTGGCGGCGCGTCGTAGAGCGGTTCGTCGGTCAGCCAGGGCAGTTCGGCGAAGCTGGGCGGCTCCGGGTTCGCACCGGCGTAGGGCGCGCCGCCGTTGGCGCCATCCCCGCCATAGCTCTGGCCGTTGGCGGGCGGCGCCGCGGCTTCCGAGCCGGCGGGCTGCCAGACTCCCAGCTCCGGCGGCAGATCGTCCTCCTCGGCGGGCAGCCAGGCAAGCGCCTGCGCCGACAAAGCCACAGGAAGCGCGGTTGTGTCCGCGGTCATCATCTCGAATTCATCGGTGACGTTTTCGCCGATGACCTGTGGATCGCCGCGCGAGAGGTCGAGCTTGCCGCTGAACAGCAGGACCGCGCCCTCCGCGATCCGATCTTCGAGCTTCTGCCAGACGCGCGGGAAGAAGACGACATCGATGGTGCTGTAGTGATCCTCGATGGTGACGATCGCCATCATGTCATGGCTGCGCGTCGGCAGCTTGCGGATCCCGGCGATCAGGCCGATGAGCCTGACCGGTTTATCTGCCCGCTCTGGCCCGGCCTCGCGCAGGGTGGCTGTTGTGTCGAATCCACCGCTCTGGATGATGTGGAGCACCGGCTCGATCGGGTGGCGGCTGACGTAGAAGCCGAGCAGCTCCTTCTCCCAATCGAGCATCGCGCGCTCGCTGACCTCTTCAGTCTGAGGCAGGTTGGCGAGCAGGTCATCGGATAGTGCGATATCGCTGACACCGCCGAACATGCTCATCTGGCCGATCTCTCTCGCGCGCCAGTATTCGGCGCTGAAGCTCATCATGCGGTCGAGCGCGGCGATGAGCTGAGCGCGCTTGCCGAATGCCTCCAGCGCGCCGACCTTGATCAGGCTTTCGACCGCGCGCTTGCCGACCAGGCGCAGATCGACCCGCTCGCAGAAGTCCTGCAGATCGCGAAAGTGGCCGCCCTGATCGCGCGCCTCGATGATGTGCTTCAGCGCGCCGACGCCCGCATTCTTGACCGCGGCCAGCCCGAAGCGGATGCCGCGCCGCCCCTGGTCATCGACCTGGATGGCGAAATCGAGCGCGCTGTGATTGACGTCCGGCGGCAGGATGGGGATGCCCAAGCGGCGGCACTCGGTCAGGAAGGTGGTGACTTTGGTGGCGTCATCGAAGTAGACCGAGAGCAGCGCGGCCATGTACTCGGCGGGGTAATGGCATTTCAGATAGGCGCTCTGCACCGTGATGACGGCGTAATCGGCGGCGTGCGATTTGTTGAAGCCGTAGTTGGCGAAGAATTCGATATCGGCGAAGATCTTGTCCGCCGCCTCGGCATCGACGCCGTACTTCGGCCCGTTGGCCAGGAAGATCTCGCGGTGTTTGAGCAGATCCTCTTTCTTTTTCTTGGAGACGGCGCGCCGCATCAAGTCGGCATCGCCGAGCGAGTAGCCGAACAGCTCGCTGGCGATCTGCATGATCTGCTCTTGGTAGGTGATGATCCCGTAGGTCTCTTCCAGGATCGGGCGCAGGCGCTCGTGATGGTAGTGTATTTCCTTGCGCCCGTGCATCCGGTCGTTGAACTCTGGGATGTACTCCATCGGCCCCGGGCGGTAGAGCGAGACGGCGGCGACGATGTGCTCGAAGCGCGTGGGGCGCATCCCGCGCAGCATCTCCTGCATGCCCGAACTTTCGATCTGGAAGACGCCGATCGTCTCCCCGCGCCCGATCATGGCGAAGGTTTCACGCAGTTTGCGGTCGATCTCCGGGTCACCCGTCGGGCGGTAGGGGATGCTGCTCATGTCGTAGCGAATGCCGTGATACTGCTCGATCAGCTCGCAGGCGCGCCGGAGCTGCGTCAGCGTCGACAGGCCGAGGAAATCGACCTTGAGCAGACCGATCGACTCGCACGTTTCCATCGGGAACTGCGTCACCTGGCGCAGCGCCGTGTCACCATCCTCGCCTTTGCTCTCGTTGGTCCGGCGGTGCCGCGGCCGCTACTCGACCAGCGGCGCATCAGCGATGATGATGCCGGCGGCGTGGGTGCTGGCGTGGCGCGCCACACCTTGCAGCTCGGCGGCGATATCGACGATGCGCTTGATCTCCGGGTTCGTCTCGTACATACGCTGGAGATCGGGGTTCGCCTCGACGTATGCGTGTACCGGCTTCGGCTTCGGCTCGGTCGGGATCAGCTTGGCCGCCTGGTTGACGAGTTCGAGCGGCACATCGAGCGCGCGCCCGACATCGCGCACGGCGGCTTTCGCGCCCAGCGTCCCGAAGGTGATGA
>CAYTME010000283.1:3614-3853 GCA_964438415.1 uncultured Pleurocapsa sp. | reverse complement strand
TGGACGACGCAGGTCGCCGCTTCGCTCGACCGCGCCGCGGTCGAACGCCCGCCGCAGAGCGCACTGTCCAGCATCCTCAACGAGTCGCGAGCAGCGGCGCAGGCGCTGACGCCCGACCGTGGCGCGCTCTTCTTCACGCACGGCGATGATCCGGCCATCAGCGGCGAGGCGGCCGTCTTTCGCGTCCTGCTGTGGGATCATCCCGAGCTGGAACGGCTCTATGCCCGGCTGCGTGAGGA
>CAYTME010000283.1:2897-3597 GCA_964438415.1 uncultured Pleurocapsa sp. | reverse complement strand
AAGCCTGGGAGGAGCTGGAGGCAGCCGGACTAGCGGAGGATGCGGCTGCCTTTCCGCGCCGCGCTCCTGCGCCGCCGTTCGTCATGGCCGAGTACGACGGCCAGCGCGCTCCGCAGCGTTTCACACCCATCGACGCGCCAGCGCTGGCCGACGGCGCGCAGCTCGAAGGCTGGCGCGTGCGCACGGTGGGCGAGCGGCTGCGGATTTCGACGCTCTGGCACATGACCACGCCGCCGCCCGCGGCAATGGTGCAGCAGTTCCATCATCTGTACCGAGACGACGGGGGCGACATGGATGCAGCGCCGCCGCTGGCCGCCGCCGATGTGCCGCTCTCGATCCACCAGTGGCGCGCAGGTGACCGCGTGATCGTCATCGGCGACTTCGCGGGTCTGGAGCCGGGAGGCTACCGCCTGCGCGTCGGGCATTACACGCTGCCGGATGTCGCGCGCATCCCAGCCGCCGGCGGCACGGACGGCACGCTCGATCTAGGGGTGATCACTCAGGGCTAGCATGAGCCTGCCCCAGACGAAAACCGTCCAGCCTGGCCCACGGGTCGGCGGCAGGCGCTGTGGAGAGGGCGGCAGCGGGCGGCGCGACCTGCAGCTCGTGCAGCGCCAGCGCGATCAGCCCCGCATCGGGGATCGGCGGCGCATCGGGCAGGATCGAGTCGAGATGGCGCTCGATGAAACCCGTATCGATC
>CAYTME010000283.1:2507-2839 GCA_964438415.1 uncultured Pleurocapsa sp. | reverse complement strand
TCGAGATTGGTCGTCAGGCCGAGCACGACCGTCTCGCGCAGCGCCATCTCCATACGCCGGATCGCATCCGCCCGCGTGCGGTCATGGACGATGATCTTAGCGATCATCGGGTCGTAGTGGATGCCGATCGCATCGCCCGACTGCACGCCGCTGTCCACGCGCACACCCGGCCCGGCGGGCGGCACGAAGCGCATCAGGCTGCCGGTCGCGGGCAGGAAACCGCTGCGCGGGTCTTCGGCATACAGCCGGCACTCGATGGCGTGGCCGCGCACCGAGAGCTGCTCCTGCGTGAACGGCAGCGGCGCCCGGGCGGCGGTGGCGGATCGGGGGCC
>CAYTME010000283.1:0-2453 GCA_964438415.1 uncultured Pleurocapsa sp. | reverse complement strand
TGGAGCCGCGTATTCATCTCCAGAAAGTAGAACGCCCCATCCTGCGCGACGATGAACTCGACCGTCCCAGCGTTGACGTAGCCGACGGCCTGGGCCGCCGCCACCGCCGCCCTGCCCATCTGCGCGCGCATCGCGGCATCGAGAAACGGTGACGGGCTTTCCTCGATGACCTTCTGGTGGCGGCGCTGGGCACTGCATTCGCGCTCGAACAGGTGGACGGTGTTCCCATGTGCATCAGCCAGCACCTGGATTTCGATGTGGCGCGCGCGCTCGACATAGCGCTCGAGAAACAGGCGCGGATCGTTGAAGGCGGCCTCGGCCTCGGCGCGCGCCGCGATCAGCGCCTCCGGCAGATCGTCCGGCGACGCGACGACGCGGATGCCCTTGCCACCACCGCCGCCCGCCGCCTTGACCATGACCGGCCAGCCGATGCGCTCGGCTTCCTGGCGGAAGCGATCGACATCCGCCTCATCCGACTGGAAGCCGGGCACGAGCGGCACGCCCGCCTGCGCCATCAGCGCGCGCGCCTCGGTCTTGACACCCATCGCTCGGATGGCGGACGGCGGCGGCCCGACCCAGATCAGCCCGGCGTCGATGACCACCTGGGCGAACGCCTCCGTTTCGGAAAGGAAGCCGTAGCCCGGATGCACGCAGTCGCAGCCGGATGACAGCGCCGTCTCGACCAGGCGTTCGCCGACGAGATAGCTGTCCCAAGCGGGCGCAGCGCCGATCGGGTAGGCGCGATCGGCCATCTGCACGTGACGCGCCCCTGCGTCAGCCTCCGAATAGACGGCGACCGTGCCGATGCCCAGCTCACGGCAGGCGCGGATGATGCGCACGGCGATCTCACCGCGATTGGCGACCAGGCACCGGCGCAGCGTCATGCGCCCTCCGCCGGCATCCTGCGGTCGATACCGGGGCGTAGCTCCAGCTCATACAGCCGCACCGCCCCAGTGGGGCTGCTGGCATCCACGGCCAGGCTGACGCTCCGCTTGCCTATCGTGTGTGTGGCAGCGAAGGCATGCTGGAGCAGTGCCATCGCCAGACCGCGCAGCGCGGGGCGGCTGATCCAGCCCACCGGGAGCTGAATCGTCATCGTTTTTCCTCGCTGTACTGGCTGCGACAGTCGGGGGCGATATACTCGCGTTCGTAGTCCTGGTCGGCGTAGACGCCGCCGGTCAGATAGAGCACACCGATCCACAACCCGCGCAGGCGTCGGTAGAGCACGAGGTTGATCAGCAGCGTGATGGCGATCCAGACGGCGATGAATGGTGTGGGATCGGCATCGAGCACGACATCGATGAGCAGGACACCGGTCAAGGTCGTTACCAGCGTCAGCGCTCCCAGCAGGTAGGCCGCGCCGAGCGCCTCGCCCGGTGCCCGCTCGAAGCGCACACCGCAGTATGCGCACACCTCGTGCATGTGCAAACCACGCTCGAAGATATCGCCCTGACCGCACTCTGGGCAGCGCAGCCGGGCACCGCGCCCGAGTGCGCGCAGGCTGTAGCGCACTGTGCTGAAAGGCATGATCGCCGTCCGCCTCCACACCAACGAGTCTCTCTCAGTATAGACGATCCGCTGGCGGGCTGCATGAGCAGCACCGAAGCCCGATCGATCATCTGTGCACCTTTGTTATACTTCGATGGATGTAAGTCTAGCGTGGAGAGCATCGGACGTGGCTCATCTGCTGCGCCTGTTTCGCCGGCAAGCCCGCCACAGCGCGATCGACCCCAGCTCGCTGATCCGCTATCCCGATGGCGGCGCGGGCGCGCATGGTCTCGATCCGCGACGGGTGGTCGCGCTGGAGGGCGGGGTCAATTTCCGCGACCTCGGCGGCTACGAGACGGCTCACGGCCAGCGTGTGCGCTGGGGCGTCGTCTATCGGTCGGGGTCGTTTGCCAAACTGACGGCGCAGGACCTGGCGAAGCTGCACCAGCTCGGCATCCGCTCAGTCTGCGACCTGCGCAGCGCCCAGGAAGCGCGTAAAGCCCCGGAAACGATCGAGGGCATCGCCCTGAACCACATCCCGATCGAGACGGAAGACAGCATCCTGCTGCGCCTGCGCGCCCTCTTTCTCGACCGCTCGCGCCTGAGCGAGATGATGGTGCGCGCCTACACCGAATACATGCTCGTGCGCAATGCGCACGTATTTCGCGCCGTCTTCCAGCATCTGGCTGAGCCGAACAATCTGCCCGCGCTGATCCGCTGCACCGCCGGCAAAGACCGCACTGGGATGGCGGCAGCACTGCTGCTGCTGGCGCTCGGTGTGCCGGAAGAGACCGTGATCGCGGACTACAGTCTGAGCAACTTGTACTACGAGGATTTCAAGCTGTTCGTGCATGACGCGGTGCGCCCGCTGGGCGTGTTCGGTCTCTCAGCCGATGATCTGCAGCCGCTGATGGTCGCCGACCCTGACGTCTTGCAGCGGACGCTGATCTTCATGCGCGAACGCT
>CAYTME010000282.1:0-3986 GCA_964438415.1 uncultured Pleurocapsa sp. | reverse complement strand
TACCGCATCCCACCACCCAATTCGCCAGATGCGAGATAATCTCACCGCACTACCCTTTTTTCAGACCTTCCCGGATGGGAAGTTCTATCCTCGCTGGGCAGGCTTCGGCACGCTGCTCATCCTGGCGAATTATGCGGTGTGGGTGCTGCCACCGCCGGTGAACCTGATGAGCTGGCCGCAGGCGCTGGCGTCATTGTGGCTGTTGTTGGTTTATGGGTTTCATATCGTCATTCAGGCATGTCGCTACCGCTACTACTATTCGACGGCACAACGTCAGCAGACCCGGTGGCTGGTCTTCACTGCCGCAGTTGCCCTGGTGAGCGTGATATTCTTTTCTCTGTTCGTGGACAGCGCATACGCTGCGATTCTTGAAGGCGTCCTGACAACCATCGGCTTCTACCTGCCGATTGCGGCGGGCGTAGCCATCGCCATCCTGCGCTACCGCCTGTGGGATATCGACGTCATCATCAATCGCACGCTGGTCTTCGGTGCCCTGACGGGCATTCTGATCGCGGTCTATGCGCTGGTCGTCACGACTCTCGGCCAGATCGCGCGTGCAGAGGGAAATTTCGTCGTTTCGCTTTTGGGCGCAGGCGTCATCGCTGTCCTGTTTCAACCCCTGCGGCAGCGGCTCCAGGATGCCATCAACCGCCTGATGTTTGGCAGGCGCGATGAACCACTGGCGGTGATGACCGAACTGGGCGCGAGCCTTGAGAAGATGCTCTCTCCAGATGCGGCGCTTCTGCATCTGGTCGAAACGACGGCAAGAACGCTCCGGCTGCCGTATGTCGCGGTCGAGCGCGCTGATGCAGCGGAGCGAGTCGCGGTGGGACGCCTGCGAGGTGAGCTGGTGAGCTTCCCGCTGGTCTATCAAGCGCAGGTCATTGGCAGCCTGCTCGCTGCCTCGCGCTCGCCGGGCGAAGTGTTGAACGCCGCGGATCGACTCGTCCTGGAAAACGTGGCACGTCAGGCGGGCACCATTGTTCATGCGAACCGCCTCACTCATGATCTTCAGGCGTCGCGGCAGGAAATCCTGACCACGCGTGAAGAGGAACGCCGCCGTCTGCGCCGGGACTTACACGATGGCTTGGGGCCCGCACTGGCAGCGCTGACGCTGCAAGCGGAAGCCGCCCGCGAATGGCTGCCGACGAACCCGCACAAGAGCGACGCCTTGCTGACCGAGATCATCGCAGGATCGCAGAACACGCTGGCGGAGATTCGCCGGATCGTCTATGCATTGCGTCCGCCTGCGCTTGACGACTTGGGGCTGCTCTCGGCAGTTCACGAACAGGCACGCAAGCTCTCGAACAGCGACCTGACGATCGTCGTCGAGACGCCAGAAAGCCTGCCCGCCCTGCCTGCCGCGGTCGAAGTGGCGACCTACCGCATCATTCAGGAAGCATTGGCCAATGAGACACGGCACGCCAGAGCGCACACTTGCAAAGTCTCGCTGTCCATCAACGGGCATATAGACATCGCGATTGAAGACGATGGGGTCGGCATCTCCAGATCACATCATGCCGGAATCGGCCTCAGATCCATTTACGAACGGGTGGACGAGCTGGGCGGCTCGTGCCAGATCGACTCGCATCCGGGCATGGGCACGCGCATCAGAGTCTCGCTGCCAAGGCACTAGGAAAAACGCATGGACAGCATCACTGTTCTGATTGTGGATGACCATCCCCCTTTCCGTGCCGGGCTGCGCGCGCTGCTGGAATCCACCCCCGCCCTGACGGTAGTGGGCGACGCAGGTTCTGGAGATGAAGCTGTTCGGCTCGCGGCAGCGCTCCAGCCGGACGTCATTCTGATGGATATTCAGATGACGGAGACCAACGGCATTGAAGCGACCCGTCACATCCTCGCCACCAGCCCACACATCGCCATCCTGATCCTGACGATGTTCGAGGATGATGATTTCGTCTTTGCGGCGCTGCGCGCCGGCGCGCGGGGGTATCTGCTGAAAGGAACCATGAAGGCGGATCTGCTGCGGGCGATTCAGTCGGCAGCAAATGGCGAGGCGATCTTCGGTGCTGGCATCGCCCGGCGCGTCATCCAGTATTTCGCCGAGGCGCGCCCCGCTGGCGGCATACCGCCCTATGCTTTTCCAGAGCTGACGCAGCGCGAACGCGAAATCCTTGATCTGATCGCCAGTCACGAAGACAACGCCGACATCGCCAAACGGCTTGGCATAAGCCTGAAGACGGTGCGCAACCACGTCTCGAACATCTTCAGCAAATTACAGGTGGTTGACCGGGCGCAGGCGATCCTCCGCGCACGCGAGGCGGGCATCGGCAGCGACGACACCGGCGAACGATGAGCAAAAGCTGCTGCCGGGCGCGCTCACCCCGAAGCGCACCCAGATGGACATTTGCTTGTCGGCAGTACTGCGGCCCTCTCCTGGCGAGAGGCTGTCCAATAGGCTGAGGCTGGCGCGTGCGCCGCGCGATCAGATGCTTGCATTCCACGCGCTGGCCAAAGTACAATCTCGGCATACTGACGGAGTTTGTTCATCGAGGAATCCGCTATGTCTGGGCTTCTGATCAAGCGGCTGATCGTCTGGATCGTGTCGATGGCGATCGGCTTTGCACTCTCAGCCGCTTTCGTGACGCTCATCCTGCCCTGGATGGGACCCCACAACGGCAACCCGATCAGCATCGAACGCTATGGCTACATCTATTTCCTGGTGACCGCCGTCCCGATCGGGTTGATCTTCGTCGTGTGGCTCGACAAGTTCCTGGGGACGCGCATCCTGCCCGATTAGCGGGCGCGCGGAGCATCCGCAGAGCACAGAAGGGACGGGATGGTCAGAGCGATCATCCCGTTTTGCTGCGCCGACTGTTGAGCGAGTCATAAGACATGCCGTTTATCACAGGTTTCTTCTGCCCAATATCCGCATTATCGCTCCTATAATTCAATTAGAAATACTGGTTTTTGTGATCGGAGAGAGTCTGTGGTAGTCGAACGATTCACCCTCACCCGCCAGGGCTACGAAAGGTTGATGCGGGAGTTCGAGACCTTGATCGAACGCCGCGACGCATACACCGAGCAGCTTTTCGACATCAGGCGTGAGGCCGGCTTGCAGCCAGATGATGAAGCGACCGAATATGAGGCGCGCGTGCAGAAGGAGTACCTCGACCAGCGGATCGCGCGGCTGCGCGACGTGCTGGAGCGCGCCGACGTGCTCGACGAGGATCCCGACCCACAGCGCGTTGATCTGGGCGATTTCGTGGTGCTTTGGGATATCGATGCGCGCGAGGAGTTCGCCTTCGAGCTGCGCAGCAGTGAAGAAGTCTCCTATCTCGGCAGCGGCGTCTCGGTCGAGTCGCCTGTCGGCGCGGCCATTCAAGGGAAGCGCGTCGGCGATGTGGTTGAGGTCGAAGCTCCAGATGGCATTGTGCGCTACATGATACGACGCATCGAACGGCATGTCGAACCGACGTGATGCGATCGACGCTGCACCGGGTTGGATGCTGATCGGGCTGGCACTGGCTGCCGCACTGGTCGGCGTGCTGACGGTCGTCTTCCTGCGCTACGTTCAGGATGACGTGTTCATCACCTACACCTACAGCCGCAATCTGGCGGAGGGGATTGGCTTCGTCTTCAATCCCGGCGAGCGGGTTCAGGGCACGACCACCCCGCTGTGGACGCTGATCATGGCCGCCGCCTATCGCCTCACGCCCGATCTGCTGCTGGCGGGCAACATCCTCAGCGGGCTGTGCCTAGCTGCGGTGTGTCTGCTGGCATGGCGGCTGTTAGCCACTGCATCACCGCTGCTGCGCATCGCTGCTGTGCTGATGATCGCCACTGCGCCCCTCAACTATGCCAGCTTCGGCATGGAGTCGCTGTTTTATACCGGCGTGCTCATGCTCGCATTCGTCTTGTGGGCTGAAGGACGGCGCGGCTGGTCGATGCTGGCGGCGGCGGCGCTGACGTGGACGCGCGCCGACGGCGTGGTGCTGGCCGGTACATTCGTCTTGATCGCGCAG
>CAYTME010000281.1:0-3994 GCA_964438415.1 uncultured Pleurocapsa sp. | reverse complement strand
CACATGCAGCCCCGCCTCGTGCAGGGCCGCCGCTGCCGCCAGTCCCGACGCACCCGCGCCGATGACCAGCACATCGTAATGACCCGACGTTGTCTCGCGCATGGCTGCTCCACCCTCTGACCACTGACGCTTTTAACGATACCGCATCCCTCATGAAGATGTTCTGTTTTCCTTCACGCAGTCCCGACCCCCACTGGCGCGATGCGAAACTCCGCCCGATCGTCTCACGCCTGCTGGCCAATCTCCCCCCGGCCTGCCGGCTCGGCCGCTGCCTTCGGCCCGCGCACATCGAGCAGGCTGCGCTCGGCAATGTCGAAGCCGAACGAGAGCTTGAGCGCGTCATCGGGGCAGGTGTGGATGCAGTCCTGACACAGAATGCACTCGGTCGAAAGCACCCGCTGCCCCCGCTGCACATAATCGGGGATGCGGATGTTCATCGGACACACGGTGACGCAGGTGCGCTTTTCACACGCTTGGCAGGCGCTGGCATCGCCTTTGATCTTGAGCAGGGCGAAGCGGCTGGCCGCCTTCAACGGCACGGAGACCGGACACAGGTACTTGCAGAACGCGCGGTTGTCGCGCAGGATGATCGCCGCACCCACGCCGACCAGATGATAGACCATCAGACCGGTCAAAAACCAGTGCTGCCCGCTTTCGCCCAGCGCGCCATCGCGATAGCCGAAGACGAACCAGAGCACGAGCACCAGCCCGAGCGATGCGCCGAAATGCACGTAGCGCAAGATACCCCAGCGCGGCGCGATATGGCGGTCGCCGCTGTGATAGGGCAGCAGATCGTAGATCATGCTGTACCAGCACGCCCAACCGCACCAGATGCGCCCGAAGACGAGCGGCCCGAACACCTTGCCGATGGCGTAGTGCAGGATGACCGGCAGCGTCAGGCTGGTCAGCAGGCCGAAGAACAGGCCCTCGATCTGCATGTTGCCGCGCCGCGAGGCGAACGCGAAGCCGGCCAGGATCGTCCCCAGCGTGATCAGCAGCATGCGCCGGGCGAACGAGCGGCGCGCGCGCGGCATTCGGACGTAGAACGCGACCGCGCCGCCCATGCTGAGCGCGATATGGCCGGCTAGGAGCCAGGTTGGGATCGCGCTGGTCAGATACCACTGGACGACGATGATCGTCCACAGCAAGACGGCCGCGAAGGTGAAGGTGAGGTTGAGCCGCTGCAGCTCGGCCTCCCGCCTGCGTGCGGACTGCATGACCCTGCGCTCCTTTGACTGCGGCGCGTGCCGCCAAGTAGATGAGCGCCGGCGGCGTCGGCACCCTTTGCCCCTAATCATACCGCAGCCCGGCCCATGCATCGTTATGTAGATCGTCATCTCCTGGTGTGACAGTGTGCCTGAACTTGCGCCGGCGGTGGGGCGGCGGGGCGTCCGCCAGCGCGTGAACGCGCCGTCCGACTGGGACCGCCCCGGCATCTGGACATGCGTTTGCGCCCGACTTCAGGTATGCTCTAGTCAAAGACTGGCGCACCTGACCGGCAGACTTCATGTTCACCAAATCCGCAGCCTTCTACGACCTCATCTACGCTTTCAAGGATTACGCCGCCGAGGCCGCGATCATTCACGAGATCATCCACACACGGCGCAGGCGCGTCGGCAACGCCCTGCTCGATGTCGCCTGCGGCACGGGCAAGCATCTGGTGCAGCTCAAGCATTACTACCTGGTCGAGGGCATCGATCTCGACGAGGGCGGCGTCCTCAGCATCGCGCGGCGGCGGCTGCCGGATGTGCCGTTCCACGTCGGCGACATGGTCGATTTCGACTTGGGACGTCAGTTCGATATCATCACCTGCATGTTCAGCAGCATCGGCTACACGCGGACGCTGCCGCGCCTGCGCCGCGTCATCGCCAATCTCGGGCGGCATCTGGCGCCCGGCGGTGTCATGATCATCGAACCCTGGCTCGCGCCGGGCGAGTTCATCCCCGGCAAAGTGACTGCCCGCTTCGTCGACGAACCCGATCTCAAGCTGGCGCGGATGTGCGTCGGTGAGGTCGAAGGTGCGGTCTCGGTGCTCGATTTTCATTACATGATCGCCACACCGGTTGGCATCGAGACGTTCAACGAGCGGCATGAACTGGGCCTATTCACGCCCAAACAGTATCTCGATGCTTTCCGCGACGCCGGGCTTGAGGTCGAATACGATCCCAAAGGTTTGGGGCGCGGCTTGTATATCGCGTCGCAGCCGCAGAGGTAACCCAATGGCACTCACGATCGAACGACGGGGCAAAGGCAGCCTGATGCTCGACCCGCCGGTCATGGCGGCGGCGGGTGTGCTCGGCTTCGCCGATGAATACAAGGGCCTGATCAAGCTCGACAAACTCGGCGCGCTGGTCACCAACCCGGTCACGCTCTACCCGCGCAGCCCCGCCTCCGGCACGCGCGTCATCCCGGTGGGCGCGGGCGTCCTCGTGCACAGCGGGCTGCCCAACAGCGGCCTGGAAGCCACCTTGAGCGCTTACAGCGGCAAATGGCGCAAGCTGCCGCTGTCGATCGTGCTGCACTTGGTGGCGACGACGCCGGAGGAGGTGCGCCGCGCCTGCGAGCGCATCAATGCCGAGGAGCATATCGATGCGGTCGAGCTGGGCATCGGCGACGACACGAGCGCGCAGGATGTCCTGCTGCTCGTGCGTGCTGCGCGCGATCTGGACAAGCCGCTGCTCGTGCGCGTCCCCTTTCAAGACGCGCTGCCGCTGGCGCGCACCTGCGTCGATGGGGGGGCGGATGCGATCGTCGTCTGCGCGCCGCCGCGCGGCACCGCGCGCGATACCGGCGGGCGTTTGGTCTCCGGGCGCGTGTACGGCCTGCTGATCAAGCCGATGACGCTGCGCCTCGTCGGCCAAGTGGCGCGGGCGGTGCGACCGCCCGTGATCGGCGCAGGCGGCATCCACAGCCCGCAGGACGCGCGCGATTACCTGGACGCCGGGGCTGCCGCCGTCCAGGTCGACTCGGTGACGTGGGTCAAACCACAGATGCTGGAGATCATCGCCCGCGACCTAGGCGGGCTGGTGCTGACGCAGCCCGCAGGCGCGCTGTCCGACGAGTGGCATGAGGGTATCGGGCAGACCGAGGTCAACCAGCGCGTCCGGCCTGACGACCGTTCGATTATCCTGAAGCCCAAGCAGGACGACTAGGCGAGCGCTGCTCAGCCGCCACTCAGCCGCAGGTATTGATCGACGACGGCCGGGTCGAGCTGGCCGGTTGTGCCCGTGCGGACGTACTTGGGGTGGCGGTGCTGCCAGCCCAACAGCCGTCCAATCC
Organism: uncultured Pleurocapsa sp.; assembly: GCA_964438415.1. GTDB lineage: Bacteria > Chloroflexota > Anaerolineae > Aggregatilineales > Phototrophicaceae > Flexifilum. The sequence goes on along the minus strand of CAYTME010000281.1, from coordinate 715 downwards.
ACGCCCCAGCCTTGAGCAGGAGCGTGTGTGTGAGGGCGGGCATCGTCGCCAGCCGGTCGCCCATCGGATAATCGACGTTCATCAACGCCAGATGCAGGAACTGGGGCTGACCGCGCCGGTCGGCCAGCGCATCGTTGGCCAGCCCGCAGATGATCTCGAGCTGCTCACCGCTGTAGAGCGCGGGGGTGAAGGTGACGCGGCAGCGCAGCGGCGTCTCGCCCCGGTTGACCGGCTGATGTACCGTCCCCTGCGGTACCGTCAAGCTTTCGCCGGGGCGCAGCGTGTGCGTCTCGCCGCCCACGTGCAGCGTGAGTTCGCCCGCGAGCACCTCGAAGGTTTCGCTGCGCCGGCCGTGGACGTGGGCGAACGGCATGATGCCGTCCGGCTTCAGCTCCCAGATGAATTCGAAGAAGCGCCCACCGGTTTCGCGCCCCGTTTTGACAAAACTGAATTTCTCACCGCTGATCGGATTCGCGATCGTTTCCCCTGCAAAAGCCATAGCCGCGCTCTCCCCTCGTCAAGACCCCACTCTCGATAATCGTGCACAAGGGGCGATATGCCCCCGCTTTTTTCTTTGATTATTCTGTCTATTATCGCAGTTTTTGTCGAGAATTATCAGAGCAGAATTCTTTAGGAGATATTGATCAATGCGCGGGTAAATTTGGGTAGTCATGTGAGATTATCTCGCACCTGCAGACGAGAAGAGCGGCGTGAG
>CAYTME010000280.1:2932-4021 GCA_964438415.1 uncultured Pleurocapsa sp. | reverse complement strand
CTCTCCAGTATGCGGCTGGATACGCAGCACGGCAGCTTCGAGCGGATCGACCTCGGCAAACCGAGCGCGGCGCGGGTCGGGCGGCTCCGCACGGTCGGTCAGCGCACCGACGCCCAGATACAGATAACCATCTGGCCCGAAGACCAGCCCGTTGGGCTGGTTATCGACGATTTGGAAGCAGCACGGCAGGTCGTCGATCACGACCTCGGCTGTGCCGCCGCCCGGCGCGATGCGGTACAAGGCACCGCCGGCATCCGGAGTCACGCGCGCGCTGACGTACAGCACGTCAGTTCCCGGCTGGAATGCCAATCCCAACGGCGAGATCAGCCGATCGCTGTAGCGTACAGCGCGGCCATCCGGTTCGAGGACGTAAACTGCACCCGTCAGCGTGCCGTTTTCGAGTACGGTCGCATAGACACGGCCATCTGCACCGACCGCGATTTGCATGACTTGACCGGGAAAGCGTCCGTAGAAAGAAACATTGAACCCTTCCGGCACACGGATGCGGTCGAGAAAGCCGTTGATATCGTCGGCGCACGGGAAATCACCGCACGACCAGCCCTCGGTGGGCGCGAGCAGCACCGCGCCAGGGACGCGGGCGGGAGGTGCTCCCTGCGCCGAAGGTGGCGTCAGGCTGAGGAGCGGCAGTGTCGGTGTGGGCGGGGATGTAGGAGTCATCGTTGGCGTCAAGCTGGGCGTCGCACTCGGCGTCGGCGTCGCGGTAGCGGTCGCCGTCGGCGTACGCGACGGCGTGGCCGTGTAGACAGGCGCGGTCTGGCTCGGCGCGACCGTGGCACGGAAGGTTTGAACCGGCGATGCGGGCGCACAGGCGGCCATTACGATCAGCATGATGAGGACGAAGATAGGTCGGAACATATAACGAATGATCTGGATGATCAATCTGAGATTAGCGCAGGGCGATTATACCCTAACCCGGCACGTTGGCTGATCGTAAGGTGACGAGCAAGGCTTTTGTGGTAAAATCGCGCCCGGTCGTAAGGGATTGTTATGCGCGATCTTGGCATCGTTATCGTTAATTGGAATACGCGCGACCTGCTGCGCACCTGCCTGCTCACGGTCTACGCTAGC
>CAYTME010000280.1:0-2922 GCA_964438415.1 uncultured Pleurocapsa sp. | reverse complement strand
GTGACATTCGAAGTTGTCGTGGTCGATAATGCATCGAGCGATGGCAGCGCGGCGATGGTCGCCGATGAATTCCCAGAGGCACGCTTGATCGTCAGCTCAGAAAACGTCGGCTACCCGCGCGGCAATAACCGAGGACTTCAATCGCTCGGCTACCGCGGTACCGGGGATGTGGATACCGACGCACCGCGCTACGCCCTGCTGCTCAATCCCGATACCGAGGTGCCGCCGAACGCGTTCGCGCAGATGGTCGCTTTCATGGACGCGCGACCTCAGATCGGCGCGGCGGGGCCGAAACTGGTGCTGCCTGACGGCAGTTTGGACAAGGCCTGCCGCCGCAGCTTTCCGACGCCGCTGGTGAGTGCCTATCACTTCAGCGGGCTGGCGAAGTTATTCCCGAAGAATCCCACTTTTGGACGCTATAACATGACGCACCTCGACCCCGACCTAGAAACGGAAGTTGACTCGGTCGTCGGCGCTTACATGCAGGTGCGCCGCGAGGCGATAGAGCAGGTCGGCCTGCTCGACCCAACGTTTTTCATGTACGGTGAAGACCTCGACTGGGCCTACCGCATCAAAGCCGCGGGCTGGCAGATCGTCTATCACCCACAAGTCGTCGTCAAACATGTCAAGCGTGCCGCCAGCCGCCAAAGCCGCCGGGCACAGTTCGAATTCTGGCGCGCGATGTTGATCTTTTACCGCAAACATTACCGAGCAACGACTCCTTGGTGGCTGCATCATCTGGTCATCACGGGCCTGCTGGTGAAAGGCGGACGGGGTATATGGCAGGAACTGCGGCAGCCCGCACTCCACGACGCAAACAGCTAGCGTCCGTCCGCGCGCAGCAGCGATCGTACCGCTTCAAAGTCGCCATCGATCTGCTGCGCGGCGTGATCGATATCGCCATGCTGGCGCTCGCCTTCTACCTGGGCTACGTTCTACGCCCGATCATCCCGATCACGGCTCCACCTGACCGCTGGCCGGAGTTCATCCGCTACCTACCCACGATGTTTCTGCACATCAGCGTGATCGTGTTGGTTTTCTACTTCACCCGGATGTACCACATGCCGCGCCGTTTCAGCCGCATCGATCAAGCGCGCGGCGTGCTGACCAAAGTCACGGTTGGCGCATTCATCGTCAACGGTATTCAGTCGTTCTTATTCAAGAACACGCTGTTCGACCCGGTCGATTACCCGCGCACGATGTTCTTCTATGTCTGGGGCTTGAGCGTCATCCTGGTGATCGTCGGTCGTGAGCTGCACCGCGCCATCCAGAACTACGCCCGCAGCCGTGACATCGCCAGCGACAATCTGCTGATCGTCGGCTCCGATCGCGTCGCCTACGACATCATTCAAAAAGTACGCGCGCAGCGTACGCTGGGTTACAACATCATCGGCATCGTCAGCAGCAGTATGCGCCCCCATGACAGCTATGGCGGCGTGCCGGTGCTCGGTTCCCCCGCCGACCTGCCCTATCTGATCGACGCCTACGGGGTCGAACAAGTCATCATCGCTGAGCCAGATGCGCAGCGCGACGATCTGGTCGAGTGGGTGACGCTGTGCCAGCGCGGGCGCGTCGATATCAAAGTCTACCCAGATATGTTTGCGTACATGGCTGGCGACTTGGGAGTCGATGATCTGGACGGAATGCCGCTCATTACCGTGCGCGATATCGCACTGCGCGGCTGGAAGCTCAGCCTCAAGCGCGGCCTCGATATCTTCGGTGCACTCTTCGGGCTGATTCTGCTGTCGCCCTTGTTTTTCTTGATCGCGCTGCTGATCAAACTCGAGTCGCGCGGCTCGGTCTTCTACACCCAAGAGCGGATGGGTCTGGATGGCAAGCCGTTCCAGATGATCAAGTTTCGCTCGATGCGCCCCGATGCCGAAGTGGCGGGCGCGGGCTGGACGGTGAGGGACGATCCACGCGTGACGCGCATCGGCAAACTGCTGCGCCGTACCAGCTTGGACGAACTGCCGCAGCTCATCAACGTCCTGCTCGGTGAGATGAGTTTGGTCGGGCCGCGCCCGGAACGGCCGATCTATGTGCAGGAGTTTCGCGCGCGCATCCCACGCTACATGGAGCGTCACCGCGAGCGTGCCGGGATGACTGGTTGGGCGCAGGTCAATGGGCTGCGCGGCGACACCAGCATCGCCGAGCGCACCAGCTACGACCTGTGGTATGTCGAAAATTGGTCACTCTGGCTCGATATCACCATCATCATCCGCACGATCTGGCAGATCATCCTGCGCAAAGATGAGAACGCCTACTGACGCAGCCGCCCGTCTGCGCGCGCTGCTGCTGGCGACCGGCATTCTGCTGGCCGCCGCGCTGCTGCGCGCCCAAGACCTGCATCGCATGCTCGACATGGCGCACTATGATGAGGCTTACTATGCTGTTGATGCGCTGTCGCTGATCGAGCAGCCGCGCCTCACCCCCTTCTTCCCGGACAATTTCGGGCGCGAAAGCCTGTGGATGTACATGCTCGCGCCGCTGCTGCGCATCTTCGACGGGGGGGCATTCGCTCTGCGGCTGGCAGCCTTTTTTGCCGGCCTTCTGACCGTCTCCGCCGTCTACCGCCTTGGGCGCGATCTGTTCGGGGACCAGGTTGGACTGTGGTCGGCCGCCGCGCTCACCGTCCTCTTCTGGGCCGATCTCGCCGGGCACCAAGCCTTCCGTGCGCATCTTTACCCTGCCATCGGTGCGCTGGCGTTCGCGGCGCTGTGGCGGGCGTGGCGCGCTGGACAGCGCAGCGATTGGCTGGCGGCAGGCGCTTGGTTCGGCCTGCTCGCCTACACATACATCGGCGCGCGCGCCTGGATCGGGTTGGGTTTGCTGATCGCGCTGACGGCCATTGTGCGCGCCCGGCGGGTCGGCGGACGATCTGATGCCGAGCGATCCGGATCGTCTCGCCGATCTTGCGGGTCA
>CAYTME010000279.1:3770-4050 GCA_964438415.1 uncultured Pleurocapsa sp. | reverse complement strand
AACGCCCAGCCGGCGGAACTCGTCGGCCCAACCGAGCAGCTTGCGCAGGTTGGTCTCGCGCATGAAGTCCGGCTCGACGCGCTCGATATCGCCGACGAAGACCTCGCCAGCGGCACCGTCGATCGAGATCGTATCGCCCTCATGAACCTCGACGCCATCGACCCTGAGCAGACGCCCTTTGAGGTCGATTTCGAGCGCCTCGGCACCGCAGACGCACGGCACGCCGAACTGCCGCGCCACGACTGCCGCATGGCTGGTCGCGCCGCCGCGGCTGGTCAGG
>CAYTME010000279.1:3412-3662 GCA_964438415.1 uncultured Pleurocapsa sp. | reverse complement strand
CCGCCGCGCCCGGCGAGGCGTTGACGCCCTTGGCGATCAAACGGCCGTCGCGGATGGCGCGCTTCTTGGCGTCGTCGTCGAAGTGCGGGTGCAGGAGCTGGAGCACCTGTTCCGGCTTGATGCGCAGGACGGCCTCTTCTTTGCTGATCAGACCCTCCGCCACCATGTCGACGGCGATGCGCACCGCAGCGCGCGCCGTGCGTTTGCCGTCGCGCGTTTGCAGCATCCACAGCCGCCCATTCTCGATCGT
>CAYTME010000279.1:697-3369 GCA_964438415.1 uncultured Pleurocapsa sp. | reverse complement strand
AGTGGCGTTCCAACTGCGCCGCGATCTCGAGGAACTGGCGGTACACGTCCGGATTCTCGCGTTCGAGCTGCGCGATCGGGTTGGGCGTACGCGTGCCGGCGACGACGTCTTCGCCTTGAGCATTCATCAAATAATCGCCGAAGAGCACCTTCTCGCCGGTCGAGGGATTGCGGGTGAAGGCGACGCCCGTGCCGGATGCGCTGCCCATGTTGCCGAAGACCATCGCCTGCACGTTGACACCTGTGCCCAGATCGTGGGCGATGCCGGCGGCATTGCGGTAATCGACGGCGCGCTTGCCATTCCACGACTTGAAGACCGCCTCGATCGCCAGTTCGAGCTGGCGCAGCGGATTCTGCGGGAAGGGTTCGCCGACATGTTCCTGGAAGCGCCGCTCGTACTCCTGCGCCACCATGCGCCAGTCATCGGCCGTCAGTTCGGTATCCGACGTGAAGCCGCGCTGCTTCTTGACCTCGGTCAAGTAGTCTTCGAACACCTCGTCGTCGATGCCCATGACGACCGAGCCGAACATGTGGATCAGACGGCGGTACGCATCGTAGACGAAGCGCGGGTCACCGGTCAGCTTGACCATCGTCTCGGCGATGGCATCGGTCATGCCCAGGTTGAGGACGGTATCCATCATGCCCGGCATCGAAAACTTCGCGCCAGAGCGCACCGAAACCAACAGCGGGTTTTCCGTGCTGCCGAACTGCTTGCCCGTGCGCTCCTCGATGCCTTTGAGCGCTTCGAGCACCTGCTCCCACATGCCTTCGGGGAATTTGCCGCCGCCGGCCAGGTAGGCATTGCAGGCTTCTGTCGTCACCGTCAGCCCGGGCGGGACTGGCACGCCTGAGCGCGTCATATCGAACAAGCCAGCCCCCTTGCCGCCCAGCAGCGAACGGACGGCATCCCATGAACCGACCAGCGCCTCGACTTCCTCGATCTCGTGGAACTGGTAGACCCAACGCTTCTCGCCCTGCGCTCGATCGCTGCGTTTGCGAGGCGACGCGGGTTTCGTCACCGTGACCATAGAACCCCCATCTTGCTACCGTGTGTGCACACGTCAATGACACTGTGAAAAATTGAACAAGTCATATACCCGATTGTCCCACGCCTGCAGGCGCGGACTGTAATGACAGATGACCGCTTTCCGGCTGTGATCTGTCATGATCGCCGCGGCGCGCTGCGCCCCTCTCCCGCGCTGCGGGTGCGCCAGGGAGAGGGGTGCGGAAACCTGCTTCGACTGATGCTCCCGTCTCCGCGCGCTTTACGACGGCCGCGATGACGGGTAGGTCAGCGGTTCGCCTGGGTGGAACGTCTTGAGCGCGCGCATGTACTGGGCACGTTCGAATGCGCTCGGATCGGCGGCGTTGATCTGGCTGACGCTGCCGCGCATCTGCGCGATCGATTCGTACTCGTGCTCGGTCATCCATTGGCGAATGCCCTGCTCGACGATGCGCAGGTGGTCGATGCCGCTGCGCAAAATGGCCGATGCCATCATCGAGACCGATGCGCCAGCCATCGTCATCTTGATCACATCGGCGGCGGTGTGAATGCCGCTCGTCGCGGCCAGATCGGCCTTGATCTTGCCGTAGAGGATGGCGATCCACGTCAGCGGCAGGCGCATCGCCTGCGGCGTGCTGAGCAGGACGTTGGGCGTCACCTCGCGCGTTTCGATGTCGATATCCGGCTGGTAGAAGCGGTTGAACAGCACCAGCGCGTCGGCGCCGCCCATGTCCAGCCGCTTGGCCATGTAGGCCATGTTGCTGAAATAGGGGCTGAGCTTGACCGCCACCGGGATGTTGATCGCGCTCTTGACCGCGTGCAGGATATCGATGTAGGTGTTTTCGACCTCATCGCCGGTCATGCTCATGTTGGTCGGGATGTAGTAGATGTTCAGTTCAAGCGCGTCCGCACCCGCGTCCTGCATCTTGCGCGCGAACTTCGTCCAGCCGCCCAGCGAGGTGCCGTTCAAGCTGGCGATGATCGGGATATCGACGCTGGCTTTGGCATCGGCGATCAGTTTGAGATAGTCGTCGGTGCCGGCATGATACTCCTCCGGCTCCGGAAAGTAGGTCAGCGCCTCGGCAAAACTCTCGGTGCCGTAGAGCAGGTAGTGCAGCATCGCCTCGCGCTCTCGGCGGATCTGCTCCTCGAACAGCGAGAAGAGCACGACCGCGCCGGCCCCTGCGTCCTCCATCGCTTTGATGTTGGCGACTTTTTCGGACAGTGGGCAGGCTGAGACCACCAGCGGTGACCGCAGTTCCAGGCCCATGTACGTCGTCGTAAGGTCAACCATCAGCCCTCATCTCCTTCAGGGTGCTCAGCGCCCAGGTTATGCGTGTCCGTTGCCAACTGTGACCGGGCGCGACGCCAGGTATTCGTAGAGCGCCCACTGCGTGCGCACGTCCTCCTGCGCCTGGGCGAAGAGCGTCCGCGCCACCTCGGGCTTGCTCAGTTCGAGCATGCGGAAGCGGTTTTCCATGCGCAGATATTCCGTCAGCGGCAGCTTGGGCGCGCGCGAGTCGAGCACCAGCGGGTTTTCGCCCTGAGCAGCGCGCTCCGGGTGGAAGCGGTAGAGGGGCCAAGCCCCGCTTTCGACCGCGGCTTTCTGGTTGCGCATCGCCGTCGTCATATTGATGCCGTGGGCGATGCAGTGGCTGTAGGCGATGATC
>CAYTME010000279.1:0-687 GCA_964438415.1 uncultured Pleurocapsa sp. | reverse complement strand
CGCCGACCACAAGGCCGAGAACGCTCGGCTCTGCAGCGATGGGCCTTCGTAGGCTTCGGCCTCGAGGAAGGCGCGCAGCGTCTGCTCATCGCGGGCACCCATCGCCACGCGGGCGACGTAGACGCTGCCGTAGCTCATGGCGATCAAGCCAATGTCTTTCTTGCCCATCGGCTTGCCAGCGGCGGCGAACTTGGCGACGGCGGCGCGCGGAGTCGCCTTCGACATCTGGCCGCCGGTGTTGGAGTAGACCTCGGTATCCATGATCAGGATGTTGACATTACGCCCGCTGGCGAGCACGTGATCGAGGCCGCCGAAGTCGATGTCATAGGCCCAGCCGTCGCCGCCGACGATCCAGACATCCTTGCGCACGAGCAAATCGGCCAGGGCGAGCAGCCGCCGCGCCTCGTCGCCGGGTAGGCTGGCCAGCCGTTCCTTGAGCAGGGCGACGCGCTCGCGCTGGTCGTAGATGCCGGCTTCGTCGCGCTGGTCGGCGCTCAGGATCGCTGCGGCGAGGTCGCCGCCGACTGCATCCTGCAGACTGCGCAGCAGTTCCTGCGCGTATTCCATCTGCTTATCGAGCGAGACGCGGATGCCCAAACCGAATTCGGCGTTGTCTTCGAACAGCGAATTGGCCCAAGCCGGACCGCGCCCGTCGGCATTGTGCGACCAGGGCGTCGTCGGCAGGTT
>CAYTME010000278.1:0-4099 GCA_964438415.1 uncultured Pleurocapsa sp. | reverse complement strand
TGCTCACGCCGCTCTTCTCGTCTGCAGGTGCGAGATAATCTCACATGACTACCTCAAATTGAAACCCGGCGTGATTTTGGCTTCGCCGGTTGGACAGCCGTTCAACTGGCGGGTCGCCTCCAGCAGTTGGGGACCAGCGGCGCGGTGTATGGCACCGTCCACCCCGCCGCCGCCGAGCAGCGACGAATTGGCCGCGTTGACGATGGCATCGGTCGCCTGTTGTGTGATATCTCCCAGTACCAATTCTATGGTCGTGCCCGATACATCGACATGCGAGGACATAGGCCGCATCCTGAGTTTCGGAATACACTCACACAGTCTTCACACAAGACGTACTTTTTTTACCATGAGTAAACAAAGGAGTCCAATATGCAGTTATCGGCGGAAGCGCGTGACGAACTGCTGAAAACATTAAAAGCTCGTTTCGAGAGGCACATGAACCGTCATCAAAACCTTTCATGGCCTGAAGTGCAGGCCAGGCTGGAGATGAACAGCGAGAAGCTGTGGTCACTCTATGAAATGGAGCGGACCGGCGGCGAACCGGATGCGATCGGTCATGACTTATCGACAGGCGCCTACATCTTTTGCGACTGTTCAGCCGAGAGTCCCGCCGGCCGTCGAAACACCTGCTATGACCGTCAAGGGCAGGCGGAAAGAGAAAAGCGCGGCGTGTACCCGGCAGGCAACGCCGTGGACATGGCGGCCAGCATGGGGATCGAGTTCTTGAACGAAGAGCAGTACCGCGCGCTGCAGCAGCTTGGGGATTTCGACACAAAAACGTCGAGCTGGTTGAAAACGCCGCCCGACATTCGAAAACTCGGCGGCGCGATCTTCGCCGACCGCCGCTACGGCCATATCTTCGTGTATCATAACAGCGCCCCATCGTTTTACAGCTCGAGAGGGTTTCGCGGCCTGCTCAGGATTTGACCGCTTGTACAGCCGGCCCGTCAAGTTCACTTTTTCGCTGCTGCCGCAAGGCTCACATCAAGGAGGCATCATGCAGCCGCTCACCGCTGCCGATGTGCAGACTGCGCTCGACAACCTCGGTTTCGGCATCTCCATCCGTTTTTTCGATACACCGACCGCTACCTCGCAGCAGGCAGCGGATAACATCGGCTGCCAGTTGGGACAGATCGTCAAGAGCATCGCCTTCATGGTCGATGAACGGCCGGTGCTGATCTTGGCCAGCGGCGACCAGCGCGTCGATGACCGCAAGATCGCCGCCCTATACAACGTCGGGCGCAAAAAGGTCAAGGCGGCGTCGCCAGACCAGATGGTCGCTGTCTTCGGCTACCCACCAGGCAGTATGCCGCCGCTGGCGCATCGCACACAGGGCATCGATATCCACATCGACGAGACGCTGGGGCGCTTCGACATGCTCTACGCCGCGGGCGGCGCGCACAATGCGATCTTCCCGGTCACGCTGGCGCAGCTCATCGCGATCAGCGGCGGACGGCTGACCGATGTCGTGCGGCCGGCGTCCTCAGACGCCGACTAAACGCCGGACTGCACCGCGATGCGGTCGGCCAGCTTGCGCAGCAGATGCAGCAGGCGCTCCTGCCAGCGGCCATCTTGGCGAGCGATCTCGACCGCCGTGCGCGTCACCTTGACGTCCGCGCCCAGGTAGAGCTGGAGCAGATCGCGATTTATCTCCGGCAGGTACGGCAGCCGCATCTCCACCCGCCCCCCGCGCGCCTGGACAGCCGTCGCCTGTGTCGCTTGTGCCAGCAGCTTGACCTCGATCTGATAGAGCAGCCCTTCGACCGCTTCCGGCAGCTCGCCGAAACGGTCGCGCAGTTCCGAGCGCATCGCCTGCACCGCCTCCAACGTGTTCAGCCCGCCGATGCGCCGGTAGATCTGCAGCCGCAGGTTGAGATCGGGCAGCCAGTCGGTCGGGATGTAGGCCGGCAGCGGCAGATCGATGACGAGCGCGGTCTCGCTCACCGTCGGCAGGGGCGGCTCCGCTTTCGTGCCCTTGAGCTGCTGCACCGTCTGCGTGAGCATCTGGGTGTAGAGGTGCAGACCGATGGCCGACACATGCCCCGTCTGCCGCGTGCTGAGGATACCGCCGGCGCCGCGCAGTTCTAGATCGCGCATGGCGATCTGAATGCCCGATCCCAGATCGGTGTACTGGCCGAGCGTTTCCAGGCGCATCCTGGCGTCTTCGGTCAGCCGCTGCGCGGGTGGATGGAAGAAGTACGCATAGGCCTGCTGAGCGCTGCGCCCGACCCGCCCGCGCAGTTGATAGAGCTGCGCCAGCCCAAACCAATCGGCACGATCGACGATCAGCGTGTTGGCATTGGGGATATCCAGACCGCTCTCGATGATCGAGGTCGAAAGCAGGATATCGTATTCCCCGTTGCCGAACAGCGTCATCACGTTCGACAGCAGCCGCTCGTCCATCTGCCCGTGCGCAGCGATCATGCGCGCTTCCGGCACGATCTGTTCGAGTTTCTCTTGCAGAAGACCGAGCGTCTGCACGCGGTTGTGCACGACGAAGATCTGCCCGCCGCGCTCCAACTCGCGCAGAACCGCCTGACGCACCAACTGCTCGTCGAACGGCCCGACATGCGTCAAGACTGGCAGACGCTCCTCCGGCGGCGTCTCGATCATGCTGATATCGCGCACACCCGTCAGCCCCATGTACAGTGTGCGCGGGATCGGGGTCGCGGTGAGCGTCAGCACATCGACCTGCGTGCGCAGCGTCTTGAGGTGCTCTTTGTGTTTGACACCGAAGCGCTGCTCTTCATCGATGATGACCAAGCCTAGGCTGCGGAACTTGACATCGGCCTGCAGCAGGCGATGCGTGCCGATGATGATATCGATCTCGCCCGCTGCCAGTTGGGCGATCAAGGTCGTCTGCTCGCTGCGCGTGCGAAAGCGCGAGAGCGCCTCGACGCGCACGGGGAAGGCGCTCATGCGCCGCCGAAAAGTCTCGTAGTGCTGCTGCGCCAAAATGGTGGTCGGCACGAGCACCGCCACCTGCCTGCCATCCATGACGGCTTTGAAGGCCGCCCGCAGCGCCACCTCCGTCTTGCCGTAGCCGACATCGCCGCACACCAAGCGATCCATCGGCTGCGGCTTCTCCATGTCGGCTTTGACCGCCCGTACCGCCCGCAGTTGATCCTCAGTCTCGACGAACGGAAACGATGCTTCGAGTTCGTGCTGCCAGGGTGTGTCGCCGGAAAAAGCATGGCCAAGCGTCTGCGCGCGCGCCGCGTACAGCGCCAGCAGCTCGCGTGCCTCTTCCTCGACCGCCTGCTTGGCTTTGCCCTTGACGCGCCCCCAATCCGGCTGGCCGAGGCTGTTGAGCGCCGGCGGCGCATCGTTCGCGCCGACGTAGCGGGTCAAGCGGTCGGCCTGATGGATCGGCACGAACAGCGTATCGGTGCCGGCGTACTCGACCACAAGATACTCGCGCTCGATGCCCTCGAGCGTGCGGCGGCGCATCCCGACGAAGCGCCCAATGCCGTAATCGACATGGACGACAAAAGCGCCTTCGTTGAGGTCGCTGTAGTGCATCTCTGGGGTGCGCGCGCGCCGGTGTCCCCTACGCCGTCGGGGTTCTGGACGCGACCAGCCGAAGATCTCGGCATCGGTCAGCAGATGGAGGCTGCCGCTCGCGGTGCGCAGCCGCCAGCCCTCTTGCAAGGTGCCATCGACGAATGCGATCGTGCGAGCTGGAGGCGGGTCGTCCAGGCAGTCGGTCTCCGTTATCGGCGTCGGGTCGCTCTCGCGCCAGAGATCGGCCAGGCGCGCCGCCTGAGCGGTGACGACGACGCTGCGATCGCCTTCGCGGTACCGCTCGCGAAGGTGGCTGAGGAGCGGCTTGATCTGCCCGGCGAAGCGCTGTTCCGGCGCGAACAGATCGCGCAGCGGCGGCTCCCCTGCACCGGATGTCCCGAAATCGACTATCAGCCGCCCGCCGAGCTGCGCTGAGAGCAGTTCCCAAGTCAAGAATGGCGGCAGCGGCTTCGGCGGCAGCCGCTCGCTGCCGCTCGACTCGGCCAGCGACTCGTAGGCGCGCGCGGCGATCTCCTCGACGCTGGCGCGCAGCTCGTCCAGATCCTCGATCACGACCAGCGCATCCGCCGGCATG
>CAYTME010000277.1:3844-4107 GCA_964438415.1 uncultured Pleurocapsa sp. | reverse complement strand
TGTCGGCGCGAGAGCCGAGCAGCTCGCGCAGCTTTGAGGTCAGCACGATCTGATCCGGCGTCTTGTTGAGGAAGACCAGCGCCACCAGCAGATCGTTCCACACCCACAAGAACTGAAAGATGGCGAACGACGCCAGCGCCGGCACCGAGAGCGGCAGCACCAGCCGGATGAACGTCTGGAAGTGCGATGCGCCGTCGATTTTGGCCGACTCGATCAGCTCGCGCGGCAGGCTGCCGATGTAGTTGCGCAGCAGATAGATCGCC
>CAYTME010000277.1:610-3811 GCA_964438415.1 uncultured Pleurocapsa sp. | reverse complement strand
AGCCAGATGGCGACGTAGCCTTTTTGCAAGCCGATCGTGTTGTAAAACCGCAGCAGCGGGATGAGCGCCATTTGCAGCGGCACGACGATCAGCGCGACCACCACGTAGAACAGGAAGCGGCGGCCTGGGAATTCCATCCACGTGAAAGCGTAAGCGGCGAAGGCCGCGATCGCGATCGGGATGATCGTCGCCGGGATGACGACGGTGAAGGTATTGATGAACGACTGATCGACCGCCTCGGCGCGGAAGACTTCTTGGTAGTTGGCCAAGCTGAACGTCGGCGGGATCTCGACTCGTAAAAAGAAGCGCGGGCCGCGTTCAAACTCCAGCCGAGTCGGCGATGTCCATACGTAAGTGCCGTCGCGGTTGAGCACGAATGTGCCGCCGTCAGCGAGCGCGATCGTCTCTCCCGGCACGTGGTCGCGAATGCCGCGCTGCTCGTTGGCCGCGTACTGAATGCTCTCATTCGCCGGCAGGAAATCGGCGCTGCCGCCGCCGAACGACTGCACACTGCGGTTCGAGCCGGGTGGGAAGAGCGAGCCGGTCAGTACGAACTGACCATCCTGTTCGACCTGGCCGTCAGCGCTGGCGATGCGCCCCTGCTCGGTGCGGACGGTCGTTTGCAGCGCCGTCCACCAGCCGGTGATGGCGAGCTGGTCTTTGTCGCGCAGCGAGCTGATGAACAGCCCGAACGTCGGGATCGTCCAAGCGATCACGATCAGCGCCAGGGAGACTCGGACGAGGATCCAGCCGAGCGAGATCTTGCCCAGCCATGACGGGCGGCTGGCGGCCGCGGTGGCAGTCACGGCAGCCGGAGCGGTGCGGGTTTCGGTGGTCATCGCGACTTCTCCTCGCTGCGGAAGCGGCGGATATTCCAAATCATGATCGGGATCACGGCGATCATGATGATGACGGCAAGCATACTGCCGCGTCCGAAATCACCGCCGCCGCGGAACATCCAGTCGTACATCATGTTCGCCAGCACTTCGGTGTTCCACTGGCCGTTCGTCATCGCCAGCACGATGTCGAACACCTTCAAGACGACGATCGTGATGGTCGTCCACACGACCAGGATCGTGCCGATGATCTGCGGGATCATGATGCGGAAGAAGATCTGGATGTCGTTCGCGCCGTCGATGCGCGCCGCCTCCAGCGTTTCCTCCGGCACGCCGCGCAGCGCCGCCGAAAGCAGCACCATCGCAAAACCGGTCTGGATCCAGATCAGGATGACCATCAAGAAGATATTGTTCCAGAACGGGATCGTCAGCCAGGCCTGCGGCTGACCGCCGAGCGAGACGACCAGCGCATTGAGGACGCCGATCTGGTCGATGCCCTGGGGTCGAAAATCGTAGATGAACTTCCAGATCACGCTCGCGCCGACGAATGAGATCGCCATTGGCATGAAGATGAGCGACTTTGCCAGCGTGCCCCAGCGCACCCGATCGGCCAGCACAGCGATCACGAGACCCAAGCTCGTGCTGGCGAAGGGCACGATGATCAACCAGAGCAGGTTGTTACCGATCGCCTGCTGAAAGCGGGAATCGTTGAAGGCCCAGGTGTAATTGCTCGTGCCGACGAATTCGCTGCTCGTCCGATCCATGAAGCTGAGGATGACGGTTTGGATGGCAGGGTAGACGAGGTAGAGCGTGAGCAGGATCAGCGCGGGCGCGACGAAGAACCAGGGGCGCAGCCGTTCGCGCGCATTTTCATTGCTCTTGATCATGCGACCGTCCGGTGTCATGCGGTCGGCCAGCACTGTATCCAATACCCAATTGGTTCCAAAGTAATAGAGCAGCAGCGCGCCGACGCCAAGCACAATGGCGAGAGCGGCACTGCCGACTTGTTCGAGCTGCATAAAAGCCAACCTCCAGATCTTGTCTGCGGACACTTTTCAAGTGATGAGGTGAACGCTGACGAGGCATGCATCATAGTCAATGTGGGGGGGGCGTGACTTGTCAGCTCCCCTCAACCCGGCTGCACGCATTACTCATCGCGCATTACGCATCACTTACCCCACATAACAACCAGGGTGACCTGGCTAGTCACCCTGGCGTTCGTCAATGCGAATGAACTAGCGGCTGCGGCGTGGGCTACTTGATCGCATCCCAGGCCGCTTGGATCGCATCCGTGACTTCCTGAGCGCTCGCGCCGCTGACGTAATTGACCATGCCCGTCCAGAACGCGCCAGCGCCGATCGCACCTGGCATCAGGTCTGAACCATCGAAGCGGAAGGTCGTCGCCGACAGCAGGATTTCGCCCTGCTTGCGCAGCGTATCATTGGCGTAAGCCTCCAGGTTGACCCCCAGGTGCGGGGTCAGCAGGCCGCTCTGCGCCATCCAGATTTCGTTGGCGAGCGCGGTCGTCAGCCAGTCGAGGAAGACGCGCGTGACTTCGCTGTCTTTGGTGATGGCGAACAGCGTGCCTGCGCCCAACACCGGGCGGCCCAGGTCTTCCGAAGCGAAGGCCGGGAAGTAGAAGAAGTCGGCATCCACGCCCAGTTCCGTCCCCTCCGGGAAGAACGAGCTGATGAAGCTGGCTTGGCGGTGCATGTAGCACTGCGGCGGCACAGTGAACAGACCCGCCGGCGCATCGCGGAAGTCGGTCGCCGCGACGGCCAGCGCGCCGCCGTTGACCCAGGCATCGTTCTTGGCGAACTGGCCGAAGATCTCGATGGCGTTGATGACTTCGGGCGAATTGAACGGCAGTTCGTTGGTCACCCAAGCATCGTAGACCTCAGGCGGCTGCGTGCGCAGCATGATGTCCTCGACCCAGTCGGTGGCCGGCCAGCCGGTGGCGTCACCGCTGCCGAGGCCGATGCACCAGGGCGTCCCGCCGTCGGCGACGATCTGCTCGCTCAGCGCGATCAGGTCTTCCATCGTCTCCGGCACTTCGTAGCCGTTGTCCTCGAAGTTTTCCGGCACGTACCAGACGATGCTCTTGAGGTCGATCTTGTAGAAGAAGCCGTAATAGCCGGGTTCACCATCCGGGCCTGCATAGGTGCCCAGATCGACCCACGACTGGCCGGCAGCGTAGTTGTTAAGCGTGAAATCGCGGATTTCATCGCCGAGCGGGACGAGGAAGCCCTGCGCCGCCAGATCGGCAGCCAGACCCGGCTGCGGGAAGACGGCCATATTGGGCGGGCTGCCCGCGCGCACGTCGATCACGATCTGCTGCTCGAAACTGTCGGAGCCAGCGTAAATG
>CAYTME010000277.1:344-595 GCA_964438415.1 uncultured Pleurocapsa sp. | reverse complement strand
GGTCGCATCTTCAAAATAAGCGATCATGCTCTCGACCAACTCTTGGTCAGGGCCGAGCCAGGGGCCGAACAGCGTCATCGACTGGCCGCTCAAGTCGATCGCCTCAAAGCGTTCGAGGTCGGACCAGGTGAACGGGCCTTCGCCGATCGGGAAGATGAGATTGTCCTGCGCGGTGACAATGCCCACGCCAAAGACGGCCAGCAGTGCTGCGAACAACACCGCCAGCTTCAAGAACTTCGTCATCGGATACT
>CAYTME010000277.1:0-298 GCA_964438415.1 uncultured Pleurocapsa sp. | reverse complement strand
ACCTTCGGTTCATGGTAACCACTGGTGCCAAAAAAGACAAATCGGCGCTCAGGTTTCGGATGAAATGTACAAATGTGCAGGACCAGGGGGATGTGCGGGTTTGGGCTGAGCTGTCATTGGGCGCGGTGCTGCCCACACCGGCGGGGCGATTTCAGGTGGATAATGGAGATAGACCCAGACTGTATGCAGGAGGTGGTCAGGCATGTTCGCCAACCGTTGGGATGCCGGCCGCCAGCTCGACGACCGGCGGCCGCAGGGGTCGGAAGTGCGCCGTGCAGGGCCCGAGCGCAGCGCCGGG
>CAYTME010000276.1:2595-4134 GCA_964438415.1 uncultured Pleurocapsa sp. | reverse complement strand
CGTTCGATAAGGAGTTCGACTCATGATTTACCAACCGCGTGAAGAGGGCCAGGGTCTCGTTGAGTACGCGCTGATCCTCGTGCTTG
Organism: uncultured Pleurocapsa sp.; assembly: GCA_964438415.1. GTDB lineage: Bacteria > Chloroflexota > Anaerolineae > Aggregatilineales > Phototrophicaceae > Flexifilum. The sequence goes on along the minus strand of CAYTME010000276.1, from coordinate 4,048 downwards.
TCGCCGTCGTCGTGATCGTCATCCTGGCGCTCATCGGCCCGGCCATCGGCGGCATCTTCTCCAACATCGTCAGAAATCTGTAGTCTCCGTCATCGTCCCTCATTTCCGGTCCTTTTTGTGAACCCCCGCCGAGCGCGGGGGTTCGCGTTTTTCAACGCCAGCACCTGCGACCGTCCCAGTCCACCCCGACATTTTTCGAAATATTGCGTCTTCCTAACGGTTGCCGCCGGCCGCAGCTTGTATAATGCGTGTAGGTGGCTGAATAATTGAGGATATCTGCGCGCATATGAACGACTTAACGGATCGGAAGCTTACTGATCCGCTCATCGGCCAGCAGCTCGGCGATTATGAGATCCGCGATCTGCTGGGGCGGGGCGGCATGGCGCGCGTCTACCGCGGTTACGATGCCCGGCTCGATCGCTATGCCGCCGTCAAGGTCATCGATACCCAGTCTCTCCACATCCAAGAGGAACAGGAATATCGCCAGCGGTTCCGCCGCGAAGCGCGCGCCATCGCCCATCTGTCGCATCCCAACATCGTCGGCGTTTACCAGTTTGGCGAGGTCGACAACCTGTACTACATGGCGATGCATTTCATCGACGGGCGCAACTTGGGGCAGATCCTGCGCGAGCATGCCCAGAAGCAGACGCGCATCCCCTACGGCCAGACGCTGCGCATCGCCCGCGATATCGCCCTGGCGCTCGACCACGCCCATCATCACGGCGTCATCCACCGCGATATCAAGCCGTCGAACATCATGGTCGAACCGAGCGGCCGCGCCATCCTGACGGATTTCGGCTTGGCGTTGAGCGTGCCCGAAGGCTCGATCGGCAATACCTTCGGCAGCGCGCACTACATCGCCCCAGAACAGGCGCTGGCCTCCAACAACGCCGTCCCCCAAAGCGACCTCTACTCGCTCTGCGTCGTCATCTACCAGATGCTGGCGGGCAAAGTCCCATTCGACGACCCTTCGGCCATGAGTGTGGTGCTCAAGCACCTGCACGAGCCGCCGCCATCTCCGTCACTGTACAATCCTGAATTGGGCGCTGAGATCGAGCAGGCCCTTTTGCAGGGAATGCACAAACACGTCAACCGCCGCTACCCGTCCGGCGGGGCGATGATCAACGCCATCGAGCGCGCCATGCGCCGCGCCGGTCTCGATGTGACCTCTGGTGGTGTGCCAGAGGCCAATGGCAGCGGTCATGTCAGCGACGAGCGCCGCGTGCAGGGGACGATCATGCTGCCCCTCGAAGTGCCCGCCGAGCCGCCGCCAAAACCGGTTGTGCCACCGATCTCCGTCTGGACGCCCGCCGACACCGCTGCACCGACGTTGGAGGCCGACGCAGTGCAGGCAGCCGCGTCGAAGCGGACTCACGGTCCGCTGGGGGTGATCGCCGCCTTGATGGTGCTGGTCGTCTCAGCCATCGTGCTCAGCCAGAGCGGCATCTTCAAC
>CAYTME010000276.1:628-2585 GCA_964438415.1 uncultured Pleurocapsa sp. | reverse complement strand
GTGTGGGCGCAGGCTTGGCGGTGACCGCCAATAAGACCCCCGCCGATCTGCCCATTGAGACGCATACACCTTTGCCGCTGGTCGCTGTCGCGCCGACAGCCATCGTCGCGCTGGATACGCCGACTCTGGCACCGACCGCCGTGCCCACGCTGGAGCCAACCGCTGTGCTGACGCTTGCGCCAGCCGAGTTCGCACCGGCTCAGGTTGAGACCAGCCGCGAGGCCGATTTTGTGCTGCGCTACGACGACACCACATTGGTGCTGATCAACACGTCGGACGCCAGTCTCAACCTCAACGGGATCGAATTCGTGCAGCGCATGGCCGATGGCAGTGAGCGTATCTTCCGCGCCAGCCAGTGGTCGAACGCTGATTTCAGCGTGACGGATGTCGTGCCCGACACCTGTTTGCAGGTGTGGGTCAATGCGTTCACCGCGCTCGAGCCGCCGTCCTACTGCTCGCTGCGCCATTCATGGCGCAGCGTCTCGCAGCCGCGCTGGTTCTGGATCAACGCACAGGATGAGCAGGCCGCGTTTCAGGTGCGCCGGGGCGCTCAAGTCTACGCGACCTGCTCGATCAACGCCGGGGAATGCGCCGTCGATCTCGAAGCGGCGCAGGGCTGAGCCTGATCGAACTGACGTTCATTCATCTCGCTGGTCTTCTGGGCGTGTCAGGCGCATGAAGGCCAGTTCTTGGGGCGAGGTGATGCCTGGGTACTCCGTCTCGTCGCTGGCTTCCAGGATTCGGTAGCCCTCTTTGATATAGCTGCGGATCGTGTGTAAGCTGATGCCCATCTCGTCGGCAGCGAGCTGCGCCGGCATGCCTTTGACTACGCACAGCTCGATCGCTTGGCGTACGCGCTCGGTCAGATGTGGATTGCTGCGCTGGTTCGGCAGGAGGGCAGCCTTGCGCAGACGCGGGTGGACGTGATTGTGTCCCTCGATCGCCTTGGCAATGCCTGGGGTGACCAGAAAATCGTGATCGCGCGCGTAAACGATCGCCCACGCGATCTGCATCCGCACTTCGCTCTTGAGCAGGTAGGCGCGCGCGCCCGCCGCCGCCGCCGCATTGATCAGATCGAAATCGGCAAACTGCGTCAGACAAACGACCATCACATTCTGCACAGATGTGCGCAGCTTGGTGATGGCGCTTTCCAGCGCCGCCGCGCCGCCCATGTGGTCGGCATCGAGTACGACGACATCCGGCAGTTCCGGCAGTGTCGTCTCTTCCAGGTAGTGCCACATCGCGTCGATGCTCTCAGCCATGAACGTCACGCGCGTGCGGCGGTCCCAAGCGAGATAGCCGTTGATCGCCTGCAGCGCGTAATAATCGCTGTCTAGCAGCAGCACCTTGAGATTGACATTGTTCAGTGTATCGGCCATAGTGCGCGCCCCCTATTCGGTTCAGATCCATCGCGCCACGTGTACGTCTAGTATACGCGATCCCGCTGCCGATCGAGGTGAGCGATCGCCGAAATATTGGGCGCTGTGGGGTTTCAGGCCTGGGGCTGCGTAATGCGGGATGCGAAAGGGCGGAGACACAGCTCCGCCCAATTCCTCACGTGTGACAGCGGTAGTCTCCGCGCTGCCTACCTGTCTTCGATGTGCTTGATCTTCTTCTCCTTGAGCGCCGCGTGCGCCGCCGCTAGGCACGCGGAACGGCGAGCAGCTCACGTAGTTGAGGCCGGCGCGGTGGCAGAAATCGATGCTGCGCGGCTCACCGCCGTGTTCGCCGCAAATGCCGATCTCGAGATCGGGGCGCTGCTTGCGGCCCTTGGTGACCGCGATCTGGATCAGCGTGCCGACGCCCTCTTCATCGAGCACCTGGAACGGATTCTCCGGCAGCAGGCCGTGCTCGACGTAGTGGAGCAGGAACTTGCCCTCGGCGTCGTCGCGGCTGATGCCGAACGTCGTCTGCGTCAGGTCGTTGGTGCCGAACGAGAAGAACTCCGAATAGACTG
>CAYTME010000276.1:295-558 GCA_964438415.1 uncultured Pleurocapsa sp. | reverse complement strand
GCACGCCGTACTTGGCGAATGTCTCCTCCGCGATCCGCTCGATCTTCTCGCGCAGGATGCGGACTTCGTTCTCGGTGTTCGTCACCGCCAGCATGATCTCCGGGTAGACGCGCACGCCTTCCTGCGTGAGCTTGCAAGCCGCTTCGAACAGCGCGCGCACCTGCATCTCGCTGATGGCGGGGCGGGTGATGCCCAGGCGGATGCCGCGCAGACCGAGCATCGGGTTGAACTCTTGCAGCCCCTCGACGGCGGTCATCAGCTCT
>CAYTME010000276.1:0-285 GCA_964438415.1 uncultured Pleurocapsa sp. | reverse complement strand
GGACGCCTTCGATGCGCCGGAGGTCATTCGGGCGGTCGCCCATCAGGCGCAGACCGGCCGCGCGCAGCGCGAGCTGCTCGTGCGAGGGCATGAACTCATGCAGCGGCGGGTCGAGCAGGCGGACGATCACCGGCAGGCCGTCCATCGCCTTGAGGATGCCGTAGAAATCGTCGTGCTGGAATTTCTCCAGTTCGTCCAGATGCCGCTTCTCTTCCTCGCTGTTCGGCTCGGAGAGGATCATCGCTTGGACGATCGGCAGGCGCTCCTCTTGGAAGAACATGTGCT
>CAYTME010000275.1:0-4145 GCA_964438415.1 uncultured Pleurocapsa sp. | reverse complement strand
CATCGACACGGCGCGGCAGCTCGGCCTGCGGCTGCCCGTCGACGCCGATCAAACACGGCTGGGCGGGCGCAAGCTGTTCTTCGACTTTCGTAAAACTTGGGCGGCGCTCGGCGAGCCGGCGGTCGACATGCGGCGCAGCGTCGCCGATACCTACACCTGGTATGTGGAATCTGGCTATATTCGCGCCGTGCGCTAAAGGCCGTTTATGCAAGTTGATCAAAGGATGTGAAGCGTCCTTAATAGTCTTTTGACTTCTACCATCAAGTTTGGGCATATACTACCAGTATTCTCATGTCAGTCTTATACGTCACTGACAATTGATCGGGTAGTCTTGAGTTGCTAGAATGAGGCGGTCTGGGGAAAGGCGATTTTGTCATTAATCGTTTCAGCGCAAAGAATACTTGTTGCCGATACGTCCACAGCTCCGTTTCGCACAGACGTAGATGTCGCTGTTGTGTGTGCAGCAGTATTCCAAACCACCCCCCAGCGGGAACGGGTGGTTTTACTTTTTCTAGTTAAGGGTGCACATGGCTGCCTATTTAATCGTTGACGTTGACGACTTAATCGAACACTTCCGCAAGCGCGGTATTGCGATCGATCTGCAAGAGCTGGCCGTTGGGCTGCGCGGCGGGGCGGCGCTCGCCGCTGGGCTGGTCAGTCCCGATCGCCTGCGGGCGGTCGCGGCTGCCGATTGGCAGGCCAAGAAGCCTCAGCGCCGCAAGTCGCCCGGCTCGATCGATCCGCAGATGATCTTCAAGTCGGCGGGATACGACACGTTCCAAGTGCCGCAGCGCGCCAACCTGGCCGATGCGCTGATCGTGCATTACTTCTCCTACGATCCGGAGCCGGTCGATGAGCTGATCCTGGCCACGACCAACCGCGATCTGATCCCGCTCGTGCGCCGCATAAGGACGACGCGCAGCGCGCGCGTGCGCATGTGGGGGTCGGAAGATGTGCTCAGCGGGACGGAATTTGCGAACGATGTCATCTTCCAGCCGCTGGAGAGCTTGCTCGGCATCCAGCAGACCAAGAACGTCGCCATCTACATCGACTTCGAGAACATCGCCATCAGCCTGAACGAGGCCGGCTACACCGTCGATCTCGACGAGCTGATCAACGGCTTCGTCACCCAGGGCAAGGCGCACGGGCAGGTGATCAAGATGTCGGCATACGCCCCGTGGGGTCAGCGCGGCAGTTTGCCGCCGCTGGTCGATCATGCCGGGCGTGAAGTGGCCGATGAAGCCCCCAGCCGCCTGATGATGGCCAACATCTATCCGATGTTCAACCTGCCGGGTAAGAACAGCGCCGATATGCTGATCGCGCAGTCGATCCTGACCGACTCGTCCCACGACGATGCCGCCGACACCTACATCATCGCCAGCGGCGACCGCGATTTCAATGAGGTCGTCAAGACTCTGCGCACGCGCGGAAAGCAGGTCATCCTGTGGAGCGTGCGCAGCAGCCTGAGCCGTCAGCTCGAGTCGAACCCGAATCTGATCATCGAGTACGTTGAAGACTTCACCTCGCTGCGCAAGCACCGCGCCTTCGGGACGCCCGATGCCGCGCCGGCGGCGGAGGAGGAAGACGAGCCGGTCGTCGCCTTCACGCCGTCGCAGTGGTCGAGCGTCATCATCCAGTTCGACCGTCTGGTGCAGATGAAAGGCCGCCGCCAGATCAGTCGCAAGGCGTTGATCGAGCAGCTCCAAAAGGTGCACGCGGTCGTCTCGGCGGCGCGCGGCGAAGATCTGGTCGCTCAGGCGATCGCGGTCGGCATCCTCGTCACGGGCGGCAACGGTGCCCTGCGGCTCGATCCGACCCACCCGGCGGTCGAAAAGACGCGGCTCGTGCGCGACCGCATCACCCTGCGCGTGGCCAACACGCTGCGCTTGCGCGGCTGGGAATACGTCAATTACGGCTTCCTGCTCAAAGGCTTGGGCACCGATCGTGAGCTGGATCGCCCCGGCATGAACTACAGCGATGAGTGGCGCTCGAACTGGATCGACTGTCTCGTGCGCGAAGAGGTGCTCGCGCGCGAGCTGGTGCCCCACCGTCACAACCCCGACGATCTCGTCCCGGTGATCAAGCTGCGCCCGGATTATCACTTCGAGCCAGACGCGCAGATGCAGGGCGACGAGCTGACCGCCATCGCCGAGCAGAATTGGGAAGGCGTCTCGCTGGGCGAGCTGGAGCGCCAGGAGAGCGATACCGCCGACATGGTGCGCCGCATCGTCGTCAGCATCGAGCAGTTCACCAGCTTCCGCGGTTTCACCTGGTGCCCGCTCGGCAGCCTGCACAAGCGCCTGCGCAGCTTCGACCGGGCGATGAGCTTCCAGCGCGCGGTCGAGTACTTGATCGCCAACAGCGCGGCCGCTGTCGATGAGTACGAAAACCCGATGAGCGATTTCCGCACCAAGGGCATCTCGATCGACAGCGCCTCGCCGATCTGCAGCAAAGTGCTGGCCGAGCGCGACCAGTTCGTGCGCGCCCTGCTGCAGCTCTACGAGAAGAACATCCTGATCTCGGAGCAGAGCCTGCGCAGCATCAACCCAGGCAGTCACTGGGATCTGCCGCTGTGGCTGTCGATCATGCAGACGGAAAACGTCCTCAACGAGGTGCCGGGGCGGCCAGGTCAATACAGCCTGTTCCGCACACATCACACCGTGACGCTGGTCGCCGATGCCAAGCGCGCCGAGTCGCCCGGCTACGAGTAGCACCGCGCATAACGGCGGGGGTGTGCGCTGAAACATCCCCGCCCGCGCCGTCCCCCGCCGCTCACACGTCAATACATGTTTTTTTCTACTGCTCGCTATAATGGGTATGTCAGGTCACCTTCACCCGGTGAGAGGTCATTTCATCCATGCTCGACCTGGTCGATAAACGCATTCTCAAGCGCTATCTGGTCAAAGCGGAGATCGCGAAAGGCAGCAGCTCGATCATCTACCGGGCCGCCGACCGCGAACTCGGCCGCGATGTCGCGCTCAAATTTCTCGATGCAGGCTACGCTGACCCCGATGAATTTTACCAGTTCGTCCAGCAGTCGGTGCGGCCTCTGACCGAACTCAAGCACGAAAACATCGTCACCTATCATGCGGTGGAACGGTATCTGAACAGCACGTTCATCGTCATGGATTTCATCCCAGGTGTCCCGCTGCGCGCGCTGATCGAGGAACATCCCGCTGGGCTGCCGATCGCGCAGGCGGTCCTGCTCCTCAGCCAGATCGCCAACGGCCTGCGCTATCTGCATCATCACGGCCTCGCGCATCAAGACGTGCGCCCGGCCAACGTGCTGGTCACGCCGGATCTGCATGCGTATCTGATCGACCTCAAGCTGCCGACCATGGCCCGGATGGGGCCGATCGGGCGCGTCGATCTGACGGGAGCCTCCGCGTATCTCGCCCCAGAACGCTGGCAGGATTTGAACCAGCCAGGCGACTCGCGAGGGGATATCTACGCGCTCGGCATCACCACGTTCGAAATGCTAAGCGGACAGCGGCCGTATCGCGGCGAGTCGGCCAGCGCCTCCAGCGAGCGCAGCCTGACGCGGCGGATGCAGATGGAGCATTTCGACGCCCCACTGCCGTCTCTCCATGCGCTGCGCGCCGAGATCCCCCAGGCTGTCGACGCGATCATCGCGCGGGCGACCAGCAAGCTGGCTGATGCACGCCCGCGCGATGCGACCGAGTTCTATCACGAACTGAAGAATGTGCTCGGCGGCGGCATAGGCAGCGCGGATGATGACGCCGCTCCGACGTTCGCACAGCCCGTCCCCACGACCAGACGTTCCGGCGGTGTGCTGCGCTTCGTCATTGCGCTCATCCTGGTGCTGGCCGCCGCAGCGGGTGTCGGATACTCGATCTGGAGCGCGCTGCCCTCTCGAGCGGAGACAACTCCTACGCCGACGATCCAAGCGGCGTTGGCGACTCAAACCGCGCTCGCGCTGATCCCCACCAGCACACCGTCACCGACGCCGACCGAAACGCCGAGAGCGACCGAGACACCGACCTCGACTGAGACGCCAACGCCGACCGAAACGCCGACTGCCACCGTGACGCCCAGCCTGACGCCGAGCGCCACCGCGACGCTGACCCCACGCCCGAGCTTGACGCCGTTCGCCACCGAAAGACCCAGTCTAACGCCAAGCGGTG
>CAYTME010000274.1:2729-4172 GCA_964438415.1 uncultured Pleurocapsa sp. | reverse complement strand
CCCGGCGGGCAGCAAGAGCTGGATCGGCGGCTGGGGATACTCGATCCCGACCTACGCCCCCAACCCCGACGGCGCGCAAGAGCTGATCCGCTACCTGACATCGAAGGAGGTTGCGCCGGAGCTGGCGCGTCAGCAGGGCTTCCTGCTCACGCCGCGCTACTCGATCCTGGAGGCGCTGGCCGATACGGACGACGAGCTGATCGCGGCGATGGCGCTCTACGCGGAAAACGACGTGTTCGCGCCGCGTGCCTTCCACCCGCGCGTGGCCGAGGCGCAGACGGTCGTCGACGACATGGCGTCGCTCTTCCTGACCAAGCAGGCCAGCCTGTCCGAGGTGCTCGAACAGGGCAAACAGTTGATCGCTGCGCTGGATCAGTAGCGGTGCGGGCGTGTGCACCCCGCTGTTCGCGGGGTTGTTAGCACATCACTGCGGGGGCGCAGTCCAGTGCGCCCCTGCAGCGCACGCCGTGAACCGAGGCACAAACAGATCGCATATTCCGGAACACCGCCGATGAACGCACAACCCGATGCCATCCGCAAGCGCAGCCCGTTCTCTCGGCTCACGCTGCGCCAGCGTTTCTACATCATCGCGATCGTGCTGCTGCTGCCCGCCGTGCTGCTGCGCGTCTTCACGGCTTTCTACCCGTTCTTGCAGACGGCCTATCTCAGCCTGCACCGCTACAACCCCGCCTTCGACCACGGCGGCCCGGTCTTCATCGGCCTGAACAACTTCACCCGCATGGGCGGTGACCTGGTCGTGCAGTCGAGCATCAGTTTCACCCTGCTCTTCGTCTTGGGTGCGACCTTTTTCCAACTCACCTTCGGGCTGGCGGTCGCGCATCTGCTCAATGCGTCGTTCCGACTGCGCTACCTGTCACGCGCGCTGGTGCTCGTCCCCTGGGCGATCCCGATGGCCGTGGCGGCGCTCGGCTTCCGCTGGATGTTCGATGACCAGTTCGGCATGATTCCCGATCTGCTGCGCAGCGTCGGCGTGCAAATGCGCTGGCTGATCGACCCGAACAACGCCAAACTGGCCGTGATCTCGGTCGCTATCTGGAAGAGCACGCCGTTCGTCGCGCTGGTGCTGCTGGCCGGCTTGCAAGGCATCGGGCGCGACCTGTACGAAGCGGCGCGCGTCGATGGCGCCAGCGCGTGGACGTGCCTGTTCTACATCACGATCCCGATGCTGCTGCCGATCTTGATCACGACCGGGATGTTCATGATCGTCTGGCAGTTGGCCGTCTTCGACCTGCCCTTCTTGATGACGGGCGGCGGTCCCGGCTTTTCGACAACGGTGATCGCGCAAAAGATTTATCTCGAAAGCAATTCGCTCAATTACGGTTATGCGGCGGCGATCAGCATGGTGCTGGTCGGCATCGTGGCCGTGGTCGGTGTGGTCGGGCTGTACCTGTTCCGCCGCTTCGACGTCTCGATGTGAAAGGG
>CAYTME010000274.1:2458-2719 GCA_964438415.1 uncultured Pleurocapsa sp. | reverse complement strand
CGTGGTCGATGTCTACCCAAGCGGTCACCAAGCTCCAGCCGGACACGCGATCGCAGCCAGGCGAGCGGACGGCGCTGCTCGCGCGTTGGGGCGAGGGCATCCTGATCTACACCAGCTTCGCGGTCTTTCTGTTCGTGATCGGGCTGCCGTTCTACTTCATCTTCGTCTCGTCGCTGACGCCGCCGGCGGAGCTGTTCCGCGTGCCGCCGACATATTGGCCGAGCGCCCCGACGCTCGATAATTACCTGCGCATGACGCAGT
>CAYTME010000274.1:0-2434 GCA_964438415.1 uncultured Pleurocapsa sp. | reverse complement strand
AACTCGCTCATCTTTGCCGTCGGATCGGCGGCGGTCTCGGTGGTCGCGGCGGGCATGGCCGGCTACGCGCTGGCGCGCATCCGCTTCCCCGGCAGCAATATCATCTATCTGGCGCTCATCCTGTCGGTCGCCCTGCCACAGATCGCCGTGCTGGTGCCCATGTTCCAGACCTTCAACACCTTCCGGCTGGTCAACACCCATCACGGCCTGATCATCATGATGAGCAGCCTGATGCTGCCGTTCACGATCATGACATCGGTCTCCTTCATCAAGCAGGTGCCGGCGGAGATCGAGGAAGCGGCCTACATCGACGGGGCAAACACGGTGCAGATCATTCTGCGCGTCGTGCTGCCGCTGATCCGCCCGGCGCTGTTCACCATGTTCTTGATCAACTTCATCATCAGTTGGAATGAGCTGTTATATCCGCTCGTGTTCGCGCACAATGTCGATACCAAAACGCTCAGCGTCGGCCTGACCGAGCTGACCGACCCCGGATCGACCTATACCAAGCCCTGGGATCAGATGAGCGCGCTCAGCGTGTTCATGATCATCCCAGTGCTGCTGATCATCTTGTTCGGCCAGCGCATGATCATTTCCGGTCTGGCGCGCGGGGCGTTGAAGTGAGTTCAAGAAAAAGGTTTACCGACAGCTTCTCATCAGAGTGGAGCAGACGAGGATCATGAGTACGCACACACACATCACGATCGAACAGAATGCCGACATCCTGAAGCGCTGCGCCTTCCTGGAAAAAGCGTGCATGCGCACCCTGGCCGGCTGGCTGCCCGGCGTGCCGGAGTGGGAAGCCAAGAACGAGATCGGGCTGCACATCTGGGAAAGCGGTGACGCAGCAGACCTGATCTACCAGCGGCTGCGCGAGCTGCGCACTTACCAGCCGGAGCGCAATCTCAGCCCGCGGCTGCTGCGTCTGGCGCAGGCGCTCGACCGCGCGCAGAACAGCGCTGAGCTGATCGCGACCGTCTACTTGGTCGTCAAGAAGGCGCTGCTCGATGCCTACCGCAGCCATCCGGAGGTGACTTGGAGCGAATTCGACCGCCCGACCGTCAAGGTGACGGAAAAACTGCTGCCCGTGCTCGAACGACAGGTCGCCTGGGCCGAGTCGTTCTTCCCCGAACTCGATGCGCGCTACCCCGGCTGGCAGACCTGGCGCGACTACATCGCCGGGCTGCTGGCGGCTGATGGCGGCGCGACCGGCATGGGGACCCCGATCGACGAGCCGCAGGAGCCGGTCGGACACCCGCTGCTGCTGCCCTGGAAGCAGTGCCAGCGGATGCCGGACTGGCCGATCTTCGACCCGTCGGTCGATATCGAGCCGGATCGCAAGTCGGAGCCGGAGGCGCACCGGCTGTGGCGCTTCAAGCACTACTTGAACGAGATGACGGCGGCGGAAACGCTGGGGTCGATCTTGTGGATGACGCCGGAGATGCCCTGGGAATTCCAGTTCAACGTTGCGCGCCACTTATGGGATGAAGTCCGTCACAGCCAGCTCGGCATGGTGCGCATCCAGCAGCTCGGTCTGCGCGTCGAGGACGTGCCCCAGGTCGTGCAGATCTACAATGTCATGATGACGCTGCCCGCCGTCGATCAATACGCGCTGCTGACGACCGTCATCGAGCCGAACGGGATGCCGGAGAAGACCGCCAACCGCGAACATTGGGAGGAGATCCACGACGACATTTCGGCGGCGGCGGTCAGCTATGACTGGAGTGACGAGAATTTCCACGTGCGCTGGGGCAAGAAGTGGACGCCGGTGCTGCTCGAAACCTACGGCTACAAGGAGACACCGGAGGAGATCGCCGCGCGCACGGAAGCCTGGTTGATGGAGAACACGCCGGTCAAGATGCAGCAGAAGATGGCCGAAGCCGCGCACAGCCGCGACTGATAGGCGCTGGCCGCACATCCGCGGCGGCGAGAAAGCTCACCTCCGGCCTCGGTCGGTTATTCACCCTCACCCCTCTCCCAGCGGTGCGCCGCATTCGGGAGAGGGGAGCCAGAAGCGGCCGGGGTGAGATCGCTCAATCGACCTGGACTTTGACTTTCGTCCTGCCGGTGGTCGAAGGCGGCGTCTCGGTCGTCTCGTCGGTCTTGCGCGAACGGTCGAATTCGCGGCTGGCTTTCTCCAGCTCGCGGATGGCCGTATCGACCAGCAGCTTGAAGCCCTGGATGAACTCACGGCGCGCCTCGCTGCCGTGCTCTTTGAAGCCCTCCGGCACCAGCGCATCGATCGCTTTGCCAGCTTCGTCGAGCGCGCGGCGCTGGTGCTCCATGAAACGGTTCAAGGCAGCGCGCAGATCTTCGGGGGTATCGTCGGCTGGTGTTTCGTTCGGGGTGGGGTTCCCGTTCAGTTGTTCGTCTGTCATGATCATCTTCCTCGCGTACTGACGCTGAATTACATCTGATTATACGCACGTCCATG
>CAYTME010000273.1:777-4197 GCA_964438415.1 uncultured Pleurocapsa sp. | reverse complement strand
GATCCCGGCACAGGCGTCGGCAGGCGCACGCCGGCCAGCGTCGGCGTGGCGATCGGCGCATCGAACGGCATGACCAGCCCGGTTGAGCTGGGGTAGAGCACGGCGCTGGTCGTCACGTAGAGCGTGCCCTGCGCGGCGGTGTTGGGCGCGATCGCGCCGACCCAGATCGTGTACTCGCCGAGCGCTAGATCGACGTAGTCGAGCGATGGATTGGCGACATCGAACGAGTCATCGCTGCATCGGTAATCTCCGCCTGGGCCGCGAATGACCATCGAGGTGTCGTTCAGAAGCGAGTCCGAGACGAAGATGAAGCGCAGGAACGGAAAGGGGTAGATGACATTGACTCGGTAATCGGGCTGTGCGGTGACGTAGCCCCGGCAGTTCGGCCCCATATTGAGCGCGCCGATATCGATCGTGCCGCCAGCCAGCACCCCGGCGACCGGAAACGGGTCGGGCGCATATCCCAATCCGAGCGCCACCCCGCTGTGATCCGGCTCCGCGTTCGGGCTGAGCACTTCTTGACCGCGCGCTGCGCTCGTCTCGATCAGCAGGCACAGGAGGAATATCAACCAACGTCGCACGGCACACCTACACCACCCAACCACGATATCCGTGCATTTTAGTGTTGAAGTCCAAACGCGCCAAGTTGTATAGTTGCTTGGCGATGTCCATCCACTTGGTGACCCATGCGCCAGCTGCCCTTACGATTCGGCTACATCCCTTATCCGCTCTGGCGACGGCGCATGCCCGAACCGCTGCGACCGCTCGTGCGCGCCCTGCTGCGGCCGTTCTACCCGCTCAACGCCGATGGCAGCCCGCCGCAGACTCCGGAGGCGCTGGCGAGCTTTCTCAGCCGCTGGCGTCTGCTGCCGGAAGGCATTCACGCAGATGAGGCGCTGCGCAGCATCGCCAGCGATCAAACACCGATCGACGCCGCGCCGGAAACATCCAACCTGCCCGAAGCCCGCGGCAGCGTGCGGCTTCCTGCGCAGTGGGAGCCGCTGGAGAGCGTCCTGCTGGCTTTCCCCGTCTGCTACCCCCCACTCTGGCGCACCCACGCGCAGATGATCGAGGCGATCACACCCGTCGCCGATGTGACCCTGCTCCTCCCGGCAGCGAGCTGGGCGGGCGCGATCCGCTTCTACCTGCGCACGCGCAGCCGTGCCGATCTAAAACGGGTGCGCATGGTCGAACTGCCGACAGACGACATCTGGGTGCGCGATTACGGCCCATTCGTCGGCTTCACGCAAGATGGTGAACGCGCCGTCATCGATGCCATTTTCGATCCGCTCGGCAGCTATCCGCAGCAGCGCGACGATCGCGCAGCCGCCCGCTGGGCTGCCTACGCCGGTCTGCCGGCACGCCGTTTCGCATTCCACACCGAGGGCGGCAACTACTGGTCGGACGGCGTGGGCACGCTGATCGTGAGCGACGAGATGCTGGCGCGCCATCCCCAGCTCTCCCGCGCCGAAATCGAGGCCAGGCTGCGCGAAGCCTTCGCGTTTGAGAAACTGATCATCCTGCCCCGCCTGCTGCGCGAGGAGACGGGTCATGTCGATTTGGTGTGCAAACTGGTCAGTGCAGACACAGTGCTCGTCAACACCCCGAACGGCACGTTCAACGATGCGCGTCTGCGCGAGGCGGCGCGCATCTTGGGTAGTGAGACCAACGCGCAGGGCCAGCGCTACCGGGTGATACCGCTGCCGTTTCCGAGTCTCTACGCCAATTGGGGTGTGTTCCCAGTCTGGCGCAGCTACACCAACAGCCTGACCGTCAACGGACATGTGCTCGTGCCCGTGTTCGGCATCCCGCAAGATATCGAGGTGCTCAATATCTACCGCCGCGCCTTGCCCGATCACCAGATTATACCGATCGACTGCCGGACGGCGGCCAACGGCGGCGGCGCAGTTCACTGCCTGACCAAAGAGATCCCCGCCCCCTTGTGCTGACTCAAACCCAAGACCAGCGTTCGGGTCGGCAGCCGCTGCGAGGAGGATCAAATATGTTAAAAATGTGTTCGATTTCTTGACTTGAACTTAAAGCCCGCATAAACTTAGACTAGATTGTGAAAGGGGAGTGCCATGCCAAAGAGCTGGAAGGTGGCCAAGTCAGCCCACGTCGTCAAGTGAGCGCGGTGTGCCTGCAAGCACGCCGCGTCTTTTTTTATATGCGCATTTCGCAAAAGGTCAGGAGGTTTTCGCACATGGACTATGGAATGATCGGCAAGATCGAAAAAGCCAAACGCTATGCCGAAGAACCGGAACGGATCACATTCAACCACTTCACCGCCGATTTCCAGGGTGACAACAGCCGCTACCAGATCCACTTCGGCCCAGAGGGCTGGGACTGCACATGCCCGGGGTTCCGTGCGCATGGCATCTGCCCCCACGTGATGGCGCTGGAAAAACTGCTCCGTCCGATGCTCAAGCGAGCGCCGCTGGCTTACGCGCCGGGACAGAACGTGGTCAGCGATGTCGAAAAGATGCATCGCTACGCCAGCGAGACCGACCGCATTCACCTGCTCAACTTCGCGGTCACTTTCCAGGGCGAAAATGCCGATCACCACACCGAATACGATGTCGAGCACGGTTGGACATGCACTTGCGATTTCTTCAAGAGCCGGCATGTCTGCTGCCACACGATGGCGATGGAACGGCTGCTCGGCAAGATGATCACACTACCGAACAGCTCGCCGGTCGGCTGACCGATCCCGATTGCTCAAAAATCTATAGGGGCGCTGGCTGCGCCCCTTTTTTCATGCGATCGGGCTGAAGAATCGAACTTCAGCCCGTTCAGCGCAGTAATCCCATGCAGAGTGTGCAGTCACGACCGCTTGACATCGAGCGCAAGATTATGCATATTCTGCCGCCAACAGACCGTCGCGGTGCGTCTGAGGCGGTATCCAACGACGGCCTCAAAAGGGGGAGGGTTGCCATAAGTGGGCGTCTTAATGGAGATCAAAGACCTCGTCACGCGCTTCTATACGCAGGAAGGCGTGGTCTACGCGGTCAACAATGTGTCCTACGTGCTCAACGAGGGCGAAACGCTGGGCGTCGTCGGCGAAAGCGGCAGCGGTAAGAGTGTTCACGCGCTCTCCATTCTGCGCTTGATCGCCAGTCCGCCAGGAAAGATCGAACGCGGAGAAGTGATCTTCCAGGGGCGCGATCTGCTCAAGCTGTCGCAGGACGAGATGCGTGCCGTGCGCGGGGCCGAGATCGCCATGATCTTTCAAGACCCGATGACATCGCTCAACCCGGTGCTCACGATCGGCACGCAGATCACCGAGGCGCTCAAGCTGCATTTGAGCATGGGCAGTAAAGAGGCGGAAGACCGCGCCGCTGAACTGCTGAGCATGGTCGGCATCCCCGACGCCAAACGCCGCTTGAAGAACTACCCACACCAGTTCTCCGGCGGTATGCG
>CAYTME010000273.1:325-684 GCA_964438415.1 uncultured Pleurocapsa sp. | reverse complement strand
AGATTCTGGATCTGATCAGACGGCTGCGTGACCAGTCCGGCATGGCGATCATCTGGATCAGCCACGATCTCGGCGTCGTAGCCGGGCTGGCCGACACGCTGCAAGTCATGTACGGCGGCATGATCGTCGAGCGCGGCCCGGCGGAGAAGGTGTTCAAAGACACGCGCCATCCCTACACGCTCGGTCTGCTCAAATCGCTGCCGCGGCACGACCAGCGCCATGCCGAGGAGAAACTGACCCAAATCGAAGGCTCGCCGCCCGATATGCGCGTGCTGCCGAAAGGCTGCCCTTTCGCGCCGCGCTGCACCTACAAGATCGCGATCTGCGACGAAGTCATGCCGCCGCTCGTCCCAGGCCCA
>CAYTME010000273.1:0-315 GCA_964438415.1 uncultured Pleurocapsa sp. | reverse complement strand
GCAGCAGCGCCGACCACTTGAAAGCCTGTCATGTCGATGTGGTCACCGGGCAGCCGCTGGCCATAGAAGGAGCCGCTCATGTCTAGCGCGACCGTCATGACTTCAACACAGAGTGCGCCCTCCAAGGGTGGACGCGAGGCACTGCTGCAGGTGCGCAACCTGAAGAAGCACTTCCCGATCACATCTGGCATCATCCTCCAGCGCCAGGTCGGCGCGGTCAAGGCGGTCGATGACGTCAGCTTTGATGTCTTCAAAGGTGAGACGCTCGGCCTCGTCGGCGAGTCGGGCTGCGGCAAGAGCACGACCGGGCGCACA
>CAYTME010000272.1:1454-4339 GCA_964438415.1 uncultured Pleurocapsa sp. | reverse complement strand
ATAGGCGACCATGCCCTCGGTGGCGAGCTGGCTGGCGAACGGAGTCGGTTCCGGCGCATAGCCGATGGCCGACAGCGCCATGAACTGCAAGCGCGAAAACTGGCTGTCCACGAAGAAGAGCAGCGCCCCCAAACCGATCACGTAGAAAAGGAGCACGCGCCAGATGCTGCGCCGGCGGCGGCGTCCGTAGAAGGGCTGCGAATAGTCCCGCTTGATATACATCCCGTTCTCACCCAAACTCCAGCGCATGTGCAAGTTCGGCACAGCGCCGCATCACAATACATCGCGGATGCCATTATACCATGCGCGATCTGGTCGATTCGGACTTCTGCTACTAAACTGGACGGCGCATGACATGAAAGTGCGAGTGGATACCGATGCGAAACATGCTGCTCATCTTGATCGCCTGCGTGCTGCTGATGCCGCCGATGGCGCGCGCCCAGGAAGAGCCGTCGGTGGTGACGAGCGCCGCGCTGCCCGCCAGCATCCGGCTGGAGGGAGTGCTGCCGGTCTATCAAGATGTCAACCGCTGTTCGGCAGCGGCGCTGACGATTCAACTGTCATTCTTCCTCAACGACCGCCCCTATGACGCCACCATCCGCGCGCTCAATCCCCACGCGGAGGATGTCAGCGTGCGGCTGGATGAGATGGCGCGCCACGCCGAGGAGGCTTACGGCCTGCGCAGCCTCATCCGCTACGGAGGCACGCTCGATATGCTCAAGGCGCTGCTGAACGCCGGTGTGCCCGTGTTGGTCGAAAACGTCTACTACGACGGCGCAGGCGGCTTCAACGATTGGCTGAGTCACAACCGCGTCGTCACCGGCTATGATGACGCAGCGCAAGCCATCCTGACCTTCGATCCGCTGCTCGGCAACGGCCCGGACAACACCGGGCGCCCGATCCCATACGCCGACGTCGATGACCGCTGGCGGCCGTTCAACCGCGACATGCTCATCCTCTACCGTGAGGAACAAGAGGAAGCCGTGCGCGCGGCGTTAGGGCCGCATTGGGACGCGACCTACAACTTGGAATGGGCGCTCAGCTTGTCCGAGCAGGAATTGGCCGGCGACCGCCCGGACAGCTTCAGCCTGTTCAACTTGGGCGAGACGCTCGTGCTCCTGGGGCGCTACGAGGAGGCCGCCGACGCCTTCGACCGCGCGCGCGCCATCGGTCTGCCCTGGCGCATGATGTGGTATATGTTCGGGCCGTTCGAGGCGTACCTGGCCGTCGGCAGGTACGATGATGTGATCGCGCTGGCGCGTGAGGTGATCGCCGGGACGCCGGGCGTCGAGGAGGTCTACTACTACGCTGCCCGCGCCTACGAAGCCCAGGGCGACCTGCTGCGCGCCAACGCCAATTACGAAGTCGCCGTCTGGCGCAACAGCTACTTCACTGAAGCAGCGGAGGCACTGGCGCGCCTGCGCGGCACCAGCACACCGGCACCTTCGACTGTCGGAGGCGGATAGGGACGAGGCGGACCCCTCGTCCCCAAGAGGCGAGAGCGGATGTGTTCGCACCTAGGCTGCGGGTGCCCAGAATTGGAAGGTCAGCAGCACAGCCGGGGCATCGCCGGCCTGGACGGTGTGCGCTTCTTTGGCCTCGACGACGACGAGCGTGCCCGACGAGCACAGATGCGGTGTGCCATCAGCACCCGTGAAATGGATTTGGCCCGCGATGACCAGGAAATACACCGGTGAGTACGTCTTGTGCGACTCCAGCTTCTCACCCGCCGCCAGATCGTACTGCACGATCCGGCCCACCTGATCGGTCAGCAAGATGCTTTCATTGGCATCATCGCCGCGAATGCCCAGTGTGCTCGGCAGCGTGAATACGCGCATGAGATTGCCCCTTCTGTTTCAAGAGAAGACATGCGAACACCCTCCTTATCCATGATGACGAAAGTAGTGCGAAGGTCACCGACAAATGTCATGCAGACTCTGTGGTTTTCATCGTGTTTTCGCGCGTGCCGCGTTCGTCTGGCTTCTTCTTCTGCTGCCGGCAGCAGCGCTCGCTGCTCAGGTTGATGCCGATCTGACCGTCGAGGATGTCGCGCTGGTCGAGGGCCAAGATGCCTTCGGCCTGCCGCAGATCGCCGCCGAGGGTCGTCTCAGCAACAGCGGCTCGATGGCTTACGCCAACATCTCGCTGACCGCCGCCGCCTACGACTCCGCCGGCACGCAGATCGGCGAGGGCTACGGTGTGCTGGTCAACGCCTGCGGCGCGGGGCTGGCCTTCGATTTCGCCCTGCAGCCGAGGATGTCGCAGCGCTTCTACATTCCGCTCGAATTGTTCGAGATGGGCAGTCAGGTCGCGCGCGTCGAAGTCAGCGCGACCGGCGAGGCCGTCGCTGCTGCCCCAGCGCGCCCGCCGCTGGCCGAGGGCATCCGCGCCGTGTCCGCTCAGGAGGTGGTGGCGGTCGAATGGGAAGACGCGGACACCTTCCGCTACGCGGTCGGCTGCGAGCGCGACCTGTTTATCGACTGGGCGTGGCGGCGCTACGAGCTGACGACCGGCCGCGACGAGGCGATCGAGCATCCCTACGCCGAGCGCGTCACCGACGAACTGCGCGCGCGTCTGCGGTTGGAAGACCCGCTGATCTTCGCCAATTCGCGACTGCGCTTCGCGCCGACGACCGGCAGCCGTCTCATCTACCAGGATCGCATCAACGACATCCTGACGGCGGCGGCGGATGGACGCTTGCAGCGGCGGCTGTACACCCGCCTCAACAGCTACACGCTCCAGGGCTACATCTGGCTTCCGGATGACCGCTTTCTGGCCTACTATTACGGCGCGTTCGGCGATCAGGTGCGCTACTTTGCGGCCGATATCGAGGGGCGCAGCATCGGCCCCGGCCCGCTGCGCAGCCGCCCGTCGGTGATCACGCC
>CAYTME010000272.1:0-1383 GCA_964438415.1 uncultured Pleurocapsa sp. | reverse complement strand
CGGGACGTTCGACGGGGTGACGGGCTATTACATCGATGTTTTGACGCAGAACTTCTTCGAGCTGCTGTTCGAGGCCGAGCTGCCGGGCAACAACTACCCGCCGCCGGTGGCGCTGCTCAACGCGGATGGCACGCGCGTCACCCAGGTCTACATCATCCGCCCGGTCGAAGGACAGCCGCTGCTGCAGTGCTTCTCTCGACCGGAGGACGGCGAGAACCGGTTGATCGACCTGGCACCGGTCCCGATCGATCTCCGCTTCGATGAGCGCGCGTGGACGTTCCTCTCGCCGGACGAGCGCTACATCGCTCTGTCCGCCAACGGCATTCACGGCGGCTTGTGGCTGCTCGACCGCGAGACGCTGCCGCCCTGCGGTGCCGACTCATGAACTCGGCGCGGGCGCGCCGCTGGCCGGAGGCGCTGGCCGTGATCGCGGTGCTGGCGCTGGCGGCCTGGCTGCGCTTCGGTTGGGTCGGCGTCTCGTCGTTTGCGGGGGACGAGGCGCGCATCAGCCTTGACGCCCTGCGTCTGACGCGCGGTGGCCAATTCGTCTTCATCGCCCAGCCATCCTCGACCGGCGTCCCCTTCCTGCCCGCCAGCGTGTGGATGTTCGCGCCGCCTTACCTGCTCACGCCCGATCCGCTCGCCGCGACGCTGTACGTCTGCCTGCTCAGCACGCTGACCGTCGCCGGCGTCTGGGCGATGGCGCGGCGCTGGGGCGCGCTGCCCGCGCTGACAGCGGCGCTCTTTTTAGCCGCGTCGCCCTATGCGGTCTTCTATGGGCGCAGCATCTGGCAGCCGAACCTGCTCGCGCCGCTGACGCTCGTCTGGGCGTGGGCGGGCTGGCATGGGGGAACGCGGCGGGGACGCGCCGCATCTTGGGCGCTGGGGCTGCACGCTTTCCTGGCGCTGTTCGTCTGGCAAGTGCACTTCGCGGGCGCTGCGCTCGCGCTCGGCAGCGCCTATCTGTTCCTGCGCTGGCGCTGGTGGCGGCGCCCGCTGCCGCTGCTGATCGGCGGCGGTCTGGCGCTCGTCTGCACACTGCCCTACGTCTATTACCTGCTGACCGCCGCTCCGCAAGTGATCGACAGCCTGCGCCAGATCGGCGGCGGCGAAGCGCGGATCGATCTGAGCGGCCTGCGCAGCCTGATCCACATCGGCCTCGCTTACGACTGGGGCTATCTGGCGCTCGGCGACTTCGACACCTTCAGCCGCCAGCCGCTGACGCTCCTCTTGGCCGCCCCGCTGCTCGCGGCGGGACTCATCGCGCTCTTGGCGCAAATCGCGCGTCCAAACACCCGGACGGACACATCAAGCGGTCGTTCAAGCCCCGCCTCCACGCGGAATGGCGATCTGGAGGTGAAATCCGCCGCCGAGATCGTCCTC
>CAYTME010000271.1:3274-4344 GCA_964438415.1 uncultured Pleurocapsa sp. | reverse complement strand
TGGCGCACCTCGGCGTCGATGCGCGCCGCTGTCGCCTCGCTGTACGTGCGCCCCTGCGAGAGCGAATAGCCCAAGAACGGCTGGCGCTCGTCCTCGCCGAAGTTGAGCGGCCCGATCGCCTCGCTCATGCCGAAGGTCGCCACCATGCGCCGCGCCAGTGAGGTGACGCGCTGCAGGTCGTTCGATGCCCCGGTCGTGATCTCGCCGATGACCACTTCCTCCGCCGCGCGCCCGCCCAAGAGGACTTTCATCTGCGCCAGCAAGTACTCTTTCGAGTAGTTGCGGCGATCGTCATCCGGCAGGATGGCGGTCACGCCGAGCGCCTGCCCGCGCGGCACGATCGTCACTTTGAGCACCGGGTCGGCGCGTGGGGTGAGCGCCGCCACGAGCGCATGGCCTGCTTCGTGATAGGCCGTCACCAAGCGTTCCTGCTCATTCGAGAGCGGCGGGCTTTGCGTGCCGAGGACGATGCGGTCGAAGGCTTCGAGCATATCGCTCATGGTGATGCGCTTGCGCGACTTGCGCGCCGCCGTCAGCGCGGCCTCGTTGGTCAGGTTGGAGAGATCGGCCCCGGAGAAGCCGATGGTGGCCTTGGCGATCCGCTCCAGATCGACATCTTCGGCCAGCGGTTTGCCGCGCACGTGCACCTTGAGCACCTCCAAGCGGCCTTTGCGATCGGGCAGCGCCACCGTCACCTGACGGTCGAAGCGGCCAGGACGCAGCAGCGCTGGGTCGAGCACATCCGGGCGGTTGGTGGCCGCCATGACGATCACCGACTCGGTGCGGTCGAAGCCGTCCATCTCGGCGAGCATCTGGTTGAGCGTCTGCTCGCGCTCGTCGTTGCCGCCGCCTAGGCCGGCACCGCGCTGACGCCCGACGGCGTCGATCTCATCGATGAAGACGATCGACGGCGCAGCGGCTTTCGCCTTGTTGAACAGGTCGCGCACACGGCTCGCGCCGACGCCGACGAACATCTCGACGAACTCCGACGCGGCAATGCTGAAAAAGGCGACGTTGGCCTCGCCCGCCACCGCGCGCGCGAGCAGCGTCTTGCCGGTGCCCGGCGGCCC
>CAYTME010000271.1:0-3251 GCA_964438415.1 uncultured Pleurocapsa sp. | reverse complement strand
GGAGCACACCGCGTGGGATGCGCGCGCCGAGCGCGATGTACTTATCTGGCTCTTTGAGGAAATCGACGATCTCGACCAGCTCGGCCTTGGCGGCGTCCTGCCCGGCCACATCCATGAACGTGATCTTAGGGCGGTCGGCGGTGTACTCACGCGCCTGCGTGCGCCCGAAGCCGAAAACGCCGGTCATCTGCCGCTGGGCGCGCCGCGTCGACCAGATGAAGAAGCCGAGCAGCAGGATCAACGGCCCCCAGTTGAAGAGGAAGAGCAGGATCGGGTTGATCTCGGTCGTGCGCCCCTCGATCGTGACGCCGCTGCTGATCAACGCTTGTGTCAGTGTCGGGTCTTCGATCGGCAGCAGCGTCGAGGTGAAGACGCGCGATGTCTGCTGCGGCACGCCCTGCGCGAGCTGCGGCGCTCCATTCGGCGGGTAGGTGACCGCCTGGCGGAACAGGCCGCGCACGCTGTTGTCTTGCAGGACGACCTCTTGCACGTTGCCCGCCTCGACCTGCGCTCGGAAGAACGAGTAGGGCACCGCGATCACCTGATTGGGCGATACGCTGCTGACCATCTCCGGCACACGGAGGGTGAACCAGAGCAGGAGCACCAACCCGACCGCCAACCATGCCCAACGTGGAATCTGGAACTGCGGCGGCGTGTCGTTGGGACGGTTGCCATCCGGCTGCTGCCGAGGTGACTTGTGATCGTTGCGATCATTGGGTGGTGGAAACATCAAGTAAATCCTGGATACATCAAAATTGGTCTAAATCATACCGGCTGCCCGTTAGATTGTCATAAATACTTCCTCATGCAAGAATGAGGGGCAGCAGCGCTATAGTGAGATAGACGATGCTAGTATTTTAGCCCAGATGTAAGGATTTGCCCACTATGCCGCCAGACTCGGAAGAAGCGATGCCCGAAGCGACGATGCCATCGCGCAAGCGGGCGGACAGCGCCAGTCCACTCGCCCGCGTCGAAGGATCGGATGCGCCCTGGCCGATCCAGCAGCTCTGGCGCGGCGATGGCGACCTGCACACCGAGCTGGCAGCGCGCTACCCCAATCAGCCGCTGCTGTCGCTCTTCAGCACCCGTGTGCTCAATGAGCGCCCGCGCCGTGAGCTGGCGGCGCTGATGGCGCAGGATGGCGCGGCGCACCTGCTGTTCGAGATCGACAGCGGCGCGCACCAGATGCAGGTCGTCTACACGCTGGCGTCGATGCTCTCGCTGCGCTTCGATCTCTCGATGCTGACCGACCGCGATCGCGCCCAATGGCTGGAGCAGGTGATGCGCGGCGGCAGCCGGGTCACCGTCTTGTGGGGTGCCAAACGCTGGAAGCAGGATTACATGATTTGGAGCCAGCGCCCCTACTTCACCAATGTCTACGCTTTCTCTGCACACCATGTGGAGGCTGCTGCCCGGCTGACCCACGACGCTGCCGCTGAGCTGCTGCGCTGGCTCGGCAGGGTGTGGCAGCCGGAGACCGCCGCGCCCGAACCGCCGCCATCGCCCGATGTCAGTTGGTGATCGCTCTTAGAAGCCCGTCGTCTCCGGCCTGCGGTAGTGGACGACGCGCTGCAGCGCCTTGAGTTCATACGGGAACGCATAGACGTGCGAGCGGTAGCGCCAGCCGCTGAGCACCTTGAGCACATGGCGCACACTGCCCTTGAGTCGGATGTCGGTCACCGTCGGGTAGAAGGCGTTGACCACGACCTCGAAATCGCGCACCTTGCGCCGCACCTTGTCTTTGAACCAGGGCGTACCCGGATCGCGGCGCAGCGACCGGCGCGCCCATTCCTCGCCCGCCCATTCTTCCAGCGTGTCCGGAAATCTGAAACCCAGCCGCGTCGCCTCGTCGAGCAGCAGGCTGCCTTCCTGCGGCACCGGCGTGTAGATGTAGAGCACCAGCTCGGTCGCCGGGTTGATCGCTTTGACGCGGCGGATGAAGCGGATCGTCGAGTCGATATCGGCGGTCGGGTCGGGCGGGTTGCCCATCACGAACGACAGCTCCGGGACGATGCCGTAATGCTTCATCTTCTCGACGAATGCGAGCGTGAGCGCCGTGCTGCTGCGTCCGCCTTTGTTCATGCGTTCGAGCATGTCGTCATCGCCGCTTTCCGCGCCGACGAAGATCATCTTGCAGCCGCTGCGCCGCATCAGCTCCCAAGTCGAGTCGGCGTAGCTCATTAAGGTGTCGATGCGCCCCAAACCCCACCACGACAGTCCGCGCCCGATCATGCGTTCGCTGAACTCCGCCGTGCGCGCCTCGCTGACGAAGAAGTCCATATCGTGCAGCTCAAGGCCGTCGATCTGCCAGCGCTGCTGCATGTACGTCACGATATGGTCGAGACGTTCGGCGCTTTCCGGCAGCCAGCGCCGCTGCGCCAGCGCGACGACAGCGCAGAAATTGCAGGCGAAGGGGCAGCCGAAGCTGCTGTTGTGCGAAAGCACGCGCTGGCCCAGGTAGCTGCGCCCGACATAGCGGCTGACGTCGATCTTGTCGTAGGGGTACCAGGGCAAGCTGCCCGGCGGCACGTAAGGCGCGCGCGGGTTGGTGCGGATGCTGCCCCCATCGCTGTAGGCGAGCGATGGCGTCGCGTGCAGCGCGCCGCCGCTGTGCAGCGCGTCGACGAAGCTGCGGAAAGGCGCTTCGCCCTGGCCGATGATGACGTAATCGACGCAGTCACTGCGCAGGATCACGTCGTAATGATGCGTCGGGAAATAGCCGCCCCAGAGGATGGTCAGATCGGGCAGCGCCGCCTTGACCTGCTTGCAGACAGGCACGGCCTGCCGGAGCTGCGGGCCGGGCATGACGGTCACGGCCAGCAGCTTGGCCCCGGTCGTCCGCGCCCGCTCGATGATGTGGGCGGCGGGATCGGCGACCAAGTTGCCGTCGATGAACTCGACATCGTAATCCTCGGCGACGACCGATGCGATCGCCAAGAGCGACATCGGCAGGCGCTGCTTGCCCGGCGATGTACTGATCGGATTGTAGAACAGGATCGTATGGCGCATTGAGTCCCCCGCACCCCATCTCGATCGGCATTGTGACACAGCCGGGCGGGGCGCGCAAACGTCACAGCAGGTGCATACGGATCTCGGGGCGCATCTGCTCCGCCAAGCGCTCAAGCGCGCTGATGCAGATAAAGAAAATAAAAGGACAACTACATCGGCTCAGTGATGATTGGAATCAGCTCAAACAGCGCGTCTTCGATTTCGTGGCACGGTTTGCCAACGGCTCTCCTCAGTTGCTGCGA
>CAYTME010000270.1:3354-4394 GCA_964438415.1 uncultured Pleurocapsa sp. | reverse complement strand
TCTCATGGTCTTTGAGGCGTTCTGCAAGTAATACAGCATTGCCGGTTCGTTTGAACATGTCAACCGCAGATGCCCAGTCGAGCAGTGAAAGAAACGAGTCCATTTCATAGACTGGTGCTTCTGCTACTGGTGTTTCTGGTGCTTCTGCTACTGGTGTTTCTGATGCTGGTGCTGGTGGTGGCCCTGCATTTTTTTCCTTTCTTGCCTCAAATGCGCCATAGTAAATCTTTTTTACGGTGACGTTGCGGGCGTATTGAAGATAACGTATCGCCGATAATAAAATGATCGGGATTGACCTCAAAGCTGATGTGACATCCACGATAAGTTCATCGTTTTCTTGAATGTCTTCGATAATTTTTCGGAAGATTTGTTGCGCTTCCTGCGGACTCGCTCCCATCGGGATCGGAACGGCTTCAGGCTGCGGAAGTCCTTCATCAGAAGAGAACTCTTGGATCAGTGCATCCCAATTTCTTTCTTTCGCCTGATCGGTAACCAGTATGAGCACGCGATCGGGGCGCTCGTTCCGAGCGATCGCATAGATGAAGTATGGAGTTGTAATCGGTTCGGGGAGCTTGTATTTTGTTTTTGCATAATTATTAGCGCCTAATGCCCCGATCAGCACCTTCATACTTTCCCTCCTCTGTCAGGAAGCAGCGCCTGACGCTGTTGGTCGATCGTTTTCCGCTGCATCGATTATAGTGAGTTTTTATCGATGCAGTGCACCTCTCAACCGCAGTGAATTCGTCACCACGAACACGCTGCTGAAGGCCATGGCCGCCGCCGCCAGCATCGGCACGAGCAGGCCTAGCATCGCCACCGGGATCAGGATGATGTTGTAGACGAAGGCCCAGAACAGATTCTGCCGGATCGTGCGCATCGTCGCCCGGCTGAGCGCGATCGCGCGCGCTGCACCGCGCAGATCGCCGCTGACGAGCGTCACATCGCTGGCCTCCATCGCGATATCCGTCCCCGTGCCGATGGCGATGCCGACATCGGCCTGCGCCAGCGCGGGCGCGTCGTTGATGCCGTCGCCGACCATC
>CAYTME010000270.1:0-3331 GCA_964438415.1 uncultured Pleurocapsa sp. | reverse complement strand
TGATCTGGCAGCACCTCGGCGAGCACGCGGTCGATGCCGACCTGGCGGGCGATCGCTTCGGCGGTGCGCCGGTTATCGCCCGTGATCATGACGACTTCTAACCCAGCGCTGCGCAGCGCGCGCACAGCTTCTGCCGAGCCATCCTTGACCGTATCGGCAATACCGATCACGCCGGCGGGCGCGCCGTCGAGCGCGACGACGACCGCCGTCTGCCCCTGCGCTTGCAGCGTCTCGATCCAAGTCTCAATCTGCGAGTTCATATGCGCCTCCTCAGACGGGGCAGGCCCTATCGCTGCGGCAGCGACCGTTCGCGATGTCAGCACCCACTGCGGACTGCCAACCGCGACCGTCACGCCGTCGATGACCGCGCGCACGCCGCGCCCGCCTTCGGACTCGAACGCCAGCGGCTGCACTAGGGCGATGCCGCGCGCTTGGGCTTCCGCGACGATGGCCGCCGCCAGCGGATGCTCGCTGGCGCGTTCGACGCTGGCGGCGAAGCGCAGCAGATCGGTCTCAGCCAGGCCGTCGAGCGCGTACACCTGCGTGACAGCCGGTTCGCCGCGCGTGATCGTGCCGGTCTTGTCGAGCGCGATCGTCTGCAGGCGGTGCGCGTTTTCGAGCGCCTCGCTGTTCTTGAACAGGATGCCCATCTCCGCGCCGCGCCCCGTGCCGACCATGATCGCCGTCGGCGTCGCCAAGCCGAGTGCGCACGGGCAGGCGATCACCAGCACGGCGATGGCGTGCACCATCGACTCGACGAAGCCGGTCTGCCCGATGAGCAGCCAACCGAGGAACGTCAGCAGCGCCAGGACGAGCACGATCGGCACGAACACGCCCGACACTCGGTCGGCCAGCCGCTGGATCGGCGCTTTGCTGCCCTGCGCCTGCTCAACCAAGCGGATGATCTGCGCCAGCGCCGTCTCCGCGCCAACGTGCGTCGCCTCGACGATCAGCCGACCCTGCTTGTTGACGGTCGCGCCAATGACCTGGCTGCCTGCACTCTTGTTGACCGGCAGGCTCTCGCCCGTCAGCATCGACTCGTCGACTGTCGAGCGGCCCTCGATAACCACGCCGTCGGTCGGGATGCGCTCGCCAGGCTTGATGACGAGTAGATCGCCCGGCTGCAGGCTGTCGACGCTGACCTCGACCTCCAGCCCATCGCGCAGCAGGACCGCCGTGCGTGGGGCCAACCCCATCAGCTTCTTGATCGCCTCGCTGGCGCGGCCCTTCGCGCGCGCTTCCAAGAGCTTGCCGAGCGTGATCAGCGTGATGATGACAGCGGCAGTCTCGAAGTAGACATGATCGCCGATGATCGCCTGTGTACCGGTCAGGATGCCGATCAGCACCGCCACACTGTAGAAATACGCAGCCGACGATCCGATCGCGATCAGCGTGTCCATGTTGGCGCTGCGATTCCTGAGCGCCTTCCAAGCGCCGGTGACGTACTGACGCCCAACGATGAACTGCACCGGCGTCGCCAGCAGGCCGAAGATGAACGGCCAGCCCTGCCAGAGGAGCCAGGCGAACGGCGACTCTGGCTGGCTCATGCCGCTCATCGCATGACCCGCCATCGTGCCCGATAGACTTGCCATCACCAGATCGCGCCCCATGCTCAGCACGAACAGCGGCAGCGTGAAGACGACGCCGATGCGCAGCAGACGCATCTGCCGGTCGATTTCGGCCTGGCGTGCGGCGCGTTCGGCATCTTCCGGCTGCTGCGCCTGTGCCAGATCGAGCACGCCGTAACCCGCCGCCTCGACTGCCTGCACCAGATCGGCGCGCCGGGCCAGACCGGGAACGTAGGTGACGCGCGCCTTCTCCGTCGCCAAGTTGACGCTGACCTCGAGCACGCCCGCCGGTTTGGCCAGCGCGCGCTCGACGCTGCGTACGCAGCTCGCGCAGGTCATGCCCGTGATCGGCAGCTCCAATATCGCCGTCGCCACGCCGTAACCGGCGGAGCGGACGCGCTCGATCAGCACCGGCGGCGTGACGTGCGTTGGGTCAAAGCTGACGCTGGCTTTCTCGCTGGCGAAGTTGACATTGGCGCTCTCGACGCCCTCGGTCTTGCTCAGGGTGCGCTCGACCGTGCGCGCGCAGTTGGCGCACGTCATGCCGGTGATCGGCAGGTCGATCTGTTGGATCTGTGTTTTGCTCATCGAATTGTCTCGTCACATCGGACACATGCGCTGCCTCGCGATCAGGATGTACTGCGCTGCCGATCTCGCACCAGCGCACGCACCGCAGCCGCCAGCAGCGCAGCGGAGATGATCAGCGCGGCTGCATGTGCGATCAGGCTGGCTTGGCTCTCGTTTGGGTCGTTAAGCACAAACAGGAGCCGCAGAGAGCCGACGAGTGTCAGCCCGGCGATGACACCCACGCCGATCATCGTCTGCCCGCGCAGCGCGCCGCTGCGCTCGGCCAGCGCGCAGATCGCGATCGTGAGCACACCGGCCACGGCGGGCAGCAGCGCGGTGAAGAACACAGTCGAGTCGGCAGCCAGCGCGTAGATCGTCACCAAGATGAGCAGCACGCCGGCCAGCATCGCAAAACGTGTGAAAGTCATGCAGCCGCTCCTCCAGCAGCAAAATCAGGCATCAAATCGCAGCGTTCTGCGATGCGCCTGTCTCATCAGGTGGTTTGGTGTGACAGCCCGAATACGCCCCCGCACGCATCCCGCATCACCTTCTGCGCAAATTCTACCCCAGCAGCACCGCTTCGTCTTGGAACTGCATGGCGTACAGCCGGGCATACAAACCGCCGTTCGCCATCAGCTCGTCATGTGCGCCGATCTCGACCACGCGCCCGCGGTCGAGCACGACGACTCGGTGCGCGATGCGCGTTGTGCTCAGACGGTGGGCGATGATGACGGTCGTGCGGTTCTGCATTAAGCGCGCGAGCGCTTCCTGCACCAGATGCTCGCTCTCGCTATCCAAGCTGCTGGTCGCCTCATCGAGCAGCAGGATGCGCGGATCTTTGAGCAGCGCCCGCGCGATGCTGACGCGCTGGCGCTGGCCGCCGCTCAAGCGCACGCCGCGTTCACCGACGATGGTGTCGTAACCGTCCGGCAGGCTCATGATGAAGTCGTGCGCGTTGGCGGCGCGCGCAGCCTCGATCAGCTCTTCCTCGGTCGCATCGAGACGGCCGTAGCGGATGTTCTCGCGGATCGAGCTGCTGAACAGCAGCACCTCCTGCGAGACGATGCCGATCTGCGCGCGCAGGCTGGCCTGCGTCAGCGTGCGCAGATCGTGGCCGTCGATGCGGACGACGCCCTGCGTTGGATCGTAGAAGCGCGGGATCAGGTTGATGATGGTCGACTTGCCGGAGCCGGTCC
>CAYTME010000269.1:2393-4414 GCA_964438415.1 uncultured Pleurocapsa sp. | reverse complement strand
CTTGGCGCGCATGGATGGTGGCTTCCGGTGCCCACCAGCGCGTCACCAAGATTGGGCGCACAAAGTGATCGAACAGCAGCTCTGGCGTCACGTTGGGATACTGGGCGGCGATGATGATGCGATCGCTGCTCGACTTCAAGATCATTGGGCGCTGACGTCTTTCAAGAGATACGGCCATGGCTCACCCCCGCAGCCAAACCTCTTTTATTTTACCGGTTTCGTCAGCAAAAATGTCCTCTAATTGTTGGGGGATGATGCGTGCGCAGGGTATCATGCTGGCGATGCGCACAGCAGAGGGGAAAGCCAATGCAGATCGACATCCGCGACCAAGTGGCTCTCGTCACCGGATCGGCGCACCGGGTCGGCAAAGCGATCGCGCTCGAATTGGCGCGGCGCGGCGTGCACATCCTCGTGCACTACAACAGCGCTGCCGATGAAGTCGTCAAGGAGACCCTACGCGAGATCAAATCCCATGGGGTCGAAGCGTTCCCGATCCAGGCCGATATCAGCCAGTTCGACGGCGTGCAGGCCGTCTTCAGCGCGCTGCGCGAACACTTCGGCCGGCTCCATATCTTGGTCAACAGCGCCTCCAACTTCCAGCGGCGAACGCTGATGGAAGTCACCGTGCAGGAGTGGGAGGAGACGCTGCGTATCAACGTCACGGCGCCGCTGCTGTGCACGCAGGCGGCCGTGCCGCTCATGCGCGCCAACAACCCGCCGGGCGGCTGCATCATCAATATCTGCGACAAGGGTGCGCTGGCACCCTGGCCGGAATATGCGCATCACGGCATCAGCAAGGCGGCCCTCTATATGCTGAGCAAGACGAGCGCGGCGGCTTTCGGCGGCGACAACATCCGCGTCAATACGATCATCCCCGGTCTGGTGCTGCGCCCACCGGATTATTCAGAGACGGTTTGGCAGGAGAATGCCCAGCGCGTGCCGCTCCAGCGGCCTGGCAGCGCCGAGGATGTGGCGCGGGCGGTCGCTTACCTGTGCAGCGAAGATTGGCTGTCGGGCGTCACGCTGCATGTCGATGGCGGCGAGTACACCGTCGATCCGTAGGCACCGATGATGGCGCATTCCATCACGTCCGGCGAGCGGCGGCGCGCGCTCATCTTTGCGCTGGCGGTCGTGCTGCTCACCAGTCTGCCCGCGCTGGCGGGATGGCTGACGCAGACGGATGCGCTGCGCTTCAGCGGCGCGGTCATCGGCGCAGAGGACTTCCACTCGTACATCGGCAAGATGCGCCTCGGCGCGCGCGGCCTGTGGGATTTCTACCTCTTCTACACCCCAGAGCCTCACGAGCCGGTCGCGCTCGTGTTCCTGCCGTATATCGTGCCGGGGCAGATCGTCGGGCGCATCCTCTCCGCCGATGATCCCGCATTGACGCCTGCGCTCGTCGTCGTCTTTCACGGGCTGCGCATCGTCTGCAATCTGGTCTACATGTGGGTGCTCTACCGCTTCATCGCCGCCTTCCTCGAAAGCCCGGTGCAGCGCATGACGGCGCTCGTCCTGGCGGTGCTCGGCGGCGGGTTCGGCTGGCTGCTAGCGATCGTGGACAGCGGCTGGCTCGGCAGCCTGCCGCCGGAGCTGTACATCCCCGAGGGGTTCTCGCTGCTGGTGCTGCTCTCGCTGCCGCATGTGGCGCTGGCGCGCGCCTGCCTGCTCGGCGGACTGCTGGCGCTCTTTCGCGCGCTCGCTGCGGGCAGCGGCTGGCTGCGTTGGTCGATCGGCGCTGCCGCCCTCGTCGGTCTGGCTGTGCCGTTCTATCTGGCCGTGCTCTACGCGGTGCTCGGTGCTTGGGGGCTGGCGCTGTGGCTGCGCAACCGAGCCTTCCCGCTCAAGCTGGCGCTGCGCGGTGGGTTGGCCGCCGGCCTGACTTTGCCGCTGTTCGTCTACTATACAGCGGCATTCACGCGCAACCCCGCCTTCGCCCTGTGGTCGGCGCAGAACGTCCTGCCGTCACCGCACCTGCTGCACTATCTCATCGCCTACAGCATCTTCATCGTGTTCGGTGCGCT
>CAYTME010000269.1:0-2353 GCA_964438415.1 uncultured Pleurocapsa sp. | reverse complement strand
GACGCTGGGCGCTGCCGCTGGCTTGGATCGCCGCCGCGCCGATCTTGGTCTACCTGCCGATCAGCGTCCAGCGGCGC
Organism: uncultured Pleurocapsa sp.; assembly: GCA_964438415.1. Classification (GTDB taxonomy): domain Bacteria; phylum Chloroflexota; class Anaerolineae; order Aggregatilineales; family Phototrophicaceae; genus Flexifilum. Next base: position 2,276 of record CAYTME010000269.1, on the reverse strand, counting down.
ACCGCCGAGGCCGTGATCGTGCCGTTCGCCATCCTGGCGGCCTATGGCTTGGAGCGGGCGCTGAGCCGTCTGCGCCCGACCTTCCGACCACCCGCCAGGGTCGCCGCGCTTGGACTGGCAAGCTTGAGCAGCCTGTTCTTGATTGCGACCACGATGCTCGGCGTCAGCGCATCGACCGGCCTGCCGACCCACATTCCAGCGGCGGCGCTCGACGCGTTTACTTGGCTGAACGCCAACGCGCCAGCGGACAGCGTCGTCCTCTCGGTGCGCAGCACCGGCAGCCTGCTGCCCGTCTATGCGTCGGTGCGAACCTTCGTCGGTCATGGGCCGGAAACGCGCGATGTCGAGGCAAAACAGGCCGAGGCGGAGCGTTTCTTCAGCGGCGCGCTTTCGGCGGACGAGCGGGGGGCGCTTTACCGCGATTTCGACATCGCCTACGTCTTTTACGGCCCGGCCGAGCGCGCCCTGGCGGGTGCCGATGCCGACGCGCCCGCCTGGGCAGCCGATCTGACGCTCGTCTACGACCGTGATGGCTACCGCATCTACGCCATCCCGGCGGCGCGCGGCGGGCTGGCCTCTGGCGAGGCGAAGATGATGCGCCCCGTCTCTTTGTTGATCAGCTTGGTGACCGTCACGTAGATCGTGCGATCCATGTATTGGCGTCCGTTCTCGACGATCACCATCGTGCCATCTTCCAGATAGCCGACGCCCTGGCCGGCCTCCTTGCCATCCTGAATGATACGCAGCGCAAACGTCTCGCCGGGGATGTAAACCGAGCGGACGGCGTTGGCCAGCAGGTTGATATTCAAGACCTGGGCACCCTGCGCTTCAGCCACCCGGTTGAGCGGAAAATCGATCGTCACGATCGGCGCGTTGAGCTTGAGCGAGAGCGCGATCAGCTTGTCATCGACTTCATCGACGCCTTCGATGTCGTCGTCGATGATCTTGAACGAGATGCCGCTTTCGCGCTGCAGCTCCTTGAGCTTATCGACCCCGCGCCGTCCACGGTTGCGCCGCTGCGCATCGGACGAGTCGGCCACACGCTGCAGCTCCTGAACGACGAAACGCGGCACGATCAGCATCCCGCCGATGAAGCCCGTCTTGGCGATATCGACGATGCGCCCGTCGATCAAAACGCTCGTATCGAGCAGAAGCTGGCGCTCGATGCCCATCCCGGCGAAGGCGCGCCGCCGCCCGATGCCGAGCCAATCGGTCAGGAAGGCCCAAAACTCGCGCGAGCGCACCGTGAACAGCGTCAGCCCTAGATAGGCGAAGATGACCGAGATCGCCGGGGGCAGCAGGCCGCCAAGCGGCTGCTGGAGCAGCGAGAGCGGGTACGCCAGCAGCAGCCCCAGCAGCAGGCCGATCATCATGCCGATGATCGCCATGAAAACGACCTCGACGGCCATGCTGTTGATCGTCTTGCTGACGGCGCGGATCGGGCGGATGGTGATATAGGGGGTCATGATCAACCCGAACAGCACCCCGATCAAAGCGAACAACAGCGACGAAGCATCGGCGGGCAGCGCGATGGCTGAAGCGGCATCCAGCCCGAAGCGCGCACCGATGACCGCGCAGACGATCATGCCAACAATGCGGAAGATGAATTCGATCGACATAAGAACGTGTTCTCCGAGCTGCTCTATGAGTCGTCGGGGGACAGTCAAGCAGCGATGATGGCACTGCGTGCGGACACAATGAATCAATTCAGATCGTAACATGCGCCCCCATGCGAGTCAACGGAGGTGGTTGAGCGTTGAGGCGTCCCATTACCCTTGCAGGGTCGGGTTTGACCGCTGCCCCTCATCCCCATTCCAGACTCCACGCGTTGGGCGCTGGCTTGTATACTAAGGGGCTGAATGGGCGGGAAAGCCCGTGAGGCGTGGGGGATGCGCCGATGAGGGTTGAGGATCGCTGCGCAGCGCGGTGCTCGCCGGCGCTTTCGTCGCGCTCGACCATCTCACCCCGCTGCGCCTGATCGGATACCCCGAACGATAGGGAACAAGAACGATGCGACTCGGCATTATCGGCCTACCCAACAGCGGCAAGACCACCATCTTCAACGCGCTGACTCACAGCAGCCTGCCGACGGGGGCCGCCACGAGCGGCCAGTTCGAGATCCATACCGCCGTCGTCAACGTGCCTGACGAGCGCGTTGACCGGCTGAGCGCGATGTACAAGCCAAAGAAGACGATCTACACCCAGGTCACATACGTGGACATCGGCGGCCTTGAGAAAGGCGTGGCGGTAGGCACTGGTGATTTTGGCGGCGAAAG
>CAYTME010000268.1:0-4464 GCA_964438415.1 uncultured Pleurocapsa sp. | reverse complement strand
GAGCGGGCATCACTGGCTGGATCGCGCGGCATCGCAAGCCGATCTTGATCGAAGATGTATCTCGCCCGGACGCGCTGCGCCCGCTGCTGGCCGGCCAGCCGTACCGGAGTTTTGTCGGCGTGCCGCTCCTGATCGGGGATAGGCTGATCGGCACCTTTGAGCTGGCGAGTGTACAGTCCGGGCGCTTCGGCCAAAGCGACCTAGCCCTGCTGCAGGCCAGCGCACCGACTTTGGCCGCGGCGGTCAAGAATGCTCTCCAGTACGCCGAGGAAGCGCAGCGGATGGTCGATCTGACGGCCATCCCACAGCAGGCACTCGAAGGCGGCCGCGATCTGGCGACGGTCTACCGCGCGCTCAACGAACGGATCGCCCGGCTGATGGAGGTCGATATCGCCGGCGTGCTGGTCTACGATGCTGAGCGTCAGGCGCTCGTCGCACAGGAGCCTTTTCACGGGCTGCCGACGCATGTCGTGCGCAGCTATTACATCCCCCTGCCGGAAGGCAGCGAGGCGCGCGGCTTTTTCGAACGCGCAGCCGTGTGGAAATCCGCCGATCTGGCCGATGAACCGCTGGCCGCTGAGATGCGGCTGGACGTGATCGTCAATGCCGCTGGCGTGCGCGACATCCTGCTGATGCCGATGTCGATCGGCAGCCGCTGCATCGGTTTCTACCAAACGAGCAATCGCCGCGCGCCTGGCGGCTTCAACCTGCGTGACGAGCAGACCTTGCGCCTGCTGGCGGCGCAGGCGGCGATCGTCGTTGAGGAAATCCGCCTGTACGAGCAAGACCTCCTGCGCGAAAGCGAGATGATGAGCTTGCAGGAGATCACGGCGGCTTTCGGTGCGCTCGACCGCGAGGGAGACGTCTTCGAAAGCGCCAATGCTCAGGTGGCTCGGCTGATGGGCGTCGAGATGTGCGGTGTCCTGCTCTACGACGAGGAGCGGCTGCGGCTGGTCGCGCAAGTCCCGATCTACGGTCTCGATGATGAGATCGCGCACCGCTACCAGATCGTGCTGGAGCCGAACAGCGTCTTTTACCACATGTGGCAGAGCCAGGATTACTACTTCACCAACAACGTCAGTGCTGATCCGCTGTCGGTCGGACTGGGACTGACCGATTTCGCCGAAATGATGGGCGTGCGCCAGACGATGATCGCGGCGCTGACGGCGGGAGGCCGGCGCATCGGCGTGCTGCAGGTGTCGAATAAGACCGATGGCAGCGATTTCACCGACAAAGACGCACGCATTCTATCGATCTTCGCGGCACAGGTCGCCGTCCAGATCGACAATATGCGGCTGTATCGCGATGCACAGCGGCGCGCTGCGCAGGCCGAAGCGGTGCGTCGGGTGGTCGAACTCTCCGGCCGTGTCTTGAGCGTGGAGGATCCATTCGCGCCGACGCTGACTGAGGTCGCGGCGCTGCTGGAAAGCCCGTTCGCTTTCATCAACGTGATCGATATACAGACCGGCCAATTGGTCACCTACCCGCGCAATATCTTCGGCGAACATCAGATCTACGAGCCGATCGTGCAGGATGTATTCAGGCCTGGTTACGAACAGAGCGTGTTCATGTCGCGGCGCTCGTTTGTTAGCAACGATATGCTCAATGACCGCATGGCGCTGCCCACCTACCGCGATTTCGCCCGCCGTGCACAGATCGAGCGGATAGTGCTGGTGCCGCTGGCCGTCGGCAAGACCAGCCTGGGCGAATTGGGCGTCGCCAACCGCGAGCGCCCATATGATGAGGCCGATGCCCGTCTGTTGGAGTCGGTCGCGCCGCAGCTTGCTGCCGCGCTCGAACGGCTGCGCCTCTACGATGCGACCGGGCAGAACCTGAGCCGGCGCATCCGCGAGCTGGACGCAATCAGCCGCGTGACCAATGAGCTGGCGCAGACACTCGAACTCGACCGCGTGGCCGAGATCATCTGTCTGGAGATGCAGCGCGTCACCGAAGCGTCCGGTGTAACGATGGCGCTGCTCGAAAACGACGGCACACCGCGCTCGCTGCAGCCCAAGGTCGCCCGACGTTTGGGCGATGACATCGGCCAAGCGCTCGCGCCGATCGAGAAAGAAGCGCTCGCGCGCCGTGCGGATGCCGTGATCGTCAGCGACTATGAAGAACCCGGCGACCTGTCGCTGGCCGCGCTGCCGCAGGCAGCTCGCTCTGCGGTAGCAGCGGCCGTCGTCTATGAGGATCGGGTCGTCGCGGTGCTTCATCTCTATCATGACCAGCCGCGCCGCTTCGACACGCAGTCCGGCGGTTTTGTCACAACGATGGCAGCCAAGGCCTCGCTCGCATACGGCAGCAATCTGCGCTATCTGGAAAACCGCGAGCACAGTGCACGCCTGCGCCGCCGGATCGAGCAGTTCAACCGCATCTTCGAGATCGGCCAGATCTTCCAGCACGATGCCGATCCGGCGACCATCCTGGAAGCGATCTCGTTCAGCATCCAGCAGAGTGTCGGCTTCGATATCGTCTTGGTCGCGCTGCGCAATCCCATGACGGGTATGTTGGAGCGAGTCGCCCAGGCCGGCATGCCGCTGGAGGCGTTCGAGCGTTCGCGCGATCTGCGCGTTCCTGCGGATGTACTGCTGACGCGGCTGAAACCGAGCTACCTGATCAGCGACTCATATTTCCTGCCTTTCGAGAAGGTGGCCGATTGGGCGTTCGAGGAGCTGTCCGTCCTCAGCATCAGCTACGACGGCAAACGGACGATGCATCCGCGTGCCAAGGATGACTGGCGCGATGGCGACATGCTGCTCGTGCCGCTGCGCGATGTCAGCGGCGGACTGCTCGGCGTCATCAGCCTGGATCGCCCATTTGACGGGCGGCGTCCGCACCGCAGCACGATCGAAATTTTGGAGATTTTCGCCCAGCAAACGACGGCCAGCCTGGAAAACGCCCGTCTGTTCGCTGAGCGCGCCAGCTACGCCGAGCAGCAGGCACAGCTCAACCGCGTGCTCGAGGCGATCGCGGGGACACTCGACTCGACCGAGATCGTGCTGGCGGTCGCGCGCGGCATCCGCCGCCTGATCCCATTCGAGCGCATCACGGTCGCGCTCCAAGACTCGGAGGTCGGCGGTTTCCAGATCACCCGCCTGCAAGCCGAGGGGCTGGATGAGTTCAGCGTGCTGCGCGACCGCCGCCCCGATCTGGCGCGGATGGCGATGGGGCAGGCTTACGGCATGCAGGGAGACATCCTCTTCACCGCCGACTCGACGGACACCGATTTCTTCGAAGATGTCGCCCGCTGGCGCGCCGAAGGCGAGCGCATCAGTTTGGTGCTGCCGCTGGTGGCGGGCGGGATAAGCTTGGGAGCCGTGCATCTGGGCAGCCAGACGAGCGCGCCGGCGGCGGTCGAGGCGCAGCGAGCTGTCCTGCGCCGGATCATTAATTTGGCGGCGGTGGCGCTGCAGAATGCGCGGCTCTTCAGCCAAGCGATCAATCTCCGGCTGTTCAACGAGTCGGTCGTACAGTCGATCCAGCAGGGCATCGTTGTGCTGGACAAGTCCGGCCTGATCACGGTCATCAACGACTACATGAAGCGGCACTACGGCTGGAACGACCGTGCAGTCCGGCAAGATCTGTTCGCCTACCGCCCGGCGCTGCGCAGCGCGCTGGCCGAGCCGGTGCGCCGCGTGATCGAAAACGCGCAGCCGCTGGAACTGCTCGAACAGCAGGTGATCGAAAACGGCCAGACCAAGGTCGAAAATTATTATCTGTACCCGCTGCTGGCCGCCGATACCGTGCGCGGTGTCGTGCTGCTGATCGAGGATGTCAGCGAACGCTACCGCCTGGAACGTGACTTGGCGGCGCGCGCGCAGCAGTTGGACGCGCTGACGGAAGCTTCGACGCGCCTGGCAGCGACGCTCGACCGAGATGCAGTGCTCAGCGTGATGTTCGAAGCCATGCAGCGCGTCCTCGTCTACGACGGCATGACGCTCTGGCGGCTCGAAGAGGACGCGCTGCTGCTGGAAGCGTGGCGCGGCGCGCTTGTGCCAGAGCCGAACGCACAGCTCACGGTGGCTGAAGACGACCGCCTGCAGCAGGTCATCCGCGATAAGCGAGCGCTGGCCGTCGCTAGGGATGCGGGCAAGCCCCTTCCCGCCGGGATCGACGGCGAGAGCTGGCTGGGTGTGCCGATCGTGCAGAAGGGCACGGTCACGGGCATCATCACGCTCGTCAAGCGGGAACGCAGTTTCTACGATGCCCAAGCCGAGCAGGCGGCGCTGACTTTCGCCAACCAAGTGGCGATCGCGCTGCAAAACGCGGCACTCTTCGATGAAACCTCGCTCCAGATGGATCGCTTGAGCCTGATCAACCGCGTCTCGATGGCGCTGGCGCAGTCGCTCGACACAGAGAACATCCTCGAAATTGCGCTGCGCGAGATCGCGCTGCTGTTCGGCGGCGACAAAGGGCATGCCTACATCTTCGAGCGCGAATTCCAGGTGGCGCGCGCAGTGG
>CAYTME010000267.1:0-4529 GCA_964438415.1 uncultured Pleurocapsa sp. | reverse complement strand
CGGCTTGTCATGGTTGCCGAGCACGTAGTTCGGCTGGCCGTCGGGCGGCACGGCAGCGTCGTAGGCATCGATGAAAGCGCGCAGCGCGCCGGCCTCCCATGGCAGCATGAGCAGCGCGAAATTGAACGGAAGCTGCATCCCATCGCTGTAATAGCTGGCGATGAACTGCGGGTCCGTCGAGTAGTCGATCTCGCCGATGATCGGGCGGTCGCCGAATTCATCGAAGGTGCGGCGAAACTCGCGGATGAGCGGGTGCACATCGGCGTGTTTTTCGCTGTGCACGCGCAGAAAGCGGTCCTGCGGGTTGCTGATGCCCGCGACGAAGTGCGGATTGGGCGGGTTGTCGAGCAGTTCCGGGTGTTTCATCATGCGGTCGATGACATCGACGCGCATCCCGGCGACGCCGCGCCCCAGCCAGAAACGGATGACGCCTTTCATCGCCTCGAGAACGAGCGGATTGCGGTAATTCAGATCGGGCTGCTGCGGCAGGAAATTGTGCAGGTAGTATTGGCCGGTGGCGGCGTCCCACGTCCAGGCCGGCCCGCCGAAGTAGGCCAGCCAGTTGTTCGGCGGCGATCCGTCGGGCTTGGCATCGACCCAGATGTACCAATCGCGCTTGGGGTTATCGCGCGAGCTGCGCGACTCGATGAACCACGGGTGTTGATCGGAGGTGTGATTGGGCACGAGATCGAGGATGACCTTGATCTGGCGCGCGCTCGCCTCGGCGATCAGCGCGTCGAAATCGGCCAGCGTGCCGAACACGGGGTCGATGCCGGTGTAATCGCTGACGTCGTAACCGAAGTCCGCCATTGGCGACGGGTAGATCGGCGAGATCCAGATCGCATCGACGCCCAACCAAGCCAGATAATCGAGCCGGTTGATGATGCCCGGCAGATCGCCGATGCCGTCACCATTGCTATCTTGAAAGCTGCGCGGGTAAATCTGGTAGATGATGCCGTTCTGCCACCAGCTCCGCTTCAATGCGTCCATGCTGCGCCTCCCTGTATGGCCGCGCCGATTATAGCGTTTTCCGATGCGCAAGCTGGCATTTTGCCAGTCCCCGTTGTCGATGGTAACGCGCCCTTTGCCGTCCGTGTGCGCTTGGTTATAATCGCGTTCTGACTTGTGATATTTGGAACAGTGCCACCATGTCGAGACGCCCGCCGGTCTACCCATTCACCGCAATTGTCGGCCAGGAGCGCATGAAACGCGCCCTCATTCTGAATGCTGTCGATATGCGCATCGGTGGACTGCTGATCCGAGGTGAGCGCGGCACCGGCAAATCGACGGCGGCGCGTGGGCTGGCCGCTCTGCTGCCAGAAATCGAAGTCATCGCCGACTCGCCTTACAACGACGACCCGGCGCACCCCGAGACTTGGTCGGATGAGGTGCGCGAACGGACGGCGCGCGGGGAACAGCTTGAAGTCGAGCGCCGCCGCATCCGCTTCATCGATCTGCCCGTCAGCGCTACCGAAGACCGCGTCGTCGGCACGCTCGATATCGAGAAGGCGATCCAGCGCGGTGAACGTCATTTCGACCCCGGCGTGCTGGCCGCCGCCAACCGCGGCATCCTCTACGTCGATGAGGTCAACCTGCTCGATGATCACGTGGTCGATCTGCTGCTGGACAGCGCGGCGATGGGCGTCAACGTGGTCGAACGCGAGGGCATCAGCTTCAGCCACCCGGCGCGCTTCATCTTGATCGGCACGATGAACCCGGAAGAGGGCGATCTGCGCCCGCAGCTGCTCGACCGCTTCGCGCTCTCGGTTGAAGTCGTCGGCATCAGCGACCCGGCGCAGCGGATGGACGTCGGCTCGCGCCACATTCAGTACGAAGACAACCCGGAGCGTTTTCGCGCCCAGTGGGCACCGCAGGAGCAGGCGCTCGGAGACCGCATCGCCGCCGCGCGCCAGATCGTCGATCAGGTCAGCTATACCAAACGCGATCTGTTCACGATCGCCTCGCTGACGAGCACGATGCGCATCGACGGCCACCGCGCTGACCTGGTCATTCTCAAAGCGGCGCGCGCACACGCGGCCTTTGAAGGTCGGCTCGCGATCAACCACAGCGATATCCTGCTGGCGGCGGAGCTGGCCATCCCGCACCGGCTGAAACGCGGTCCGATGGCCGATGCTCAGGTCAACATGAGCGCGCTCGAAAACCAGATCGCCCAGGCCTCGGCGGAGTTCGGCGAGGGCGGCGAAGTCGAGATGCAGGATGAGAGCGCCGACGAAGCGGTGAAAAAAAAAGTCCCTCAGTAGCCGAGCCAACGCGCGATGAGCCGAACGACCCCGGCCAGACGGAACCTGCGCCGCAGGGCATCTTCCAGAACGCCGATGCCTACTGGTGGGAGGGCGGGCGGCGCGTCGAAAGCGGCGGCGAATTCACCACGCGCAAACTGCAAACCGATCTCGACAAGCTGACGCGCCGGCAGGCAGGCAGACGCTCGCGCACGCGCACCGATCGCAAGCGCGGGCGCTACATCCAGGCGCGCCCGCTACGCGGGCGGTCGTCCGATATCGCGTTCGACGCGACTCTGCGCGCCGCCGCGCCCTACCAGATCGAGCGCGGCCAGCAGAAAGCCGAGTCCGGCATGGCCTACGCGCTGCAAAAACGCGATCTTCAGGAAAAAGTGCGCGTACGCAGGACCGCCAACTTGATCTTGTTCGTGGTCGATGCGTCGTGGAGCATGGCCGTCAGCGAGCGGATGCAGGCGACCAAAGGCGCGATTATGTCGCTGCTGACCGATGCTTACCAGCGCCGCGATCGCGTGGGCTTGATCGTGTTCCAGAAAGACCGGGCACAGCTCGTGCTGCCACCGACAAACTCGGTAGTGCTGGCGAAATCGGCGCTCCAGAACATCCCCGTCGGCGGCAAAACACCGCTTTCGGCGGGCCTGCTGCTAGCCTACGAGACGATCCGGCGCGAGCGCTCGATGCACCCCGATGTGCTGCCGCTGATGATCCTGCTCACGGATGGGGCGGGCAACGTTTCGATCAGCGGTCGTCCGCCGTCAGAGGAAGCGGGCACGATCGCCGACCAGATCCGGCACGAGGACATCCGCACCGTCACGATCAACATGGAGCATGCAGCCTTCGACCAAGGCCTGGCGGCTAAGTTGGCCGAGCGCTTGGGCGGACCGTGCTACGCGCTGGCGCAGCTCCGCGCCGACACACTGCTCGAAACGGTGCGCGGTGAGATCGACCAGATATCCCGTTGAGACGCCGCGCATCGGCAAAAAACGTCGGTTTAAGAGCCGATCTGCCCATTTTTGGGAAATCTTTGGGATAATTTGGGTTTTCCCACGCATGCTCCATTTAGATGCGAGAGAAAATCAATCTCAACGTTAAGGTGACCTCCGTCAGCCAGAGCGGCTTCAGCGCAGAAATTTCCTCTCGATCAATGAAGAATAAAGAATAGGACAATGGTACTGATGAAAAGCGTAAATTCACTGTGATAAAACAAGAGTATCGCAATTATTCCTTTCGGATGGAGTGTCGTTATGAGCATCAGGGCAAAACTCGCACGCGCATCCATGTTTATCATGTTATGCCTGATGAGCGCGTTCGGCGCGGCCTGGCGTTACTCGACCAGCGCAGCACAGCAGTATGCGCCCAGCTTGATCGAGCTGCGTGTCGACAGCCTGGCACGTGTCAGCGAAACCCTGGTGGTCGATATCTATGCCAATATCGCCGTACCGGCATACGGCTTTGGCTTGCAGGTAATCTATGATGCGTCCGTCGTCCAGCTCCTGACCCGGCAGGACAGCGCGGGCGCGGACGTACCGATGCGCGTCGGCGGCGGTTTCGCCGGTGCTCAGCGCATTCGCAACACCAACGAAGTCAACGAGGGCAGCGGGCTGATCGATGTCGTCTACACGCTGCTGCCGCCCGCCGAGCCAACTCAAGGAGAGGGCTTCATCGGTAGGCTGGAATTCACAGTGCTGCAGGAAGCACCGATCGAGATCGAGCTGGTCAGGCCGCGTCTGATCGCGCTCGAAAACGGCACGGCGGTCGATCTGCCGGTGACGGTCGGCCAGAAGCTGTCCCTCGCACCGCTCGCCGCCCTCGCGCCGGTCGTCGCCGCCAATCCAATGCCGCAGACTCAGCCCGAGGTCGCGCCGGCAGCGGCAGTGCCCGCCGCTCAGCAGCCGCTCGTCGAGAGCCTGACCAGCGTCAACACCGGCCGTGACATCCTGACCGAGATGAACCGCACCAATACGATCATGAACACGCTGCTGATTGCGCTGCTTACCGTGGTCACTCTCTTGTTCGGTGTGATTGCACTTTCGACTCTGGCCGATGCCGTCTCCACCTCCCGCGCACCGCGCCCGGTGCCCGCGCCAGCGTATGTCGGACGCTCGCGCAGCGCGGCGGCGAGCAGCCGCTCGCGTACGCGGCAGGCACAAGCCGAAAAGCTTCACCGCCCTGTCCATCTAGACAGCGGCAGCGCAGCCAAGCAGCGGCTCGCGGCCCGGCGTCAGCGCCTGCTGGTCGATACGCAAGATCTCTAGGCTGATCGACGTGATG
>CAYTME010000266.1:345-4626 GCA_964438415.1 uncultured Pleurocapsa sp. | reverse complement strand
CCTTACGAGTGGCGAAAAGCTGTTTAGTTTGCTGACTTAGCGGATGAGGCACTAAATGATTACAATCAATTCGAGGGGAACAGCTGCAGACGAATTTCGCGGCGCGTCTGCCTCGCCGAGCGCTCAAGCGTCTCGGCAGGGCTGCTCAAGCGCGCTGAAGGTGTCTCGACGTTCGACTGTTCCCATGCGCGAATGCGCCCGACTGGCTCCGCCGCCGATCACTCGTCGTCATCCGAGCGATGCGCATCGTACAGTCGGTTCGGATCGGCGCTCAGCTTCTGCAGCGGCCTGCCGCGCGCGGCCAAGAAGCGGTTGAGATCGCGAGCGACATAGGTATTCGGGAACACGCGGCGCGCCTCATCGATAATGTCGATCTCGCGGTAGCGCCGCGAGACGTGGTTGAGCACCAGCGTCTCGACACCGCAAGCCGCCGCCAGCTCCGCCGCCTGCCGCGCGGTCAGATGGCCGAAGTGCCGCGCTTGATCTGCCTCGCTGTCGAGGAACGTCGCCTCGATCACCAGCGTATGCGCATCTTGGACGTGCTCGCGCAGGTTGTCGGTGCGTCCCGTATCGCCCACGTAGACGAGCTTGACGCCCTTCACCTCGTCGCCAAGCACCATCTCTGGCGTGATCGTGCGCCCATCGGCGAGCGTAATCGGCTCACCGTTGACCAAGCGTCCGCGCTCCGGTCCGGCGGGCACGCCGAGCGCCTGCGCCTTCTCCGGCAGAAAAGGTCGCCGCGACCGCTCCACGAAGCTGAAACCGAAACAGCCCGCGCCGCGATGTGTGACCGGAAAAGCGCTGACCGTGAATTCGTCCGTCTCCATGAACGGCCCCGGCTGCAGATCGTACATGTCGATGCGGATGGGCAGCCGGTCGTAGTCGAGGACGACGCCGTACAGCAGCGTCGTCACGCGGTCGAGCGGCGCCTTCCCGCCCCAGATTTCGATCCGGTCGATGTTCTCCCAGCGCGCGAAGGTGGACAGCAGCCCGCCCAACCCGAGGATATGATCGAGATGCCCATGTGTCAGCAGGATGCGGTTGAGGCGCTTGAAGCCGATGCCGCTGCGCAGGATCTGCCGCTGCGTGCCCTCGCCGCAGTCGATCAAGAAACGGTGCTCGCCGGCCAAAATGGCGGTCGCAGACAGCCCGCGATGGATCGACGGCGCAGAGGCGGATGTGCCGAGAAAGACGATTTCAAACATCGTGCGTCAGCGTCCGATCGTGATTCTGCCGATGAACAGCCGGTCGCCGCGCAGTTGATCGCCATCGAAAACGCCCAGGCGCGTGCCGCGGTTGGCTTCATAGGCCCCGATCGAGAGGATGTACTCGCCTTCCGGGATCGTGAACGGAAGCTGGAGCAGCGTCGCCTGGACGATGACATCGCGCGGGCGCAGCAGGTCGGGACGCACGCCGAGCGTATCGGCCTGAACGGCGATCACGGCCGGATCGGACAGCAGATGCGTGAACAGGCGCAGATCCGAAGGTACGATGCCATCGACGCGCCAGAGGGTGTAGACCGGCACGACGGCACCGGGCGCGAAGCGATCGGTCTCCACCCGGTCATAGGCCAGCAGGGCGATATTGCCGCCGAAGCGCACCGGCGTCTCGGCGATCGGATCGCTCAAGCCTGTCTCCGGCGGGTATGTCACCGCCGCCTCAGTCATGAAGCGCCCGATCGTGTCGGCGAGCTGCTGGCTGACATCGAGATCGACCACGCTGTTGGGCGGCAGGTCGTCGGCGCTGACGACCTGTCCCTGCCCCGCCCACTGCGCCAGATACGGGTACATCCGTGCCAGGCCATCCGCAGCGGGAAACACGATCTGCTGGTGTTCACCGCCGTTGGCCAAGACCAGGGCACTGCCGCAGTCAGCGTAGCGCAGCGGCACGTCTTCGCGGTGCAGCATGAGCGCCATGATCTGCACATCGGCCAGCTCAGCTTGTCCGGCGGCGGGGTACAGCTCCGGCGTGCAGACGACCGTCGGCAGGCTGCGCGCCGTGCGGTCGATATGATGGGCGATCTGCGCCAGCCGCGTATGGTACGCAGCCTGCACCCCTGGCTGCGACGGCCAATCGACGAACAGATCGCGCCATACCCACTGGATGTTGAAGCCCAGCAGCAGCGCCAGCGGCAACCACAGCCAGCGGCGCGCGCTTGGGCAGGCTGCGCTGCAGCGCCAGCACCCCGGCACCGAACAGCACGGCGAACAGCGGCAGCAGCGGTGCGAACCGCGCGAAATCCGGGCTGGCCGGGCTGAGGAGCGCCAGCGGCAGGCCAATGGCGATCGCGATCAGCAGCAGGGTGAAGCGCGGCTGGCGCCAGTAGCGCAGCGCCGCCACCAGCCCCAACGCGACGATCAGCCCGCTTACCAGATCGAGCAGCGGGCGCGCGGGCAGATTGTGCGTGGGGTCGACATCGCCGCGAAAGACGATGCCGCCCAAACCGCGCAGGATCGAAGCGAAAACCGACGTCTCGAAGCCCTCGAACAAGCGCGCTGTAGCCGCCAGTTCGGGCTGGCGCAGGCTGGCGATGATGTACGGCATGATGATGATGATCAGCACCAGGATGCCGAAGCTGGTGAAGCCGAGCGCGTTACGCGAGACGGGCTGGCGTGTGACGACGACATAGGCGATGAAGAGCATGACCGTCAAGATGGTGCCGACGTGCAGTGGATGGATGTAGACGCCCAGGCCAAGCACGACTCCAAGGGCAGCGAATGTGATCGAGTTGGGCGCTCGCTCGCCGCGCCGCCGCTGCACTGAGAGTGCCTGCACCGCCGCCAGCAGCGCCCCAGCGCTCAAGAGCGGCAGCAGCGTCTCAGGAATGACCGAGCGGCTGAGCTGCGCTGGAAAAAAGCCGACGACCAGCAGCGCGAGCGCCGCCAGCGCTGCCAGCGGGCCGAACAACCGCCGCGTCAGCGTGTAAACGACGGCCAGCAGCAGCATTCCAGCGAAGACCGATACGACTCGGTAACCGATCAGCCCCGTGCCAGTGAGCGCGGTCGACGCGCCGACGAGCGCCGGATACAAGCCCTCACGGCCTTCCCCACGTACGATGTAGAATGTCTCGATCAACCCGCCGCGCACCGTCTCGGCGATGCGCAGCGTGTCGATCTCCTCGCCGTTCAAACCCGGCGGCAGCGTCGCCAAGCTGTAGAGCCGCAGGACAGCCGCCAGCAGCAGCAGCAGCACCGCGTAGGCATAACTTGCACGATCGGACAATCGAGACCTTTCTGAGTGCGTGAAGCGTCATACGGGGTGAGAAATGACGTGATGAGAGAAATCTGACACGGGATGCGGCCTGTGGAGTGCGAGCCAGCATGGCAGGAGCTGCCGCATCATGCAGAACACATCACGCATCCCTCACCCCTCGCAACCTCATCACCTACCCCCTCACAGCGCCGTCGCCCAAGCAGTGAAGCCGAGCACAGCGATCCCCAACGCGGCATTGATCCACGTCAGCCGCGCTTCCTGCCTGCGCAGACGCTCATGGGCGGCTGGATCGCCCTTGCCGCGTTCGACCAGCATCGACGCGCGTTCGAGCGCCGGGATGGTGCCGAACTGCAAACCCAACCCGACGATCACCATGCCGACGACCGAGATATGCTTGAAGAGCATGGCGATGCTCCATTGGTTTTCGAACGCAAGAAACCCCTCGTAATTGGAGTCCCCTACCATTTGGAACATGCCCGTCAGCACGAGCACGACCAAGCTCAGATTGGCGAGCGGCGTGAAACGCCGGCGCAGGCGCGTCAGCAGCGCACGCTGTTCCGGCCCGTCGCCCAGTGCGCGCCGCGTCTCCGGGATGACCAGGATCGTCAAGATGACCAACCCGCCGATCCAAACGACGGTCGCGATCAAATGGATGAAGTAGAGCGCACTAAGCGCAAGGGGTGACAGGGACAAGTCCAAGAGCCTCCGGGCTGTCCGGCGCGCGCGCCGGGATCGTGCGGTCGCCGCAGTATTTCGCCATGTTGGCGAGATCGATATACGCGGGACGAGTATACCCGCTCGGTGTCGTGATCGCCCACCACCACTCCTCATCCGCCTGCGTCCAATCCGGCTTGGCGATGTAGATAGCTGACATCAGACCGACCCAGGGCCGCCAATGGAAAGCGGCGTACTCATAGGCGGCGACCAGCATCTCTGCCTGCGTCTGCTCGTCGGGGACGGCGAACCAACTGTAGGCCGGGTTGACGCGGTCGAGTGTCCAGCCCGTCTCCAGAATGGCGACTTGGCGCGCCGCGTCGCCATTGGCGACCATGATGCGGCGCAGGTCTT
>CAYTME010000266.1:0-325 GCA_964438415.1 uncultured Pleurocapsa sp. | reverse complement strand
AGGTGAAAAAGCGCTGACCGCCCGCGCGCTGCGCCTGGTCTGGGCTGATATGCGGCGCGGAATATCCCGGCGCGTGCATCCCGACGACGTCGATGTGATCGTCAAAGCCTGCGTCGTACATTTGCTGGAGATAGAGGTCATCCGGTGTGGCGGTCGCGTCGTGCGTCCCTGTTGGCGACAGCCCCGCCGAGATCACGATCGCCTCTGGGTCGGCGGCGCGGACGGCGCGGCTGCACGCGGCCAGCAGCGCCGTGTACGCGGCGGCGTCCGGCTGCCGACTGCCCCACTCCCGCGTCTCACGCCATGTGCCATCCGCCGTCGATGC
>CAYTME010000265.1:0-4672 GCA_964438415.1 uncultured Pleurocapsa sp. | reverse complement strand
ACCTGATCTTGTGGCGGCGCAGCCGGGGCGAGCTGAAAGACGAGCATGCGTTCACGCATCTGTTCAGCCGCGAGTCGCTGTTCCTGCTCAACAACTTCGTCTTCGTCGCGCTGTTCATCGCCATCTTTTGGGGCAGCTTCGGCGCGCCGATCGTGTCTGAGCTGTTCATGAACACCAGCATCACCCTGGGGGCGGACTACTTCCTGCGCGTGACGCCGCCGCTGTTCGTCCTGATGTACATCCTGATGGGCGTCGCGCCGCTCGCCGCGTGGGGCGTCTCGTCGCTGCGGCGCATGGGCAGCGCGCTCTTGATCCCGCTGGCGCTGACGGCGGCCTCGCTCGGCCTGTTCGCGTTGGGCGGCATGGGCAGCCCTGGCGCACTGTTCGGCTACGGCATCGTGCTGCTGGCCGGCTGGGTCGCCATCTACGAGACCTATCGGGGCGTCATGGCGCGCCAGCGGACTCACCCAGAACCCGTCTTCCGCTCGCTGCGAGCGCTGTTCACGCGCAGCCCGCGCCGCTACGGCGGCTACATGATCCACCTGGGCATCACGGTCATCGGCTTGGGTGTGATCGGCAGCACGCTGTTCCAAGTCGAAACACAGCGCACGCTCGCCGTCGGCGACAGCCTGGAGCTGGGCGGATACACGCTGCGCTACGACGGTCTCCTCGAAGGGCAGATCGCGCAGGATGGCCGGCGCATGGATATCGCCGAGGTGACGCTGCTGCGCGATGGCGGTGAGATCGCACATCTGCGCCCACGCCGCGATTTCTTCCCGCAGGCGCGCGATATGAACAGCATGACGATCGCGGGAGCGCACAGCACGCTCGAAAATGACTTCTACGTGCTGCTCGTCAACTGGGAGCCGATCACGCACAATACCGCGACGTTCAAGGTCTACATCAATCCACTCATCAACCTGATCTGGTGGGGCGGCTTGATCTTGATCGTCGGCACTCTCCTCGCCAGCACGCCGCGCGAAGTCCTGCCGGAACGGGTGCGGCAGGCGGCGCGGCTGGCCTATCAAGGAGCATGAGCGATGCGACGTGTTTCGATCTTCTTGATCATCCTGCTGGCGGCGCTGCCAGCTTTCGCTCAGGGCGATGCGGCGCGCACCGTCACCGACGATGAGGTGAATGCCATCGCGCGCAAGCTCTACTGCCCAGTGTGCGAGAACATCACGCTCGATACCTGCGGCACGGCGGCCTGCGCCGACTGGCGCTACGAGATCCGCCTTCAGCTCGAACAGGGCATGAGCGAGCAGCAGATCATCGATGACTTCGTGGCACGTTTCGGCGATCGCGTCGTCGGGACGCCGCAAGATCCCACACTGCGCGCGCTCTCCCTGGTGACGCCCTGGGTCATCATCGCGCTGGCGCTGGGCGGCCTGGCCGTCACGCTGGCGCGCCGGCGCTCGCAGCGCCCACAACCGGAAAGCTCGGCAGCGCCCAGCAGCCGCTATCACGATCTCTTGGAACAAGACCTAGCGAGCTAGAGGAGGTTGGCGATGACATCCATCCCGCTGCCGCAGGATGAGCAGACGCCCCAGCGGGGCAAGCTCGGACTGGGCGCGATCTTGATCTTGGTGGTGACTGCCACGATCGCGGTCATTTTCGCCGTCGCGCTGATCCGCCAGCAGGCGACCCAGCCGACAGAAGGGGCTGCCCCCGATTTCGCCTTCGAGACGTTCGACGGCCAGTCCTACCGTCTGTCCGATTTCCGCGGCAAGGTCGTCGTGCTCAATTTCTGGGCGTCATGGTGTGGGCCGTGCCGTGAGGAAGCGCCCGTGCTTCAGTCGCTCTGGGAGTACTACCAGCCGCGCGGCGATGTCGTCTTCTTGGGCATCGCCTACGCCGACAACGGGCCGCGCTCGCTCGCCTATTTGGAGGAATTCGGCGTCACCTATTTGAACGCACCCGACCGGGGGACGCGCGTCTCGGAGATGTATCACATCCAAGGCGTGCCGGAAACGTTCATCATCGACAAAGACGGCCAGATCGACCGTTTCATCTTCTCCGTCGTGCGCGAAGCGCAGCTCCGCGCGATCATCGACGAACTCGTGGCAAGGGGGTAGGCGCATATGAGCGGTATCGGACTTCTGATCGCAGTCGTCCTGCTGGCGGCGGCGGTGGCTTGGCTGGCGCTGCCCTGGCTGCGGCGCGGACGAGCGGGCGCACTTGACCCAGCACTGGCGCGCGAGCGCGATGCGCTGCTGACCAGCTACGAACGCATCCTGAGCGCGATCCGCGATCTGGATGAGGATTTCCAGGTCGGCAAGCTGTCGCAAGAGGCGTATGCATCTGAGCGAGCGCGCTGGGCGGAGCAGGGCGCGGCGGCGCTCGAGACGCTGGAAAAGCTTGGCCTGCAGTCTGCGAGGCGGCCGCTCGGCAGGGGCAAGAAGGCGTACAAAGCCGCGCCCGCCGCGGCTCAGGAAACGCCGGCTGAGGATCCGGTCGAGCAGGCGATCGCGGCCTACGCGCGAGCGCGCGACGCCGCGAGCAGCGGCACGGGCGGCGCATGATGGCGTATCGACTCGTGCTGCCCGCCCTATGGCTGCTGCTGGCACTGCTGGCGGCATCCTGCCAGGGCCTGGGCGGCGAACCCGAAATCATCGCAACCATTGCACCGCCTTCCGCGCAGGACAGCGCCGCCGCCGAACGTGTGGCGATCGTGCAGGAAGGTGGGCAGCTTTGGCTGTCTCACTGCGCTCGCTGTCATGGTGAATTGGGCGAAGGCACCGCCGAGGGTGCGCCGCTGCCCGATCTGAGCGGCAGACCGACCGAACAGCTCATGGCTTCGCTCACCAACGGCATCGGCGAGCGGATGCCCGCGTTTGCCGATACCTTGAGCGAAGCCGAGCGTCAAACGGTGCTCACCTACGCCCAGATGATCTCGACGGCGCGCGCGCGCGATATGATCCAGGTGCAGGCGACCGAAGAACCGGGCGTGACCATCAGCGGGATGATCAGGGGGCAGGTGAGCAGCGGCACCGCCGGAGCCAGCGTCCCACCCGATCTGACGGTCGAGCTGCACATGTTCGACGCGCGCTTCAACGATGAGGTGCGGACGGCGACCGCCGGCGAGGACGGCAGCTTCCGCTTCGACGACGTGCCGATCCGAAACGGTCACCAGTACGTGGTGATGGTCTCCTATCAGGACGTGATGTTCTCCAGCCCGATGGTGCCGGGCGAATTGTGGAGCGGTGAACTTGAACTGCCCGTGACCATTTACGAGACGACTGCGGACGCGACCGGCATCTACATTCAAGATGTGATCATGCAGGTCGGTGTGCAGGATGGCCTGCTGCAGATGGCGCAGATCGTCAACTTCGTCAATCCGACTGACCGGGCGTTCGTCGCCCGCGGCGAGGATGGCCAGACTTCCGTCAGCGTCAGCGTGCCGGAAGGCGCGCAGTTCCAGCCCTGGATGGGTGGCGCTTACCGAGTCTCGGCGGACGGCAGGACGATCACCGATACCGATCCAGTGCTGCCGGGCGAACGCCACCTGATGCATCTCGCCTACACACTGCCCTACAGCGACCGCGCCGAGATCGTGCAGAGCCTGCCGTTCCCGATCGCTGGGCGCGTCGAGGTCATGCTCGCCACTGCTGGCCTCAGCCTGAGTGCCGACGATCTGACGGCGCAGGAAGCGCGCACCATGGGTCAGCGCAGTCTGGCGACCTACGGCGGGGAGATCGCCGCCCGTGCCGGCGAGCCGTTTCGCTTCCTCATCCAGGGGACACCGGTCGCCGCGGCGGGCGTTTCGACCGCCTCCGGCACCGATAGCGTCAGCGCGCTGGCCTATGTCCTGATCGGCGCGGGCGCGAGCACCCTGCTCTTCGCCGGAGTGCTGGCGCTGCGCGAACGCGGCCGTGGGCGCGCGGTCGATCCGAAAGCCGCTATCGCCGATCTCATGAGTCAGATCACCGATCTGGACAAGCAGCATGAAGCTGGCAAGCTGGATGCTGCAGAATATCAGCGGCGGCGCTCGACGCTCAAGGCGCGTCTGACGCGCCTGATGCAGACGCAGGAACGCTGAACACGACCAGCGCAAAGCTGCAGGCGGCTGCGCTGAAGCCGCTCGTTCGGCGCAGTCGCCCAACAAACGGTTGAAGCAAGGCATGGAATGCGTTTGGACAGGGGGACACGACATGAGCGAAACGGTGGACGAGTCAGAGGCCGTTCTCATAGAACAAGCACCGGTCGGGATGAGGCCTGCCTCGTCCGCATATACCCCTAGGACTGAATGCGCAGCCTCGCGCTGGTGCTTGAAGGATGATGTGAAAGCGTCTAGAGTCATGACGGCCGCGGTCGCCAGCCCAGCAGTTTTGCGAGCGCGCCTTTGAGATTTTTGTGACCGTAATGGCAGATCACCGGGGGACTCATAACCTGTATGGCTACGGACTGGCGAGCGCGTATCGTATCAGCCGCTGAGGCAGCCAGTGTCATCAAGTCTGGCCAGCGCGTCTTTCTGACCGGCAACTGTTCGACACCGAAGGTCTTTGCCGAAGCGTTGTGCAAACGCTGCAGCGAACTCTACGCGGTCGAGATCGTCCAGCTCCTCGATATGGGCGCTGGCGATTTCATCACCGCCGATATGGCCGAACACATCCGCATCAACAGCTTGTTCATCAGCGGCACGTAGGTGAACAGCAGTTGCGCGGCCACCATC
>CAYTME010000264.1:3406-4689 GCA_964438415.1 uncultured Pleurocapsa sp. | reverse complement strand
CAGATGCTCAAGGAGCAGCCCGCCGTCACGCCGTTCAAGGGCGATTACGAGTACGAGCCGACGCCCGAAGCAATCCTGGACGAGATCGTGCCGCGCTTCACCACGCTCCAGCTCTACCAGACGATCTTGGAAGCGCAGGCGAGCGAACACTCGGCGCGCATGGTGGCCATGCGCAACGCCAGCGATAACGCGACCGCCCTGACCGGCGATCTGACGCTCGCGTACAACAAGGCGCGCCAGGCCGCCATCACGGCGGAAATTCTCGATATCGTCGGAGGAGCCGAGGCACTGCAAGCCAGTATCGACAAGACCGCCGACATGGTCGAGCAGAGTTTGGCCACCGAGCACGCATGAGACGTCATGTGTGATGAGCGATGAGGCGTGAGATGCTGCGGTAGTTATGCGGGCTGCGACGCGTATCTGCCCGCATCACGCATGACGCAGCACACATCACGCCTCGACTTTCGACTTTGACATGAGCTGCACCATCTCGATGGGAGAACAACGCAATGGCTGAAATTGAGGGACGTATTTCGCAGGTGCTCGGCGCGGTCGTCGATGTCGAGTTTCCCGGCACCGAACTGCCTGACATCTACGACGCGATCCGCGTGCCGCGCGAAGGCGACGAGGATCTGATCCTGGAAGTGCAGATGCACTTGGGCGACAGCAGCGTGCGCACGGTCGCGATGGATACGACCGACGGCCTGCAGCGCGGCGTGCCCGCTTACGCCACCGGCGCGCCGATCAGCGTGCCGGTCGGGCCGGCGTCGCTGGGACGCATCTTCAACGTGCTCGGTCGTCCGATCGATCTGGGAGATCCGGTTCCAGCAGACTCGCCGCGTCGTCCGATCCACGCACCGGCTCCGGAGTTCGAGGATCAATCGACGCGCATCGAGGTCTTCGAGACGGGTCTCAAGGTCATCGACCTGGTCGCGCCGATGACCAAAGGTGGCAAGACGGGCATCTTCGGCGGCGCGGGCGTCGGCAAGACGGTCACGATCATGGAGCTGATCAACTCGATCGCCACTCAGCATGAGGGGCTTTCGGTCTTCGCCGGTGTGGGCGAACGCACCCGTGAGGGCACTCAGCTCTACGGTGAAATGGAAGAAGGCGGCGTGCTCGACAAACTGGCGATGGTCTTCGGCCAGATGAACGAGCCGCCCGGCGTGCGCTTGCGGGTGGCGCTCTCCGGCCTGACGATGGCGGAATACTTCCGCGATGAAGGCCGCGATGTGCTGCTGTTCATCGACAACATCTTCCGCTACTCGCTGGCGGGCGCGGAG
>CAYTME010000264.1:0-3382 GCA_964438415.1 uncultured Pleurocapsa sp. | reverse complement strand
TCAGCCGACGCTGGCGGACGAGATGGGACAGCTTCAGGAGCGCATCACCTCGACCAGCACCGGCTCGATCACGTCGATGCAGGCCGTCTACGTGCCCGCAGACGATTACTCCGACCCCGCGCCGGTGGCGGTGTTCACGCACTTGGACGGCACGATCGCGCTCGAACGTTCGATCGCGGCACGCGGTCTGTTCCCGGCGGTCGATCCGCTGGCGAGCACGAGCAAGATCCTCGACCCGAACATCATCGGCGAGGAACACTACCGCACCGCCCGCGAAGTGCAGCAGGTGCTCCAGCGTTACAAAGACCTGCAGGATATCATCGCCATCCTCGGCATCGACGAGCTGAGCGACGACGACAAGCTGCTGGTGGCGCGCGCGCGCAAGATCGAGCTGTTCCTCAGCCAGCCGATGTACGTGGCCGCTCAGTTCACGGGGCGTGAAGGGCGCTACGTCAAGATCAAGGACACCGTGCGCGGCTTCCGCATGATCCTCGATGGCGAGGTCGATCACATCCCGGAGCAGCTCTTCTACATGGCCGGGCCGATCGATGACGTGCTCGCCCGGTACGAACAGCAGCAGCAGGAGGAGTAGGGACGAGGCTGGCCTCGTCCGTTCATCCTCACCCTGAAGCCCTCTCCTGATCGCCGAGCGGCGGTTGGGAGAGGGACTTGAGCGAACTCTTTTTTGGCTCCCTACGCGTGAGTACAGCCGCCTCGCGAGCGGGAGATGCGAGGGATGAGGGCGAAAACAGCGGCAGCAAAGGGAAAATGAGATGCCGATCCACGTAGAGGTCGTGACGCAGGAAAAGAAGATCTTCGAGGAGCCGAACGCCGATATGGTCATCATCCCGGCGGCGGAAGGCGAGATGGGCGTGCTGCCGCGCCATGCGCCCGTGCTGACGACGCTCGGCTTCGGCGAGCTGGTCGTGCGCAAGGGCAGCGCGGAGGAACGCTTCGCCATTTACGGCGGCGTGGTCGATGTGCGACCGGATAAAGTGGTCGTACTGGCCGATCTGGCCGAGTCGTCGTTCGCGATCGACATGGAGGCCATCGAAGCCGCGCGCGAAAACGCCCAGCGCATGATGAGCGAGGGCGTGCCGCCGGAGGTCAACCGCCAAGCGGCGCTGGCGCTGCGCCGCGCCGAGCTGGCGCTCAAGATTCAGCGCAAGATGCAGGCGCGCCCCGGCGTCCTGCGCATCATCGAGGAAAAAGACGGGGGCTAAGCCTTTTGGGCGCGCATACGCCCGCATTCGTGGGCGGAAACTTAGAGCTTTCCCGACGGTGCGGGGCGGCGCTGAGTTTCCGCTCACGCGTTTGCCGCACATCAACGGAGCCGGCATGGGTGCAGTGCTGACCCTCGAACAGGCTTTGGAACAGCGCGCGGCGCTGCGCGCAGCGGGCGGCCGCTTGGTCTTCACCAACGGCCATTTCGATCTGCTGCATGTCGGCCACTTGGATTATCTGGAGCAGGCGCGCACGTGGGGCGATGCGCTCTATGTCGGCGTCAACGGCGACCACAGCAGCGAGCGCCTGAAAGGGACTGGCCGTCCGATCGTGCCAGCGCAGGAGCGGGCGCGCCTGCTGGCGGCGCTGCTGCCGGTCGATGCCGCCATCGTCTTCGAGGCGGACACCGCGCACGCGCTGATCGACGTGCTGCGGCCAGAGGTTTACGTCAAAGGCGGCGATTACCGCAGCAAGCCCCTGCCCGAACGTGAACTCGTCGAAAGCTACGGAGGGCAGGTCCTCCTGATCGACTATCTGCCGGGGCACAGCACGTCAGAGCTGATCCGGCGCATCAAGGCACTGCCGTAGCGATCAATAGAATGTGCGCGTGCCGAAGATCCTGGACAGCGCGACCAGCGCCACGAACAGGGTCACCGAAAAGACGACCGCTGTCACCCAGGCTTCCGCACCGACCGCGAGCACGACCGTCACCGCCAGCGCGATCGAGACCGCCGCCAACCACACGAGCAGCTCGCCGGACAGCGAGTTCCAGAAGCGCCTCTCGTCCATCTCGTCCCTCCTCAGCAAATAAGTTGTACTCTACACCTCCACTGTAAGCCAGCAGGGGGGCGCCCAACAAGTGATGAAGATCATCTTTACGCCATGGTCACGCGCCACTCGTGGCGGCGCCGCACCGCCCTTGATGCATGAGGGCGCATTCGAACTCGGCGGCGCGTCTGCTCCGCCGCGCCCGCTGCGCTATAATCGACCATGTGTTCGGTCATCGACGGCGGAAAGGCCGGGGATGGTTCAGGCTCAGACACTTCAGCTTTTCAGCGAGATCTTCCCGCTCAGCCCGACGGCACTGCCGCCGCTTTACGCTTACATCCCCCGCTTCGCAGATGAGTCGCCGCGCGGCGGTTCGCGGCTGGCGGTGCGGCTTGGCCAGCAGCTCGGCGGGCGCTGGTTGTGGCGGGATGGATACCTGCTGACGGACACGCAGCCGCACATCGCCAAGATGCTGCTGGCGCTCGATGCGCTGCGCACGCAGCATCCACAGACGTACGCGCTGCTGACCGCTGTCGAGGAAGACCTGAGCTGGCGCTGCGACCCGCAGACTGCGGCGGAATTCGCTGTCCGCGGCGCGCTGGCGGAGTTGATGCCGTTCTTCACCGAGGTGCTCGGGCGCGCTGCTCAGCCGCTCAAGAACGCGCGCGCCGTTCACGTGCCGCGCCTGCGCGCCCTCGTGGTCGATGAGCGTCCGTCAGTCGCCGTCGGCGTGCAGACGCACATCGTCTACGCGCTCGATCTGTGCGCTTACACGCACACCCTGCCGCAGCCGGAGGCGCTCATCGGGTTGGCGGTGGCGGATAAGACCTCGGCGCTGCAGGGCACGCTGGTCAAAGTGCTCGGCACGCTCGATCAGCAGCGCGATCGCCTGTACGAGCTGGCCAAGCGCGCCGAGATGCGCGATCTGATCGCCGCCGCGCCGGATGACTCGCCGGTGGTGCGCGTCGAGTCGCGCGGGGAGCTGTACGATTACGCCGCCGCCGCGCTCGATCTGCTCGTGACGGTGGAGACAGCAGATCGCTTCGATGTCGTGCCGGCGCAGATCGGACGCACGCTCGAAGCCGGCCCGGATGCGCGCGCCCGCCTGATCAAGGCGGTCGCTGATCTGGCCAAGCAGGCGCGGTTGATCGGCGACGCCTACAGCCAGCGCAGCGCGCCCGAACTGTTCGGCCAGCTCGCGCCGCGCTTGAGCATCGTCTGGGGGGGAGACAAGGCGCGTCCTTACGACCCGGCCTACCCGGTGATGGAGCGGATTATGGCCGCTCCCCAGCTCCGCGAAGGCATCGCCGGGCTGCCGGAGGAGGTAGGGACTGCCGCCATCAAGCAGGTGGCCGCCTCCCTGCGCCAGGAGTTTGGCCTGAGCGAGGGG
>CAYTME010000263.1:0-4710 GCA_964438415.1 uncultured Pleurocapsa sp. | reverse complement strand
CTCGAAGCGGAACTGACCGGCGACTTGGCGCAGGCGCAGGTCGAAGATCAGATCCTCGCAGTAATCGAGCCATTCGGGATAGCCGCCGACAGCCGCCCAAGCCGCTTTGCGGAAGGCCACGCTGCGGCTGCTGGGCAGGAAAGTGCGCGCGTCGATCTCCTCGACGTGCGGCAGCGTGGTCGCGCCGAGCGCCGCCTCGAACACAGTGTGTGGGTCGGCCTCGAACCAGCCGGAGACGACGCGCACTGACGGGTCATCCAGCAGCGGGCGTGTCAGATGTTCCAGCCAGCCGGGCGCGAGCACGACGCCCGCATCGGTCACGGCGATGACGAAACCCTGCGCGGCGTCGATCCCTCGGTTGCGACCGGCACTGATATTGCAGCCCGGCTCGACGATCACGCGCAGCGGCAGGCGGTCGGCGAAACTTTCCAGAAGCACAACTGTGCTGTCGCGGCTGCCGCCGTCGACGAAGATGATCTCGTCGGGCATCCGTGTCTGCCGCACCAGCGAGTCGAGCAGCCCGCGCAGGTGCTCGCCCTCATTGAGCACCGTGCAGACGAAGCTGATGGCGACCTCCCCGCTGGGTGCCGGCGTCATGGCTGCTAAACCTCGGACGTGTGGGCGCGCACGCTGTCGATCAAGGCGTCGTAGTCGCGATGCGTACGGTTGGTCAGCGCGATGGCCGGCGTGAAGCCCTGGCCGGAGAAGAAACCTGTGAAACGGTAGTACCACGGCAGCGACGGGATGAGCAGCAGCAGCCCCTGCGCCGGGCGATATTTGCGCCGTCCGACCAGCGCCTGGCGCACGCGCTCGCTCTGCGGCTCCGGCAGCAGCGGATAGGCCATGACAGCGCGGACGGCTGTCCAGACGATACGCTGTCGCGGCCAAATGAGCGGGGCAACAGTCAAGCCGTCGGCGTCGATTTCGACCGGTGGTGTGGCGGTCGTCAGCCAGAGCGCGCCCGGCAGCAGCGCCAGCAGCGTGATCGCCGTGAGCGCGATCGAGATCAGGGCGACTCCGGCAGCAGCCAGGGCGATCTGGCTGGCCAGCAGCAGCAGCGCCAGCGCAAGAAACGCAAGCGCGCCGTACTGCGTCAAGCGGTCGAAAGCGGGTGAGGGATGGTCATGACGAGTGTGCATGAGCGCGCATTATACCCCTCGCATCTCGTTGCCACAGCCCCTGCGCTGCGGTATGCTCTAGGCGCACAATCGCGCAGTCGAGCAAAGGTGACGAGGTGATGATGAGCGATGTGGGATGAGATACGCGTGATGTGCTGACGCTCACGCATGGTGCATCCCTGATCACCGGTCGCCGCCTCATCTGCCGCTGGTCGTGTATGCATTCTTGGTTGAAGTAGGCTTTATGAGGTGCATGATGAAAAAGCTGATGCTCGTCTTGTTTGCTCTGCTGCTGCTGGCGGTTGGCGCGGCGCAGGCGCAGGGCACCGTGAGGCTGACGATCGAAAGTTGGCGCAACGATGACCTGACGATTTGGGAAGACACGATCCTGCCTGTGTTCGAGGCGCAGTACCCGAATATCGATGTCGTGTTCGCGCCGACCGCGCCGACCGAGTACAACGCGGCGCTCAACGCCAAGCTGGAAGGCGGCACTGCTGGTGACCTGATCACCTGCCGCCCGTTCGATGCCTCGCTCTCGCTCTTCCAGCAGGGATACCTCGCCTCTCTCAACGACCTGCCGGGTATGGAGAACTTCGGCGATGTCGCTAAGAGCGCCTGGATCACCGATGACGGTTCGGATGTCTTCTGCGTCCCGATGGCGTCGGTCATTCACGGCTTCATCTACAATGCCGACATCTTCGCCGAGTTGGGCTTGGAAGAACCGGCAACCGAGTCCGAGTTTTACGCCGTGCTCGATGCGATCGTCGCGGATGGCCAATACATTCCGCTCGTGATCGGCACCGCCGACCAGTGGGAATCGGCGACGATGGGCTTCCAGAACATCGGCCCGAACTACTGGCGCGGTGAAGAAGGCCGCCTCGGCTTGATCAACGGCACGGCCAAATACAACGAGGGCGGCTTCCTGGCGGCGTGGGAAGCGCTGGCCCGCTGGCGCCCGTACCTCGGCGACGGCTACCAGGCGCAGACGTACCCCGACTCGCAGAACATTTTCGCGCTTGGCTTGGGTGCCATCTACCCTGCCGGGTCATGGGATATCTCGGTCTTCCGCAGCACGGCGGATTTCGAGCTGGGCGCGTTCCGCCCGCCGGTGCCGGATGGTCAGGAAGAGTGCTTCATCAGTGACCACACCGATATCGCCATCGGTTTGAACGCCGCCGTCTCGGGCGATAAGCTGGATGCAGCGCGCACGTTCTTGACCTGGGTCACGTCGGAGGAGTTCGCCAACCTGTACTCGAACGCGCTGCCGGGCTTCTTCAGCCTATCCAACGCCGAGATCACGCTCGAGGACCCGGTGGCGGCGGAATTCGTCGGCTGGCGTCAGGAATGCGCGAGCACCATCCGCTCGTCGTACCAGATCCTGTCGCGCGGTGAGCCGAACAACGAAACCCAGCTTTGGGAGATGAGCGCCGCACTCCTCAACGGCACGGTCACGCCGCAGGAGGCCGCCGATACCGTGCAGGCCGGTCTCGAAGCTTGGTACGCCCCGCAGCAGGGATCGTAGCCCTCATCCCAAACCCTTCTCTCAAGGAGAAGGGCTTCTCCACCCGGCTCCACTCCCCTTTCGCGTGAGCGAAAGGGGAGTGGAGTCCACCGCGAGTCATCTACGGCAAAGAATACACATGACGAAAAAATCGTTTCCCTGGCACATTATTGTTTTTCTCGCCCCGGCGGTCATCATCTACACGATGTTTATGATCTACCCGCTGATCGACTCGCTGCGCCTGAGCCTGTACACGGTCGAGCGCCAGGGCGGCCCGGAGATCTTCATCGGCCTGGGGAATTACCAGCGCCTCTTCACTGATCCGTTCTGGCAGCCGCGTCTCGTCGGCGCGCTGACAAACACATTCCGATTCTTCATCATTCACATGCTGGTGCAGAACCCGCTGGCGCTGCTGCTGGCGACCCTACTCGCCTCGCGTTTCATCGCCGGGCGCACGATCTACCGAACGCTCATCTTCACGCCGAGCGTGCTCTCGGTCGTGCTGATCGGTTTCATCTGGCAGTTGATCCTCAGCCCGGTCTTCGGGCGGGCGCTGTTTGCGCAGATCGGCGTTCGGCTGCCGCCGCTGCTCGGCCAGCCGGAGACGGCGCTGCCGGTGCTCTCGCTGATCTCGGTCTGGCAGTGGGTCGGCGTGCCGATGATGCTCTTCCTCGCAGCGCTGATCAGCATCCCTGATGATCTGATCGAGGCAGCGCGCGTCGATGGCGCGACCGGCTTGAGCGTCTTCTGGCGCATCAAGCTGCCGCTGATCATGCCGACGGTCGGCATCGTCACCGTGCTGACGTTCGTCGGCAACTTCAACGCCTTCGACTTGATCTACACGACGCAGGGCGCGCTCGGCGCGCCAGATTACAGCACCGATCTGCTCGGCACGCTCTTCTACCGGACGTTCTTCGGCGTGCAGCTTCAGCTCCCGAACCCAACGATGGGGACAGCGGTCGCCGGTGTCATGTTCCTGATCATCCTGACAGGCGTGCTGATCTATCTCTTCACCTGGCAGCGGCGCCTGCTGCGCAACACGGTGGAGATGTAAGAGTTGGCGGTCATGAACAGACACACACTCTCACGCTGGTTGCAGCTCGGCGCGGCGCACCTGGCCTTGATCCTGTACACGCTGATCGCGCTCTTTCCCGTGGCGCTGATCGTGATGAATTCGTTCAAGACGCGCAACGCCATCTTCCGCACGCCGTTCGACCTGCCGACGGCGGAGACGTTCTCGCTCGTCGGTTTCGAGACCGTCTTCGGGCGCGGCAGCTTTCCTAATTACTTCCTCAACAGCATCATCGTGACGGTGGGCGCGCTGCTGCTCATCTTCATCGCCGGGACGATGGCGGCACACGCGCTGGCGGAGTACAAGTTCCCCGGCAACACGCTCATGGGGTTGTATCTGGCGCTCGGCATCATGGTGCCGATCCGATTGGGCACAGTCAGCATCTTGCGGCTGGTGGTCAGCTTGGGGCTGAACGACACGCTGTGGGCGCTCATCCTCGTCTACACGGCGAGCGGGCTGCCGCTGGCGGTGTTCGTGCTGTCGCAGTTCATGCGCCAGATCCCGCGCGATCTCAAAGACGCCGCGCGCGTGGACGGCGCGAGCGAGTACCGCATCTACTGGCTGACGCTGCCGCTCGTGCGCCCGGCCATCGGCACGGTCATGGTCTTCAACATGATCCCGATCTGGAACGACCTGTGGTTCCCGCTTATCCTCGCGCCCGGGGAACGCAGCAAGACGGTCACGCTGGGGGCGCAGCAGTTCCTCGGCCAGTTCGCCAACGACTACAACGCGGTGCTCTCGTCGCTGACGCTGGCCGCCGTGCCGGTGATCGTGCTCTACATCTTGTTCTCGCGCCAGCTCATCCGCGGCCTGACCAGCGGCGCGGTGAAGTGATCGAGCGATACAATGGCGGCATGCATGCGGGATGAGTTTTACAGCCCATGATGACACTGCCTCAGGTTCAAACCCTTCCGTTCAAAGTTGATGAGCACGGGGTTATTCGTGTCGGCGGCACACGTGTGACCTTAGTGCCTCATCCGCTAAGTCAGCAAACTAAACAGCTTTTCGCCACTCGTAAG